>NZ_QTPV01000012.1:0-162243 GCF_003857985.1 Burkholderia sp. Bp9090
TCGTCGATCGCCTGCTTGCCGAGGATCACCAGTTGCGGCTGTTCCTTGTCGACCAGCGCCTTCAGGATCTTCGCGACGGCCAGCGGCTCGACGCTGTCGTTCGATTCGACGAGGATCGCGCGGTCCGCGCCGATCGCCAGCGCCGTGCGCAGCGTTTCCTGCGCTTGCGTCACGCCGACCGATACCGCGATCACTTCGGTCGCGACACCGGCTTCCTTCAGGCGCACCGCTTCTTCCACCGCGATTTCGTCGAACGGGTTCATCGACATCTTCACGTTCGCGATGTCGACGCCCGTGTTGTCCGACTTCACGCGGACCTTCACGTTGTAATCGACCACTCTTTTCACTGGCACCAGGATTTTCATGCACACGCTCCAAAGTTACGAATACGACCAGAGGCCATTCTATAGCGAGGCCTCATGACTGCGCGGCCAAGCGGACCAATCCATCGCGGCTATCGAGGATAGCGCGCCTCTCCGGCGCGCCGGCAATAGCGAACGGTCGTTCTATTTTAAAAGAGAAAAAACCCGGACGCAAAGCCCGGGTTTTCGATCATCGACTCTAATCGTCACCGGGCGCGCCCCGCATCACGTGTTACCAGGCAGCGATCACCGCGCCGCCGAACTTCTGTTCGATGAACTGCTTCACTTCCGCGGAATGATAAGCCGCGACCAGCTTCGCGACCCACGGCTTACCCCGGTCGGCCTCGCGAATCGCGAGAATGTTCGCGTACGGGCCAGTCGGGCCCTCGATCGCGATCGCATCCTGTTTCGGTTTCAACCCCGCTTCCATCGCGTAGTTGGTATTGATCGCGGCCGCGTCGACGTCGCCGAGCGAGCGCGGAATCTGCGCCGCATCGAGCTCGACGATCTTCAGCTTGCGCGGGTTATCGACGATGTCGAGCGGCGTCGCCTTCAGCCCGGCGTCCGCGCGCAGCTTCAGCAGCCCCTGTTTCTGCAGCAACAGCAGCGCACGGCCGCCGTTGGTCGGATCGTTCGGCACCGCGATGCGCGCGCCCGGCTTCAACTCGGCCAGCGACTTCACCCGCTTCGAATAGATGCCCATCGGGAACGTGACGGTCTCCGCGACCTTGATCAGCTTGTAGCCGCGATCCTTCACCTGCGCCTGCAGATACGGATCGTGCTGGTAGCTGTTCGCGTCGAGATCGCCCGACGCGAGCGCCGCGTTCGGTTGCACGTAATCCGAGAATTCGACGACGCGGATGTCGAGGCCGCCCTTGGCCGCGACCTTCTTCACCACCTCCATGATCTGCGCGTGCGGGCCGCCCGTCACGCCCACCTTGATGGTTTCGGTCTGCGCGTGCGCGCTCGCGAACAGTGCGGCCGCGCCGAATGCGGCCGCGAACTTCAGCATGAAGCGTCGTTGCATCCTATCCCCCAACGAATGAATGTCGTTTTACTTGTGGCTCAGCCGGCGCACGAGCCAGTCGCCGAACGACTGCACGATCTGCACGAACACGATCAGGATCGCGACGACCGTCCACATCACTTCCGGCAGATAGCGCTGGTAGCCGTAGCGGATCCCGAGATCGCCGAGCCCGCCGCCGCCGATCGCACCGGCCATCGCCGAATAGCCGACGAGCGACACGAACGTGATCGTCAGGCCCGCGACGATGCCCGGCAGCGATTCGGGCAGCAGCACCTTGAACACGATTTGCGAGGTCGTCGCCCCCATCGACTGGGCGGCCTCGATCAGCCCGCGGTCGACTTCGCGCAGCGCGGTCTCGACCAGCCGCGCGACGAACGGTGCGGCCGCGAGCGTCAGCGGCACGACCGCTGCGGCCGTGCCGATCGACGACCCCGTGACGAGCCGCGTGAACGGAATGACCGCGACCAGCAGGATGATGAACGGCGTCGAGCGCACCGCGTTCACGATGCCGCCGAGCACGCGATTCACGCCGAGGTTCTGCAGCACGCCCTGGCGGTCGGTCAGGTAGAGCAGCACGCCGAGCGGCAGCCCGACGAGCGCGCCGACCGCCCCCGAGATGCCGACCATGATCAGCGTCTCCCAGAACGACTGCACGAACATATCGAACATCTCACTCAACATACGAAAGCTCCTCTACCACCACACCTTGCTCGCGCAGGAACGCGAGCGCCTGCCCGACCTTGCCCGGTTCGCCGCCCGCGAGCACCGCGAGCGACCCGAACGCCTGCCCCTGGATCTCGTCGATCTGGCCATGCAGGATGTTGAAATCGAGTTCGTACCGGCGGATCGTCTCCGACAGGATCGGCTGATCGACACCCGAGCCGGTGAACGCGAGCCGCAGCAGATGCCCGCTGCCCGTCTTCAGCCGCTCGGCCACGCGCGCCTTCAGCGCCGGCGGCAGTTCCTGCGCGATCACGTCGCCGATCAGCGCGCGCGTCACTTCGTGATGCGGCTGCAGGAACACGTCGATCACGCGGCCCTCTTCGACCACGCGGCCCGCGTCGAGCACCGCCACGCGATCGCACACCTGCTTGATGACTTCCATCTGGTGCGTGATCAGCACGATCGTCAGGCCCAGCTCGCGGTTGATGCGCTTCAGCAGGTCGAGGATCGCGCGCGTGGTCTCGGGGTCGAGCGCCGACGTCGCTTCGTCCGACAGCAGCACCTTCGGCTTGCTCGCGAGCGCGCGGGCGATGCCGACGCGCTGCTTCTGGCCGCCGCTGATCTGCGCCGGATAGCGATCCTTCTGCGCGGACAGCCCGACGAGGTCGAGCAGCGGCAGCACCGCCGCCTCGATCTCGGCACGGCTCGCGCCGGCCAGCTCGAGCGGCAGCGCGACGTTGTCGAACACCGTGCGCGACGACAGCAGATTGAAGTGCTGGAAGATCATGCCGATTTCGCGGCGCGCTTCGCGCAGCGCGCCGGACGACAGCAGCGTGAGATCGCGTCCCCCGACGACGACATTGCCTTCGGTCGGCCGCGTGAGCAGGTTGATGGTGCGCACGAGCGTGCTCTTGCCGGCGCCGCTTCGGCCGATGATGCCGAACACCTCTCCCTGCGGGATCGTCAGATTGACGTTGTGCAATGCGTCGACCCAGCCG
Organism: Burkholderia sp. Bp9090; assembly: GCF_003857985.1. Classification (NCBI taxonomy): domain Bacteria; kingdom Pseudomonadati; phylum Pseudomonadota; class Betaproteobacteria; order Burkholderiales; family Burkholderiaceae; genus Burkholderia; species Burkholderia sp. Bp9090. Next base: position 3,051 of record NZ_QTPV01000012.1, read on the forward strand.
GTCGGCCCGGGAAAACGCTGCGACAGATTGCGTAATTCGATCATGTAAACAAAACGGCGGCCGGCTGGCGAGGCCCGCCAGTTGGCCGCCGAAGCATCTGGAATAGCCGGCGATTTTACCGCAAACGCCTCATTCCACTTAATAATCGATTTCGATCTTTTCATAACCAGACGAAATTAGAGGGGCGCTGCTGGGCCGCCGCGCGGGTACCGCGACTATGATCCGGAACACCGATGCCAACGAGACAGGGGACCCGCCAGATGACCGCCACCACCACGCAGGCCGCCGCACCCGCCGCCACCTCGGCATCGGGCCCGGTATCGCCGCCCGCCCCGCGGATGGGCCGGCTGCGTACCGCGGACGGGCTCGAACTGGCGTCGTATCGCTGGCCGGCCGGCGACGGCACGCTGCCGCCGCTTGCGACGATCGCGCTCGTCCACGGCCTCGCCGAGCATGCGGGCCGTTACGCGGCGCTCGCGGCCAGATTGAACGCGGCGGGCATCGACGTGCTGGCGATCGATCTGCGCGGGCACGGCCAGTCGCCCGGCAAACGCGCATGGGTCGAGTGTTTCGACGATTACCTGAACGATGCGGATGCGCTGGTTGCCGAAGCCGCCCGCGGCGCCACGCCGCTCTTCCTGATGGGGCACAGCATGGGCGGCGCCGTCGCGGCGCTGTATGCGATCGAACGCGTGCCGGCTCGCGGCCACGCGCTGGCAGGCCTCGTGCTGTCGAGCCCGGCGCTCGCGCCGGGACGCGACGTGCCGCGCTGGATGCTCGCGATGAGCCGCTTCATCAGCCGCGTGTGGCCGAGCTTCCCTGCAATCAGGATCGATGCGGCGCTGCTGTCACGCGATCCGGCCGTCGTCGCCGCCAATCGCGCCGATCCGCTCGTGCACCACGGCGCGGTGCCGGCGCGCACCGGCGCCGAAATCCTCGATGCGATGGCGCGCATCGAGCACGGTCGCGGTGCGCTGCGCGTGCCGGTGCTCGTCTATCACGGCACCGAGGACAAGCTGACCGAACCCGATGGAAGCCGCGCGTTCGGCGCCCGCGTCGGCTCGCCCGATCGCACGCTGACGCTATACGAAGGCGGGTTCCACGAAACGATGAACGATCTCGAGCGCGACCGCGTGATCGATGCGCTGATCGCGTGGATTCACGCGCACGTGCCGGCGCGCTGAGCGCGCGCCGATCCGCTGCCGGTCAGATGCCGGCCAGCACGCGCAGGTGCGCGACCACGCTGCGCCCGAGTGCCGACAGGTTGTAGCCGCCCTCGAGACAGCTCACGATGCGACCCTGCGCATGCCGGCGCGCGACGTCGACGACCTGGGCGGTCAGCCATTCGAAATCGGATTCGACGAGACCGAGGTTGCCGATGTCGTCCTCGCGATGCGCGTCGAAACCGGCCGACACGAACAGCATTTGCGGCTTGAACGCGTCGAGACGCGGCAGCCAGAACATGTCGACCGCTTCGCGGATCGCCATCCCGTTGCTGCGCGCAGGCATCGGCAGGTTGACCATGTTCGGCGCCTGGTGATCGGCGCCCGAGAACGGGTACAGCGGATGCTGGAAGAAGCTGCACATCAGCACGCGCTCGTCGTTCGCGAACGCGGCTTCGGTGCCGTTGCCGTGGTGCACGTCGAAATCGATGATCGCGACCCGCTCGAGGCCGTGCACGTCGAGCGCGTGCCGCGCGGCGATCGCGACGTTGTTGAAGAAGCAGAAGCCCATCGCGCGCGCGGGTTCCGCGTGATGGCCGGGCGGCCGAACGCTGCAGAACGCATTCGCGTAGCGGCCTTCGATCACCGCGTCGGTCGCCGCGATCGCGGCGCCGGCCGCACGCAGCGCGGCGCGCCACGTGTCGCGGTTCATCAGCGTGTCGGGATCGATCTCGACGTAGCCGTCGACGGGCATCATGCTGCGGATGTAGTCGATATGGGCCTGCGTATGCACGCGGCCCAGCGCCACCTCGCTCGCGAACGGCGCGGTTTCGTGCACGATCAGGTCGTCGATGCGGCTCGCGATCAGCTGATCCTGGATCGCCGACAGTCGGGCCGGGCATTCCGGATGCCATTCCCCCATCTCGTGCAGCATGCAGTCGGGGTGCGTATAGAAGGCGGTTGCCATAAGCTGTCATCCGCGACGCGGGTTGCGCCGCAGGTCTCCATCAATGATGTCCATCGTCTGCCGCGAATTCGCCGCTAACTTACCACAACGGTGCGCTGCTACGCCCCGGCACGCAAGGTGCGTCGGGTATACTGCGCCGAACCCCATCGCCCTGTCCGCCCGCTTCGACATGAATTCCAGCAAGCCTGCCGCCCTTCTCTCCGCACTGTTCCGCGTTCGCGTTCCGCTCGTTGCCGCTGCCGTCGCCGCTACCCTGGCCGCCGCACCCGCCGCCGCGCAAACACAGCCTGCGAAGTCTCCCGGCACGCTCGTCGCGCAGGCGCAACCGCAGCAGCCGACGCCGCCGGGCCAGACCTTCGAAGAGGAGATCGTTCCGCAGCGTTACGCGAGCAACGCGAAGGTCGATGCGTTCATCGACGAGATGGTGAGCCGCAACGGCTTCGATTCCGCAAGCCTGCACGCGCTGTTCTCGCGCGTCAGCTACTCGGCCACGGCCGTGAAACTCGTGAAGCCGGCGCCGACGCCTTCGGTGAAGAACTGGAGCGTCTATCGTTCGCGCTTCATCGAACCGATCCGCATCAACGCGGGCGTGAAATTCTGGAAGGCGAACCGGGCAACGCTGCAGCGCGCGTCCGAGGAATTCGGCGTGCCGCCCGAGGTGATCGTCGGCATCATCGGCGTCGAAACGATCTACGGCCGCTACATGGGCAACTTCCGCGTGCTCGATGCGCTGACGACGCTCACGTTCGACTACCCGGACACGCCGAATCGCGACAGCCGCCAGGCCACGTTCCGCAAGAACCTCGAGGACTTCCTCGTCTGGACCCGCGACAACCAGCTCGACCCGACCACCGTGCTCGGCTCGTACACGGGTGCGATCGGCATCCCGCAGTTCCTGCCGAGCAGCATCCGCGAGTATGCGGTCGACTACGACGGCGGTGGCCACGTCGATCTGCGCAGCAGTCCTGCCGATGCGATCGGCAGCGTCGCAAACTACCTGAAGCAGCACGGCTGGGAAACCGACCGCCCGGTGGTCTGGCGGATCACGCCCGACACGGGCAGCCTCGGCATCGCCCAGGCGGCCGCGGACGGCCAGCCCGAACCGCACTGGGCACTGTCGCAGCTGCTGCGCGCCGGCATGACGCTCAACGAGCCGACGGTCAATATCACCACCGAAGCCGGCACGCCGGTGACCGTGGTCGATCTGCCGTCGCCGGGGCGCGCAACCGAGTACATGCTCGGCCTCAAGAACTTCTACGTGCTGACGCGCTACAACCGCAGCTTCTTCTACGCGCTCACCGTGTACCAGCTCGGCGAAGCCGTGAAGGCGCAGATGGAAGCGAGCGGCGCGCTGCCGCTGCCCGCGGCGGACACGGAAGCACCAGCGCAGTAAGCTCGGCCCGCGCAAAGAAAAAGCGCCGCTCGTGCGGCGCTTTTTTATCGCGTGATCCTGCCGATGCCGTTCCGGCTCAGGCAGGAAACACGCCGGTCGACAGGTATCGGTCGCCGCGATCGCAGACGATGAACACGATCGTCGCGTTCTCGACCTGGCGCGCGATGCGCATCGCGACTTCGCATGCGCCCCCCGACGAGATGCCGGCAAAGATGCCTTCGACGGCCGCGAGCCGGCGCGCCATCGTTTCGGACGCGGCCTGGCTCACGCTCTCGACGCGATCGACGCGGCTGCGATCGAAGATCGTCGGCATATAGGCCTCCGGCCACTTGCGAATGCCCGGGATGCGCGACCCTTCTTCCGGCTGCGCGCCAACGATCTCGATCGCCGGATTCTGTTCCTTCAGAAAACGCGACGTGCCCATGATCGTGCCCGTCGTGCCCATCGCCGACACGAAGTGCGTGACGCGCCCCTCGGTGTCGCGCCAGATCTCCGGGCCCGTTCCTTCGTAGTGCGCGAGCGGGTTGTCGGGGTTCCCAAACTGATCGAGGATCACGCCCTTGCCTTCGCGCTGCATCTGCTCCGCGAGGTCGCGCGCCAGTTCCATCCCGCCCTTTACCGGCGTCAGGATGATTTCGGCACCGTAAGCGGCCATGCTCTGGCGACGCTCGACCGACAGGTCTTCCGGCATGATCAGCACCATCTTGTAACCGCGGATCGCCGCGGCCATCGCGAGCGCGATGCCCGTATTGCCGCTCGTCGCCTCGATCAGCGTATCGCCCGGCTTGATGCGGCCGCGCGCCTCGGCCTTGTTGATCATCGACAGCGCCGGGCGATCCTTCACGGAACCGGCCGGATTGTTGCCTTCCAGCTTGGCGAGCAACACGTTGTTGCGTGCGCGAATCTCGTCGTCCGGCAGGCGGACCAGTTGCACGAGCGGCGTGTTGCCGATCGTGTCTTCGATAGTTTTGTAAGCCATGGAGATACCGTGAGTGCGAGGCTGATCAATCGATTGATTGTAAACCAGCGCCGGGGCTCGCGCCGGCAACCCCCATTGCGACGGTGGAATAAGCGTGCCCGCGATTCACGATCGTGCGCGTGCAGCATGCACGCAAAAAACCCGCGGCATGCCGCGGGAAGCCGTCGCAACGACGGCGACTGAAGGAGCCCTTCGCCTCGCGAGCGTTACTTCTGCGCAGTGCGGGCGGGCGCCGCGGCAGGTTTCACTGCCGTGGGCTTGCCCGCGGCGGGTGCCTGCGCACCCGAGCCAGCTGCGCCGATCGTCAACCCCTCCTGCTGAAGGCGCTCGACCGTATGGCCGCCCATGCCTTTCACGCGCGATGCAAGATCGTCTGCATTCCTGAACGGGCCGCGTGCGCCGCGCTCGTCGAGAATCGCCTTTGCCCGCGCGGGACCAATGCCCTTGATACCGACGAGTGCATCCTCGTTCGCGGTGTTGACGTCGACGGCCGCCCAGGCCGACGCGATCGCGCCGAACATCGCTGCGGCGGCAAACCATTTCCTGATCATGTGCTGGATCTCCGATGAAAAACGGTCGGCGGCTGCCGACCGTGAGACCCAGTCTAGCGATGCGACGCGCGGACTTAAACCTGGCCGGACAGCCAACGCACGTAACGGTCGACACCTTCCTGCACCGTCAGGAACGGCGCATCGTAGCCGGCAGCACGCAGCTTCGTCTGGTCGGCCTGCGTGAAGCACTGGTACTTGCCGCGCAGCGCATCCGGGAACGGCACGTATTCGATCAGCCCCTGCTCGACCTGCTGCGCGAGCGTCAGCGGCGGCAGGCCGTCGAGCGCGCGCAGCGTGTTCACGACCGTCGACGCGATGTCGTTGAACGGTTGTGCGCGGCCGGTGCCGAGGTTGAAGATGCCCGACTTCTCCGGATGATCGAAGAAGAACAGGTTCACCTTCGCGACATCCTCGATCGACACGAAGTCGCGCGTCTGCTCACCCGGCGCATAACCGTTGTACTCGCCGAACAGCTTGACCTTGCCTTCCGCGCGGAACTGGTTGAAGTTGTGGAACGCGACCGACGCCATGCGGCCCTTGTGCGTCTCGCGCGGGCCGTACACGTTGAAGTAGCGGAACCCGGCGATCTGGCTCTTCGCGCTCGGCAGCACGCGGCGGATCACCTGGTCGAACAGGAACTTCGAATAGCCGTAGACGTTCAGCGGCGCCTCGACCTCGCGCTCCTCGACGAAGCGCGTCGAGCCGCCGTAGGTCGCCGCCGACGACGCGTACAGGAACTGCGCGCCCTGCGCGAGGCACGCATCGAGCACCGCGCGGCTGTAGCGGAAGTTGTTGTCCATCATGTAGCGGCCGTCGGTTTCCATCGTGTCCGAACAGGCGCCTTCGTGGAACACCGCGCGTACCTTGCCGAAATCGCCGCGTGCGAAGCGTTCGACGAATTCCGTCTTGTCGAGATAGTCGTCGATCTCGCAATCGACGAGATTGCGGAACTTTTCCGCGCGCGTCAGATTGTCGACCGCGATGATGCGCGACTCGCCACGCTCGTTGAGCGCCTTGACGATGTTCGCGCCGATAAAACCGGCTGCGCCGGTGACGATGATGGTCATGGTCGTCCTGCCTGAAAAATGGGAGCCGTCCGGCCGGCGCGTGCGCCGCCCGATGCGCTCAGTGAAACAGTTCGTCGTAGCCGACGGTCGCCGTGCCGAGCTTGCCGACCACGATACCCGCGGCACGGTTCGCCAGCACGACGGCGTCGACGAGCGGCACGCCTGCGCCGAGCATCGTCGCGACGGTCGCGATCACGGTATCGCCCGCCCCCGACACGTCGTACACCTCGCGCGCGAGCGCCGGCGCGTGCAGTTCGCCCGCGGCGGAAAAGAGCGTCATCCCCTCTTCCGAACGCGTGAGCAGCAACGCATCGAGATCGAGTTCCGCGCGCAGCTTCGCGACGCGCGCGCGAAGGTCGTCTTCCGAATGCCACTGACCGACGACTTCGCGCAACTCCGCGCGGTTCGGCGTGATCAGCGAGGCGCCGCGATAGCGCGCCCAGTCGCCGCCCTTCGGATCGACGAGCACCGGTTTGCCGGCCGCGCGCGCCTTCTCGATCATCGTCGTCACGTGCGTCAGCCCGCCTTTCGCGTAATCCGACATCAGCACGATGTCGTGCTGCGGCAGCAGCGCGTCGAACCGCGCGAGCCCGGCGAGCAGCACCTCGTGCGTCGGCATCGCCTCGAAATCGACGCGCAGCAGCTGCTGCTGGCGCGCAAGCACGCGCAGCTTGATGGTCGTCGGCAGCGCCGCGTCGCGCTCGAGATGGGGCGTGACGCCACTGCTGCCGAGCAGCTCGACGATCCGCTCACCAGGTTCGTCGCAGCCGACCACGCACAGCAGCCCGGCCTGGGCGCCGAGCGTCACGGCGTTGCGCGCGACGTTGGCCGCGCCGCCGAGCCGCTCTTCCTGGCGCTGCACGTGCACGACGGGCACCGGCGCTTCCGGCGAAATACGGTCGACGTTGCCGAACCAGTAGCGGTCGAGCATCACGTCGCCGACCACGAGCACACGCGAACGCGCGAGCTGCGCGCGCGGGACCGGCACCACTTCGCGAAGGGTCGTCATCGTGCGCTCATCCACGGGAGGGGGACTGCGGATCGACGTGCGGACGCCCGATCGCATGGTAGTCGAAGCCGAGTTCGGCCATCGCGTCCGGTTCGTACAGGTTGCGTCCGTCGAAGATCACCGGCGCCTTCAGTTCGGCCTTCAGGCGCGTGAAATCCGGGCTCCGGAATTCCTTCCACTCGGTGACGATCACGAGCGCATCCGCGGCGCTCACGGCCGCGTCCTGGGTATCGACGAAATGCAGACGCGCAAGCGCGTCGGAAGCCTCGCCGAGATCGAGCGCGAACACGCGGCGCGCCTCGTCGATCGCGACGGGATCGTACGCGCGCACGATCGCGCCACGCCCGAGCAGCGCGGCGATCAGCCGACGGCTCGGCGCCTCGCGCATGTCGTCCGTATTCGGCTTGAACGCGAGGCCCCAGACCGCGAATTCGCGACCGGTCAGGTCCGCGCCGAAGCGCTGCTCGATCTTGCCGATCAGCACGTCCTTCTGTGCGGAGTTGGCCGCTTCGACGGCCTCCAGGATGCGCAGCGGCTGGCCGTTCTCGCCGGCGGTGCGGATCAGCGCCTGCACGTCCTTCGGGAAGCACGAGCCGCCGTAGCCGACGCCCGCGTACAGGAAGTGATAGCCGATGCGCGGATCGGAACCGATCCCGCGGCGCACGGCTTCGATGTCGGCACCGACCTTGTCGGCGAGATTCGACATCTCGTTCATGAACGAGATGCGGGTCGCGAGCATCGCATTCGCCGCATATTTCGCGAATTCCGCCGAACGCACGTCCATGTAGATCGTGCGCTCGTGATTGCGGTTGAACGGCGCGTACAGCTTCTTCATCCTCTCGCGCGCCGCCGCGCCCGTCTCGTCGTCGTCGACGCCGATGACGATCCGGTCCGGGCGCATGAAGTCCTCGACTGCCGCGCCTTCCTTCAGGAATTCCGGATTCGATACGACCGAGAAACGGTGCGCGACGCTGCCCGCAAGCCCGCGGGCGCCGAGCGCCTCGTCGACCACCGCGCGCACGCGCTGCGCGGTGCCGACCGGCACCGTCGACTTGTCGACGATCACCTTGAAACCGGTCATGTAACGACCGATGTTGCGCGCGGCCTCGAGCACGTATTGCAGGTCGGCCGAACCGTCCTCGTCGGGCGGCGTGCCGACGGCGATGAACTGGATCTCGCCGTGCGCGACGCTCGCCTCGATGTCCGTCGAGAAGCGCAGACGCCCTGCCGCGCGATTGCGCGCGATGATGTCCAGCAGGCCCGGTTCGTGAATCGGCATCCCGCCGTTGTTCAGGATCTCGATCTTGCGCGGATCGACATCCAGACAGAAGACGTCGTGGCCGATCTCGGCGAGGCAGGAGCCTGTGACAAGACCGACATAGCCGGTGCCGATGATGGTGATTTTCATAGATGTTCCGGTACGTCCCGGTAATTGACTAACTTGCCCGCCGGGCCGGACCCGGCGGGAACCGCAGTGCGTCGGCGCCGCGCCCCGGGATCAACCCGGCATCGCAGGTTCGACGCGGCGCGGCGCATAGGTTTCCCAGCCGCTGCATCCGGGGCACTGCCAGTAGAAGAGCCGTGCCCGGAAACCGCAATTCTGGCACGTATAGCGTGGCAGATTTTTGGTTCGCTGCTTGATCAGCGCGCGCATCATTTCAAGTTCCTTACGGCGCGGCTCGTCGGCGGCCGCGATCTGCGCATCGAGCAGGTGCAGCATGCCCGACAGGTTCGGCGACTTCTCCATCTGCGTGCGCGCGAGCGTATGCGCCGCGTCCTGGCCGCGCAACCCGGCGATGTGCTGATACGCAGTATCGAGCAGGTCGTTCGACGGATAGCGATCGACGTAGCCCATCAGCAGCTCGGCGCCCTCGACCGGCTTGTCGAGCGCGACATAGGCCTTCATCAGCTTGTCGGCGACGAGCGGCAGATAAGCGGGATTTTGCGCCTCGACGCGCTTCCAGTGCTCGATCGCGGCCGCGTGATCGCCCGCCGCCTGCGCGGCATCACCGGACAGGATCGTCGCGCGGACGTTCTGCGGGTTTGCGGCAAGCGCGAGCTTCAACTGCTCGGCCGCGGCAGTGGCGTTCTTGCGTTGCAGCGCGTCCTGCGCGAGTTCGCAGTGGAACTGCGCTATTTCGGTGCCGAGCGGCTTGTCGCTCATCGATTCGATGCGCTTCGCGGTGTCGATCGACTTGTTCCAGTCCTTCTCGATCTCGTAGATCGTCAGCAGCGCCCGCTGCGCGCCCAGCGCGTAGTCGCCGTCGGCGAGCCGGTGGAATGCCTCCTCGGCACGATCGAGCAGGCCGGCCTTCAGGAAATCCTGGCCGAGTTCGTACAGCGCATGGTCGCGCTCGTTGACCGGCAGGTCCGTGCGGCTCAGCAGATTCTGGTGCACGCGGATCGCACGGTCCGTTTCGCCGCGACGGCGGAACAGGTTGCCGAGCGCGAAGTGCAGCTCGACCGTCTCGGGGTCGAGTTTCGCGACCTCGATGAACGCGTCGATCGCCTTGTCCGGTTGTTCGTTCAACAGAAAGTTCAGGCCGCGGAAATACGATCGCGGCAGGTTGGCGCTCTCCGACAGGAGGTTCTTCAGGTCATAGCGTGACGCCGCCCAGCCGAGCGCGAACGCCACCGGAATCGCGAGCAACCACCAGAAATCCAGATCCATGCGAAATATCGAAGCAGAGACGAAAACCGCGCGGGAGTCGCGCGGCGTCCGTGTTAAATGACGGGCGGCATCGGCGGCTGGTCGACGATGGCCGGGGTTTCGCGCGCCGCACGCAGATCGCGCTTCAGGCGCCCGTTCTCGAGGCGCAGGCGGAACATCGCCGGCAGTGCCGACAGCAGGCCGGCCAGCAGCCCGACGACGAAGAACGCGAGGCCGATCAGGATCAGCGGCGCTTGCCATGCGTAGCCGGCAACGAAATTCAGCGTCGCGGTTTGCGTATTGGCCAGTGCGAGCACCAGCAGCAGCACGAACACCAATACCCGGATCAGCCAGACGATAAACTTCATGTAGCCCTCTCTTTGTTGAGGTTTGCCGCGGCGCGCGACTCCCCTTCGCGGCGCCGAATCGACCCGTATTGTAAAGGAAGCGTTTCCGCGTCACCGCACATCCTGCGGATGCGCATTGCCGCACGGCGGCCGGAAATGAAAAAAGCGCCCGCAAGGGGCGCTTTTTTCTTCAGCCTTCGCCGGACGGATTCCGGGCAAGCCGAACGACGTTCAACGTTCGTCGTCCGGATCATCAGCTTTCAGCGGCTCGCCGGCGCGGCCGTCGACGCGTTCACGCAATTCCTTGCCGGGCTTGAAGTGAGGCACGAACTTCTCGGGCACCTGCACCTTCTCCCCCGACTTCGGGTTGCGTCCGACGCGCGCCGGGCGACGGTTGAGGCCGAAGCTGCCGAAACCCCGAATTTCGATGCGATGCCCTTTCGCCAGGGCGTCGGACATCGCATCGAGCATCGTTTTCACCGCGAAATCCGCATCCTTGAGGACAAGTTGCGGAAATCGCAGTGCCAGCTGCGCGACCAACTCGGATTTGGTCATACTTCAGCAGACCTCGTGAGGCTTACTGGTTCTGGCCGTCGAGCTTCGCCTTCAGCAGCGCGCCGAGGTTGGTCGTACCGGTCGCAGCAGCGCTGGTGTCCGACTGCAGGCCGCGGATCGCTTCCTGTTGTTCAGCCGAATCCTTCGCCTTGATCGACAGGTTGATGCCACGCGACTTGCGATCGATGTTGATCACCATCGCGTTGACCTTGTCGCCTTCCTTCAGCACGTTGCGTGCGTCTTCGACGCGATCCTGCGAGATTTCCGATGCACGCAGGTAGCCTTCGATGTCGCCCGTCAGCGTGATGACAGCGCCCTTCGCATCGACCGACTTCACCACGCCGTCGACGATCGAACCCTTGTCGTTCATTGCAACGTAGTTGCTGAACGGGTCGCCTTCGAGCTGCTTGATGCCGAGCGAAATACGCTCCTTCTCGACGTCGATACCGAGCACGATCGCTTCGACTTCGTCGCCCTTCTTGTACTTGCGAACAGCTTCTTCGCCGGCTTCGCTCCACGACAGGTCCGACAGGTGGACCAGGCCGTCGATGCCGCCCGGCAGACCGATGAACACGCCGAAGTCGGTGATCGACTTGATTGCGCCCGTGATCTTGTCGCCCTTCTTGAAGTTGCGGCTGAAGTCATCCCACGGATTCGGCTTGCACTGCTTCATGCCGAGGCTGATACGACGACGGTCTTCGTCGATCTCGAGGACCATGACTTCGACTTCGTCGCCCAGCTGGACAACCTTCGACGGCGCAACGTTCTTGTTGGTCCAGTCCATTTCCGACACGTGGACGAGGCCTTCGATGCCCGATTCCACTTCGACGAATGCGCCGTAGTCGGTGATGTTCGTGACCTTGCCGAACAGGCGCGTGCCCGACGGGTAACGGCGCGAGATGCCTTCCCACGGATCGTCGCCCAGTTGCTTGATGCCCAGCGAGACGCGGTTCTTCTCTTGGTCGAACTTGAGGATCTTCGCGGTGACTTCCTGGCCAACCGACAGGACTTCGCTCGGGTGACGCACGCGACGCCATGCGATGTCGGTGATGTGCAGCAGGCCGTCGATGCCGCCGAGGTCGACGAACGCGCCGTAGTCGGTGATGTTCTTGACCACGCCGTTGACGATCGCGCCTTCCTTCAGCGTCTCGAGCAGCTTCGCGCGCTCTTCGCCTTGCGTTGCTTCGATCACTGCACGACGCGACAGCACGACGTTGTTACGCTTGCGATCGAGCTTGATCACGCGGAACTCGAGCGTCTTGCCTTCGTACGGGGTCGTGTCCTTGACCGGACGCGTGTCGACCAGCGAACCCGGCAGGAACGCGCGGATGCCGTTGACCATCACGGTCATGCCGCCCTTCACCTTGCCGGTGATCGTGCCGGTGACGAGTTCGTTGTTGTCGAGGGCCTTTTCCAGCGACAGCCACGATGCCAGGCGCTTCGCCTTGTCGCGCGACAGGATCGTGTCGCCGTAGCCGTTTTCGAGTGCGTCGATCGCGACGGACACGAAATCGCCCGACTGCACCTCAACCTCGCCCTGATCGTTCAGGAATTCCTCGATCGGAATGTAAGCCTCGGACTTCAGGCCTGCATTGACGACCACGAAGTTGTGGTCGACGCGCACGACTTCGGCGGAAATCACTTCGCCGGCGCGCATGTCTTGACGGGTCAGCGACTCTTCGAACAGAGCCGCAAAGGATTCGGTATTCGGGGTGGAGGTTTGCAGGTCGGACATAAAAATCTGATTGTGCATGGCTCGCTGTGCCACGCCGGCCGGAATGGCAGGCTGAAAGGGCCAGATCGAGGTCCATACGGGGTTAAGGGTTCGAAACACGCTCCGCGCTGCCCGCGCGAAGCACCTACTGCCGCTCGCCTTCTCAGGCGGGCTGGCCGAGCGCCCGATACCACTGCAGCACCTGGTCGACCGCTTCATCGACCGAAAGCGCCGACGTATCGAGCAGCTTGGCATCTGCCGCGGGCTTCAGCGGCGCGGCGGCGCGATTGCTGTCGCGCGCATCACGTTCACGAAGATCCCGGAGCAAGTCATCTATATTAGCAGAAAAACCTTTTTGCATCAATTGCTTATACCGTCTGGCCGCGCGCGCCTCGGCGCTGGCCGTCAGAAACACCTTCAGCACGGCGTCCGGGAAGATCACGGTGCCCATGTCGCGCCCGTCGGCGACAAGGCCCGGCGTCTTGCGGAATGCGCGCTGGCGCGCGACCAGCGCGGTACGCACCGGCCCATGCACGGCAATCGCCGACGCGCGGTTGCCGACCGCTTCGGCGCGGATGTCGTTCGACACGTCGACGCCGTCGAGCTGCGCGCAGCCCTCGCGGAACGTGATGTGAAGATCGTCGATCAGCTTCACGAGCGCGTCGATGTCCTCCGCCGCGATGCCGTAGCGTACGCTCGCGAGCGCGGCGAGACGATACAGCGCGCCGCTGTCGAGCAGGTGGAAGCCGAGATGCGCGGCGACGAGCGCGGCGACGGTCCCCTTGCCGGAAGCGGTCGGACCGTCGATCGTGATGACGGGGGTCGGGTGAAAGGGTCGGGTGGATTTCATCGGTACGGTGGGTCAGGCCTTGGCGAGCGCGGCGAAGCGGTCGAAATAGTCGGGGAACGTCTTGCCGACGCACTTCGGATCGTTGATTCGCACGGGCACGCCGCCCAGACTGACGAGCGAGAAGCACATCGCCATCCGGTGATCGTCGTACGTGTCGATCGCGGCGTTCGGCGTGAGTTGTTGCGGCGGCGTGACGACCAGATAGTCGGGGCCTTCCTCGACGATCGCGCCGACCTTGCGCAACTCGGTCGCCATCGCGGCGATGCGGTCGGTTTCCTTCACGCGCCAGCTCGCGATGTTGCGCAGCGTGCTCGTGCCGCTCGCGAACAGCGCCGCGACCGCGATGGTCATCGCCGCGTCGGGAATCAGGTTGAAGTCCATGTCGATCGGCTCGAGCTTGCCATGGTCGTGGCCGATGCCGCGCACCTCGATCCAGTCGTCGCCCATCGATACGTTCGCGCCCATCTGCATCAGCGCATTCGCAAAGCCGACGTCGCCCTGGATGCTCGCGCGCCCTACGCCCTCGACGCGCAGCGGGCCGCCGCCGAGCGCGCCGGCCGCGAGGAAATACGAGGCCGACGACGCATCGCCCTCGACCATGATGCGCCCCGGCGAACGGTAGCGGACGCCGGCCGGCACGACGAAGCGCTGCCAGCCGTCGCGCTCGATGGTCACGCCGAAGCGCTCCATCAGCCGGATCGTGATGTCGATGTACGGCTTCGAGATCAGTTCGCCGTCGACTTCGACGACGATCCTGCCGTCCTTCGCCTTCACGAGCGGCAGCGTCATCAGCAGCGCGGTGAGGAACTGGCTCGACACGTCGCCGCGCACGCGGATCGGCGCGTCGACCGCGATCGCCGCAGGCTTGATCCGCAGCGGCGGAAAACCGTCGTTCTGCTCGTAGTCGATCTGCGCGCCGATCTGCCGCAGGCCGTCGACGAGATCGCCGATCGGCCGCTCGTGCATGCGCGGCACGCCATGCACGCGATAGTCGCCGCCATTGACCGCGAGCGCCGCCGTCAACGGTCGCACCGCGGTGCCCGCGTTGCCGAGGAACAGGTCGGCGGTCTTCGCGGTGAACGCGCCGCGCGTGCCGGTGACGACACAGGTGTCGCCGTCGCGCGCGAGCTTCACGCCGAGCTTGCCGAGCGCATCGAGCATCACGCGCGTGTCGTCGGAATCCAGCAGGTTGGTGATCGTCGTATCGCCTTCGGCAAGCGCCGCAAGCAGCAGCACGCGGTTCGAGATGCTCTTCGAGCCGGGCAGGCGCACGGTGCCCGACGCACTGGAATACGGGCCGAGATCGAGATAGTCCATGGGAATCGTCCTGTTTCCTGTTATTTCTTGACCGGTTCGGCAGCGGGCTGCGCGCCGCGTTCCTGCCATGCCTTGCGGGCCGCGCGCGAGCGCGTGAACACGGCTTCAAGCGCCGCGCCGTCGCCGGCGTCGATCGCCGCACGCAGCCGGGCGAGCACGCGCGTGTAGCCGTCGAGCTCGTCGAGCAGCGCCGCGCGATTCGCGACACACACGTCGCGCCACATTTCCGGGCTCGACGCCGCGATCCGCGTGAAGTCGCGGAAGCCGCCCGCCGCATACGAGAATTTCAGTTCGGCATCCGTCTCGCCGAGGATCTGCTCGACGAGCGCGAACGACAGCACGTGCGGCAGATGGCTGATCGACGCGAACACGCGATCGTGCTGCGCCGTGCTCATCGTGCGCACGTCGGCGCCGGTCGCCCGCCACATCGCGTCGATCCGCGCGACCGCGTCGGGTGCGTTCTCCGGCAGCGGGCACAGCACGACGTTGCGGCCGACGTACAGATCCGGCAGCGCGGCCTCGACACCGCTCGACTCGCGCCCGGCGATTGGGTGGCCCGGCACGAATTGCGCGATCCGCGCACCGAGCACGTCGCGCGCCGCCGCGACGACATCGGACTTGGTGCTGCCCGCGTCGGTGACGAGCGTCGCGGCGTCGAGCCACGGCGCGATGCGCGCGAGCAGCGGGCCCGTTTGCGCGACGGGCGCGGCCAGCAGCACGAGATCGGCGCCGGCAAGCGCGTCGCGCAGTTGCGCATCGTCGTCGAGCGCCGCCGCGCGATCGATCACGCCGAGCGCGAGCGCGCGCTCGACCGACGCACGGGAACGGCCGACGCCGACGACTTCGCCCGCGCCGCCCGGTGCGCGCTCGCGCAGCGCGCGCGCCAGCGATCCGCCGATCAGGCCGACGCCGAAGATGACCAGTTTGTTGAATGCAAAGCCTGACACGACAAGAGCCAAGTGACGCGCGCGGAACGATGCCCCGCGCGCGGAAGTCCAGATTCCGGGCAACGGGCCCGCACCCGGCACGACCTGCACCGGATACCGCCCGAGCCCGCCTTGGGCAGCGCCGCCCGGCCTGCCCTGCCCGCTTCGCCGCGCCGCCTGCGCGGTGCAGGCGACGGGCCGCTGCGCGTCAGCGCGCGCGCGGATACGAACCGAGTACCTTCAGGAACGCGGCCTTCTGGCCGAGCTCCGCGAGCGCGGCGGCCACGGCTGGCTCGTCCCGGTGCCCTTCGATGTCGATGTAGAAGTAATACTCCCACGTGCCGACGCGCGCCGGGCGCGATTCGAAGCGGGTCATCGACACCCCGTGCCGCGCGAGCGGTTCGAGCAGCTTGAACACCGCACCCGGCTCGTTCTTCACCGAAACGATCAGCGAGGTCTGGTCGTGACCGCTCGGTCCGGCCGGCTGCTTGCCGATGATCACGAAGCGCGTGCGGTTGTGCGGATCGTCCTGGATCAGCGAGAACGCGATCTGCAGCCCGTAGTGCGCGGCCGCGCGGTCGCCCGCGATCGCCGCGACGCTCGGGTCGGCCGCCGCGAGACGCGCGGCCTCCGCGTTGCTCGACACTGCTTGCCGCTCGAGCTGCGGTGCGTTCGCGGCGAGCCACTGCTGGCATTGCGCGAGTGCCTGCGCATGCGCGCAGACGCGCTTCACGCCGTCGAGCGTGCCGCTCTGCGTGAGCAGGTTGTGATGGATCGGCAGCGCGAGTTCGCCGCTGATCAGCAACTGCGTCTGCAGCAGCAGGTCGAGCGTGCGCGACACCGCGCCTTCGGTCGAATTCTCGACCGGCGCGATGCCGAATGCGGACGCGCCCGCCTCGACCGAGCGGAACACCTCGTCGATCGACGGACACGGCAGCCCTTCGATCGACTGGCCGAAATACTCGAACATCGCCTGTTCGCTGTACGTGCCGACCGGCCCGAGGAACGCGACGTGGATCGTCTGCTCGAGCGCGCGGCTCGCGGCCATGATCTCGCGCCAGATGGCGCTGATGTGCTCGCTCGCGAGCGGCCCCGCGCTCATGTCCTGCAGGCGCGCGATCACCTGCAGCTCGCGTTCCGGCCGGAACACCGGCGCATTGAAATGCTTCTTGACCTCGCCCACCTCGAGCGCCACCGCGGCGCGCTGGTTGAGGAGCGCGATCAGCTGCGCGTCGATCGCATCGATGCGGTCGCGCAGCGGTTTCAGGCGGGAATTCAGTTCGTCGTCCATGCGTTTTGCCGTGCTGTTTGAACAGCGCCGCCGTCAGGCGCCGCGCCGTTCGAAGTCCTTCATGTACTCGACGAGCGCTTTCACGCCCTCGAGCGGCACCGCGTTGTAGATCGACGCCCGCATGCCGCCGACGGACTTGTGGCCCTTCAGCTGCAGCAACCCGCGCGCCTTTGCGCCGGCAAGGAAGTCTTCATTGCGCGTTTCGTCGGCCAGGAAAAAGGGCACGTTCATCCGCGAACGCGCCGCCGGCTCGACCTTGTTCAGATAGAAGCTGCTCGCATCGATCGTGTCGTAGAGCAGCTTCGCCTTCTCGATATTGCGGGCCTCGATCGCCTCGAGGCCGCCCTGCCGCTTCAGCCACTGAAACACGAGGCCCGCGACGTAGATCGCATAGGTGGGCGGCGTGTTGTACAGCGAGTTGTTCTCGGCGACGGTTTTCCATTCGAATGCGGACGGGCAGATCGACAGCGCGCGATCGAGCAGATCCTCGCGCACGATCACGACCGTCACGCCGGCTATTCCGATGTTCTTCTGCGCGCCGCCGAACAGCACGCCGTACTTCGCGACGTCCATCGGGCGCGACAGGATGTGCGACGAGACATCGGCGACGAGCGGCACGTCGCCGAGGTCGGGAATCTCGAACGTCTCGACGCCGTCGATCGTCTCGTTCGTGCACAGATGCACGTAGGCCGGATCGTCCGACAGCTGCCACTCGGCACGGGCAGGCGCGCGCGTGAAACCGTCGGCCGTCTTGCCGGAGGCGGCCAGATGCGGCGTGCCGTATTTCTTCGCTTCGTTGAACGACTTCTGCGACCACGAGCCCGTCACGACGAAGTCGGCGGTCTTGCGCGAGCCGAGCAGGTTCATCGGCACGGTCGCGTTCGCGCCGATGCCGCCGCCCTGCAGGAACAGGATCCGGTGGCTGGCCGGCACATCGAGCAGTTCGCGCAGGTCGGTCAGCGCCGCCTCGTGGATCGACATGAATTCCTTGCCGCGATGGCTCATCTCCATCACGCTCATGCCGCTGCCGTGCCAGTCGAGCATTTCGTCGGCGGCCTGCCGCAGCACTTCCTCGGGGAGCGCCGCAGGACCGGCGGAGAAATTAAAGACGCGCATCGTGAAAACCTCGGGAGGGACGCGACCGGCTTGCGACCGGCTTGCCGCCGGCAGAAAGAACCGCGCCTGAAAAGAAATGGCCGCTTGCGCTCGCGCGCAAACGGCCATTATCGCACTGTCATCAGGCTCCCGCCAAACCCGGCCGAACGGCCGGGCGGCGTGCCCGGACGGCTTACTTGCCCGGCTTGACTGCCGCGACTTCCTTGTCAGCCTGCGCGCGCGTCGCCTGGATCGCTTGCGGCATGTACTTCTGCATCAGGCCGTTGACCACGTCGCGGCCGACCTGATCCTGAACCTGGATGAACTTGCGGCCCGTCGGGCTCTTGTAGAACGTCGTCAGATCCTTGATCTCCGACGTGCTGTAGTACTTCGCATAGGCGTCGTACTGAGCCGACATCGCATCGTTCTGGAACTGCTGCGAGCCGAACACCTTGCCCGCGCCGTCAACCAGCTTCGGCACTGCGTTCTTCTGCAGCGTCGGCACGGCAGCTTGCTTCTGCTTGTCGTTCAGCGACTTGTTTTCCGACAGCGCGTCCGACAGGATCGCCGGCACGAGCTGCTTTGCCTGCATCTCGGCGCTGTTGCCGATAGCCGACACGAGCTTCGGCGCGTCGATCGCGTCGAGCAGATCCTTGATCGCTGCCTTCTTGTCGGCGTCGATCGGCGCAGCTGCCGCGGTCGCAGCCGGTGCGGAATTCGACAGCGCTTGCGCCATCGCGAACGTCGGCACCAGTGCAGCCAGCAGAACCAGTTGCTTGAATTGCTTTTGCATCATCACTCCCTTTTGGAAATATGAATGGTTGCTCGCCGACCGCGGCGCTTTTCGCCCGCGGCGGCTCGAGTCTCATCCGTTCTTCAGGCTTCGCCGTCCGACGCCTCGTCGGCCTCGCCATCGCCCTCTTCGGCTTCCGCGATCTGCTGCAGGCCGGAGAGCTTGGTACCCTCATCGAGACTGATGAGTGTAACACCTTGCGTGGCGCGCCCCATTTCGCGAATCTCGGACACACGCGTCCGGATCAACACGCCGGCGGTCGTGATCAGCATGATCTGATCCTCGGCGTCGACGAGCGTCGCGGCGACGACCTTGCCGTTGCGCTCGGACGTCTGGATCGCGATCATCCCCTTCGTGCCGCGGCCGTGACGCGTGTACTCGGTGATCGGCGTGCGCTTGCCGTAGCCGTTTTCGGTCGCGGTGAGCACGGTCTGCTCCTCGCTGCCGGCAACCAGCAGCGCGATGACCTGCTGCCCGTCCTCGAGCTGCATGCCGCGCACGCCGCGCGCTTCCCGGCCCATCGGGCGCACGTCGTTCTCGTCGAAGCGCACGGCCTTGCCTGCGTCAGAGAACAGCATCACGTCGTGCGCGCCGTCGGTGATCGACGCGCCGATCAGGTAATCGCCCTCGTCGAGGCCGACCGCGATGATGCCCTTCTTCATCGGGCGGCTGAATGCTTCGAGCGGCGTCTTCTTCACGGTGCCGAGCGACGTCGCCATGAACACGAACTTGTCGGCCGAGAACTCCTTGACCGGCAGCACGACGTTGATCTTCTCGCCTTCCTGCAGCGGGAACATGTTGACGATCGGACGGCCGCGCGAGTTGCGCGAGCCCTGCGGCACTTCATAGACCTTGACCCAGTACACGCGGCCGCGGTTCGAGAAGCACAGGATGTAGTCGTGCGTGTTCGCGATGAACAGCGTCTCGATCCAGTCGTCTTCCTTCATCTGCGTCGCCTGCTTGCCGCGACCGCCGCGCTTCTGCGCGCGATACTCGGACAGCGGCTGCGACTTCACGTAGCCCGCGTGCGACATCGTGACGACCATGTCCTGCGGCGTGATCAGGTCTTCGGTATTCAGCTCGGTCGCGTTCAGCTCGATCTTCGAGCGGCGCGCGTCGCCGAATTCGGCCTTCACCGAGGTCAGCTCTTCGCCGATCATCGTCGTGATCCGCTCCGGGCGCGCGAGGATGTCCAGCAGGTCGGCGATCTGCGCCATCACTTCGCGGTACTCGCCGATGATCTTGTCCTGCTCGAGACCGGTCAGGCGCTGCAGACGCATCTGCAGGATTTCCTGCGCCTGCGTGTCGGACAGACGGTACAGCCCGTCGGTCTGCATCCCGAACGCCGGATTCAGGCCTTCCGGACGGTACGCGGAGCGGCCGCCCGCGGATGCGTTCTCGGTCTCGGCGCGCGTCAGCATCTCGCGCACGAGCGACGAATCCCACGGCTTCGCCATCAGTTCCTGCTTCGCGATCGGCGGCGTCGGCGCGGCCTTGATGATCGCGATGAACTCGTCGATGTTCGCGAGCGCAACGGCAAGACCTTCGAGCACGTGGCCGCGTTCGCGGGCCTTGCGCAGTTCGTAGATCGTGCGGCGCGTCAGCACTTCGCGTCGATGCGACAGGAAGCACTGCAGGATTTCCTTCAGGTTCAGCAGCTTCGGCTGGCCGTCGACCAGCGCGACCATGTTCATGCCGAACGTGTCCTGCAGCTGCGTCGCCTTGTACAGGTTGTTCAGCACCACTTCGGGCACTTCGCCGCGCTTCAGCTCGATCACGACGCGCATGCCGCTCTTGTCGGACTCGTCGCGGATGTCGGAGATGCCCTCGAGCTTCTTCTCGTTGACGAGCTCGGCAATGCGCTCGAGCAGCGAGCGCTTGTTCACCTGGTACGGCAGCTCGTCGACGATGATCGCCATCCGCTGGCCGCGGTCGATCTCCTCGAAGTGCGTGGCCGCGCGCATCACGACGCGGCCGCGCCCGGTGCGGTAGCCGTCGCGCACGCCGGCGACGCCGTAGATGATGCCGGCCGTCGGGAAGTCCGGCGCCGGGATGATCTCGATCAGCTCGTCGATCGTCGCTTCCGGGTTGCCCAGCAGGTGCTGGCACGCGTCGACGACTTCGTTCAGGTTGTGCGGCGGGATGTTGGTCGCCATGCCGACCGCGATGCCCGACGAACCGTTGATCAGCAGGTTCGGGATGCGCGACGGCAGGACCGACGGCTGCATCTCGTTGCCGTCGTAGTTCGGCTCGAAGTCGACCGTTTCCTTGTCGATGTCGGCGAGCAGCTCGTGACCGATCTTCGCCATGCGAATTTCGGTGTAACGCATCGCCGCGGCGTTGTCGCCGTCGATCGAGCCGAAGTTGCCCTGCCCGTCGATCAGCATGTAGCGCAGCGAGAAGTCCTGCGCCATCCGCACGATCGTGTCGTACACCGCGGTATCGCCGTGAGGGTGATACTTACCGATCACGTCACCGACGATACGCGCCGATTTCTTGTACGCGCGGTTCCAGTCGTTGTTCAGTTCGTGCATCGCGAACAATACGCGCCGGTGCACGGGTTTCAGGCCATCGCGGACATCCGGAAGGGCACGTCCGACGATCACGCTCATCGCGTAATCGAGATACGAACGGCGCATTTCCTCCTCTAGGGAGGTGGGCAGGGTCTCTTTGGCGAATTGATCCATGTATCCGTATCGTTTCGGAGCGAAGACGGCGAACGCCTTTCGCGTGGGCGCTGCATGCGCAACGCAACGCGAGATTCTAACATGCGCCCATCAGCCACCGATTCGCCACCCCCTCTATATGTAAACAGCAAAAATCGCGACCACGGCAGCGGCACCGCGAACCGGCCGCGATCGCGCCCCCTCAGGCGGCTCGGGGGCCGCGCGGATCCGAGTCGCGCACGCGGGTAAACATTTGCGGCCTTTCGCGCAATTTCGCGGACCCACTCTTGACAATCTCTAAAAGTTACGGCAGGCCAGTGTTGCGCATGCACCACAAAGTTGAAGCGATCTTAGGGTGGGGAGGATTTTTTTTCGTAGGAAGGGAACGATATGGCAAAATGCCAACGCACTGAAAGTTAGACGCTGCTCGAAGTCTACACAGAGCGGTGCCGCGTTTTTTGTGCCGCACCAATGTTATACTTCGAGCAATGTATGACTTGTCACCGTCAACAGGCTCGCAGTAAACCTGCGGTAATCTCAATTTCGAGAGGAGAAATATGAATAAACTTTCAAAGCTCGCGTTCATTGCAGCTACCGCAGTTATGGCTGCATCCGCTTCGGCACAGTCGGTGCCGGCGTCGCGTCAAGCCGTCAACGACAACTGGGTGAACGGCACGGGCGAATGGGTGTGGATGAACGGCACGAACGAGCTCTGCTGGCGTGACGCGTTCTGGACGCCGGCCACCGCCAACGCGAAGTGCGATGGCGCACTGGTCGCCCAGGCACCGGCACCGGCTCCGGTCGCACCGGTCGCCCCGGCAATCACGAGCCAGAAGATCACGTATCAAGCCGACGCACTGTTCGACTTCGACAAGGCAACGCTCAAGCCGCTGGGCAAGCAAAAGCTGGACGAACTGGCTTCGAAGATCCAGGGCATGAACACGGAAGTGGTCGTCGCTACGGGCTACACGGACCGCATCGGTTCGGACAAGTACAACGACCGCCTGTCGCTGCGCCGTGCGCAAGCCGTCAAGTCGTACCTGGTCAGCAAGGGTGTCCCGGCCAACAAGATCTACACGGAAGGCAAGGGCAAGCGCAACCCGGTCACGACGGGCTGCAACCAGAAGAACCGCAAGCAACTGATCGCCTGCCTCGCACCGGACCGCCGCGTGGAAGTCGAAGTGGTCGGTACGCAAGAAGTCCAGAAGACGACCGTTCCGGCACAGTAAGCCGCGGTTTTCGACTGCTTCAAAGCCCCGCTCCGGCGGGGCTTTTTCTTTGACGCCCGCCCAGGCGCTCGCTGGCCTCGTTGTGCGCCCCCTTATATACTCGGGGCTGACGTACCGACGCATCGCCCTCCTTCCGTAGCCCGTTTGCCGACATGACCAACGCCGATCCGCACGAACTCCAGAAATTCAGCGACCTCGCCCATCGGTGGTGGGATCCGAATGCCGAATTCAAGCCCCTGCACGACCTGAACCCGGTCCGGCTCGGCTGGATCGATTCGCATGCGCACCTCGCCGGCAAGCGCGCGCTCGATATCGGCTGCGGCGGCGGCATCCTGTCCG
Organism: Burkholderia sp. Bp9090; assembly: GCF_003857985.1. Taxonomy (NCBI): domain Bacteria; kingdom Pseudomonadati; phylum Pseudomonadota; class Betaproteobacteria; order Burkholderiales; family Burkholderiaceae; genus Burkholderia; species Burkholderia sp. Bp9090. The sequence continues at coordinate 25,952 of NZ_QTPV01000012.1, forward strand.
AATCGATGGCCGGACTCGGCGCGCAGGTGAAAGGCATCGACCTGTCGACCGAAGCACTCGGCGTGGCCGACCTGCACAGCCTCGAAAGCGGTATCACGGTCGATTACGAGGCGATCGCCGCCGAAGCGATTGCCGAACGCGAGCCGGGCACCTATGACGTCGTCACGTGCATGGAAATGCTCGAGCACGTCCCGTCGCCGGCCGGCGTCGTCGCCGCGTGCGCGACGCTCGTGAAGCCGGGCGGCTGGGTGTTCTTCTCCACGCTGAACCGCAACCTGAAGTCCTACCTGTTCGCAGTGATCGGTGCGGAGTACATCGCGCAGATGCTGCCGAAGGGCACCCACGACTACGCGCGCTTCATCCGCCCGTCGGAACTGGCGAGCTTCGTGCGCGGGACCGATCTGCATATCGTGGAGATCAAGGGCATTACCTATCACCCGATCGGCAAGCGCTTCGCGCTGTCGAACGATACCGACATCAACTATCTCGTCGCGTGCCGCCGCGGCGCGTGACCTTCCGACCGGCATGACGACTCCCCTTTCGACCGGGCGGCCCGCACTCGACGAGCCGCGCCTGCTGCACTGCGATGCCGTGCTGTTCGACCTCGACGGCACGCTCGCCGACACGGCGCCCGATCTCGCCGCCGCCGTCAACAAGATGCAGCGCGTGCGCGGCCTGCCCGAAACGTCGCTCGACGTGCTGCGGCCGCTGGCATCGGCCGGCGCGCGCGGCCTGCTCGGCGGCGCATTCGGCATCGGCCCGCAATCGGCCGGCTACGAAGCGATGCGCGACGAATTCCTGACCAATTACGCGACGGACATCTGCGTGCACACCGTGCTGTTCCCCGGCATCGGCGACGTGCTCGACGAACTCGATGCGCGCGGCGTGCGCTGGGGCATCGTCACGAACAAGGCGATGCGCCTCACCGCGCCGCTCGCCGACCTGCTCGGCCTTGCGCCGCGCGCGGCCTGCATCGTCGCGGGCGACACAACGCCGCACTCGAAACCGCATCCGGCCCCGCTGCTGCACGCGGCCGGACAGATGACGCTCGCGCCCGAGCGCATCGTCTATGTCGGCGACGATCTTCGCGACATCCAGGCCGGCAGCGCGGCAGGGATGGCAACCGTCGCGGCTGCCTATGGCTACTGCGGCGACGGCGCCGCGCCGGCCGACTGGCAGGCGCAGCATCTCGTCGGCTCGACGCAGGAACTGCGCGAACTGTTGCGCGATGTTGGGCTATAATGTTTGATCTTATCCGCGGGGGCGACCTGGTTTCGACAGGGGTTGTGAAGCGGCTAGGGCATGTCGAGGACCCGTCACCTCGTTAATCAATGGGAAAATCGTAACTGCAAACGACGATACGTTCGCACTGGCAGCCTAACGGCCGCCGTCCTCTGCCTAGTTCACTGACGGGCTAGTGTCGCAAGACCGGTAGCAATACCGCCAGAGGTCATTTACGTCAGTTAAGCCCTGTCGGCGTCGCGACGCCAGGGTCGAAAACCTAGCGAATCGCCGTAGTGCAGCGTGTTCGTCCGCGTCGCTGCGGTTAAATCAAATGACTGAACTAAACATGTAGAACTAGTCGTGGAGCGCTTCTGGACGCGGGTTCGATTCCCGCCGCCTCCACCAAATTCCGCGCTTGACGCACGAACCCCGCACGACGCGAGTCTGCGGGGTTTTTTGTTGCCGGTGCGCCCACCTCCCGCGCCCTCCGAAAAAGCGCCCGGCCCGGGCGGGCCAGGCGGAATGCCACCGATACGCCGGCGACAGGAGGTGACGGAGGTTCGGCGCCGTCCACGCTGCGCTCGAGCGCAGCGGACGACGCCCTGCCCGGCACCGCGACCGGACGCGATGCATCGTCGCACCGGCCCCGTGGCCCCGCCAGGCAATGCGCAGCTTAGCTGCCGCGATACAGCGACTTCATTTCTTCCGCGCTGGCCGGACGCACGCCGATCGCACGCGAGCCCGCTGCCGATGCGCCCTGCACCTGCGCGCCGTAGCCGCTGGCGTCGGCGCCTTGCGCCTGGGCCAACGCGCTGCGCTGCTGTTCTGCAACACGCGCGGTTGCGGCCTGGATCGCTTCCGGATAGTGCGGATCTTCGCCGCGGGCGGTGTTGTAACCGGCCTGCTGGAGCTGAACCAGTTCGGCGCGAACCTGTGCGCGGGTGAGTGCCGAGCCGGACTGCGCAAACGAAACGACCGGAGCAACGAGAGCGGCAGCAACGACAACGGCTTGAACGAGCGACTTCATGATGACCTACCTCCAGATTTGTCTGATTTCGCGGTGAACACCCGTTCATCGCTGACAAACCGAAGTTTATGTAGGCGGATGCTTAAGAATAAGGCAGGTTTCAGGAAGACATCCTTCCTGGATTACGGGTTAACCCTAGAATCCCGACAGGCACCCGATCCGGCATCGCACGATCGCACTGGACTACGACCGGCCATAAAGCACGAGCCCCGCAAGGCAGCATGCCCTGCGGGGCTCGAAAAGAATCGCGCGGCATCGGCGCGGCACGGCCGCACAGACGCGTCGACGACGACCCGGCGCGTCTGCCTTGGTTTATTGAGTGTCCAGCGGGCACTTCAGGTTGCAGCCGTTCGGATCCCCCATATCGCCCTTGCGGCGCAATGCCGACTTCTTGCCGCTCTGGTATTTCTGCGACGGCGCGGACGCCGCGAACGGCATCTGCGGATGCTCGTTCAGGCGGAACTGTTCGCTCAGGATGCCGCCAGGCACGCCCGGGGAATTCTGCGCAAGCGCAAACGGCGAAACAGCGACGAGAAGCCCTGCGGTCAACGCTGCCGCGGCGAAGGGAACGGAAAGTTTCATGGCGGGATGACGCCTGAACGGCGTGCTTGTTGGAACGTTGATCAAGCGGCAAGCGTAGCGCAAATCCCTCGCTGCTGCAGCGCGGCTCGCGTGCATTCCCGTTACCGTGCGTTGCCGTCCGGCGTACCGGCCGCGACCGTACCGGCGAAGCCCTCCGCGACACCGGCCAGCGTCCCGCACGCCGCCGGATCGTAGCCGTCGAGATGCGCGACGCGCTCGACGAAACGTGCATCGCGCAGCAAGGCGAGCACGCCGGCGAGCGGCCGCGAGTCGAGCTGCGCGCGTTCGCACGCGAAGTAGTAGTCCTCGTCGACGACCGGGATGAAATCGAGCCCGAAATGGCGGGCGGCCGGCTCGACGCCGAAGCCGAGATCGGCCATCCCGCTCGCGACGAACGCGGCGATCGCCGAGTGCGTGAGCTCGGCCGAAGCATAGCCGTCGATCCGCTCGGGATCGATGCCGATCGCCCGCAACGCGAGATCGAGCAGCATGCGCGTGCCCGACCCCGGCTGCCGATTGACGAAGCGGATGTCGTGGCGGGCGAGATCGGCCAGCCCGCCGACCTGCTTCGGGTTGCCGCGCGGCACGAACAGCCCCTGCTGGCGACGCGTCAGATGAATCAGCACGTGACGCGTGTCGTCGAGCCACGGCCGGTAGATCTGCGCGCACCGTTCGCGGAACGCGCCGCGCGGCAGATGGAAGCCGGCCAGCTCGCATTCGCCGCGCGCGAGTGCCTGCACGGCCTCGACGCTCTCGCGATACTTGATGTCGACGGCGGCCTGCGCATCGACGAGCGCGGAAACGAGCGCCGCAACCGCATAGCCGTGCGACGCATGGATGCGCACGGCGCCGTCGCGCTGTGCGAGCCGCCGGTTCAGGTCGCTCGCCACCTCGGCCGCCAGCGCGCGCAGGTTCCCGTCGAGACGGCTGCGCGCGAGCCGCTGCGCGTCGACGACCGCCTGCCCCAGCTCGGACAATGTCGATCCCTTGCCGCGCGCGGTCTCGATCAACTCGCCGCCGACGCACGCCTCCAGCGCCCGCAGCATGCCCCACGCGTGCCGATACGACAGCCCTTTCGCCTGCGCGGCCTGTGCAATGCTGCCCGTATCGGCGACGAGCTCCAGCAACGGGGCGACATCCGACAGGCTCGCCGTGCGGCCCTCCGTGTCGCGTACGGTCAGATACGCGTCGCATTCGATTCGAATCAATTATGTACTCCGATTTCCTATTGCGACTGCGAAATCTTCCGCTTATCGTTGCTCAAAATCAATCAGGACGAAGTCCCGGTGTGCACTATATGAATCAAGGGCACATATGAGACTTTGGAGGAGCACAACGATGTCCCCGAATTCCCCTGCGCCCGACGCGCTCGTCGAGCGTCATGCGCGCGCCGGCCGCTCGCTCGTCGCGATCCTGCATGCGATCCAGGACGAGGCCGGCTACGTACCGGCAGGCTGCGTCGCGCCGCTCGCGAAGGCGCTGAATCTGTCGCGTGCCGAAGTGCACGGCGTGCTCACCTACTATCACCACTTCCGCACCACGCCGCCCGCGCGCGTGACGATCCAGATGTGCCGCGCCGAGGCGTGCCGCAGCATGGGCTGCGAAGCGCTGGCCGCGCACGCGGAAGCGCGCACGGGTTGCCGGTTCGACGCCGCGCACGGCGATGGCGCCGACGCGCACGCGCCGGGCGACGTCGCGCTCGAGTCGGTCTACTGCCTCGGGCTGTGCGCACAATCGCCGTCGATGACGGTCAACGGCGTACTGCACGCAAAGGTCACGCCGGAGAAGTTCGACGCCCTGCTCGCCGACGCGGCCGCCCACACCCCGGAGGCCGCATGACGACCCGCATCTACGTTCCGCGCGATTCGTCCGCGCTGGCGCTCGGCGCCGACGCCCTCGCCGCCGCGATCCTCGCGGAAGCCGAGCGGCGCGGCGTCGCGATCGAACTGATCCGCAACGGTTCGCGCGGGCTGCTGTGGCTCGAGCCGCTCGTCGAGGTCGGCACGGCCGCCGGGCGCGTCGGCTACGCGAACCTGTCGGCGGCCGACGTGCCCGCCCTGTTCGATGCAAACTGGCTCGACGGCGGCACGCACCCGAGCGGCGTCGGCCTCGTCGACGCGCTGCCCTATCTCGCGCGCCAGCAGCGCCTCACGTTCGCGCGCATCGGCCTGACCGATCCGCTGTCGATCGACGACTACCTGAAGCATGACGGCCTCGCCGGCCTGAAGAACGCGCTCGCACTCGACGGCGACGCCGCGTGCGAGCAGCTGATCGAATCGGGGCTGCGCGGCCGCGGCGGCGCGGCCTTCCCGGCCGGCATCAAGTGGCGCACGGTCCGGCAGGCGCGCGCCGCGCAGAAGTACATCGTCTGCAACGCGGACGAAGGCGATTCGGGCACGTTCTCCGATCGCCTGCTCATGGAGTGCGATCCGTACTGCCTGATCGAAGGGATGATCATCGCGGGCATCGCGACGGGCGCGACGCTCGGCTACATCTACGTGCGCAGCGAATACCCGCATGCAATCGCGGCACTCGAAACGGCGATCGAACGCGCTCGCAAAGCCGGCTGGCTCGGCGAACGCGTGCTCGGCTCCGCGCATGCGTTCGACCTGCACGTCGCGAAGGGCGCCGGTTCGTACGTGTGCGGCGAGGAAACGGCGCTGCTCGAATCGCTCGAAGGCAAGCGCGGCGTCGTGCGCGCGAAGCCGCCGCTGCCGGCGCTCGCCGGCCTGTTCGGCCAGCCGACCGTGATCAACAACGTGATCACGCTCGCGACCGCGCCGGTGATCTTCGCGCGCGGCGCCGCGTTCTATCGTGACTACGGGATGGGCCGCTCGCGCGGCACGCTGCCGTTCCAGCTCGCGGGCAACATCCGCCACGGCGGCCTCGTCGAGCTCGCGTTCGGCGTCACGCTGCGCGAGCTGCTGTTCGACTACGGCGGCGGCTCGGCCAGCGGCCGGCCCGCGCGCGCCGCCCAGGTCGGCGGCCCGCTCGGCACCTACCTGCCCGAACACCAGTGGGACGTGCCGCTCGACTACGAGGCGTACGCGGCGATCGGCGCGGTGGTCGGCCACGGCGGCATCGTGCTGCACGACGACACGTCGAATCTCGCGGAGCTCGCCGAATACGCGATGAAGTTCTGCGCGATCGAATCGTGTGGCAAGTGCACGCCCTGCCGGATCGGCTCGACGCGCGGCGTCGAGACGATCGCGCGGATTCGCGAAGGCGACACGTCGGAGCGCCAGGTCACGCTGCTGCGCGACCTGTGCGACACGATGCTCGCCGGCTCGCTGTGCGCGATGGGCGGGATGACGCCGTATCCGGTGCTGTCCGCGCTCGACCATTTCCCCGAAGATTTCGGGCTCGCCGCCGGCAAGCAAGCCGCGTCGGGTCCGGTCAAGGCTGCGGCCTGACCCAGAAGGAGCCCTGCATGTCCCTCGACACGAACAACGTCCGCCAAGGCGGCTGCGGCTCGGGCCAATGCGCGTGCAAGAGCGCCGCTGAGGCACGCGTGCGCGATCCGTTCGACGAAACCGACTACGGCACGCCGCAACGGCATGCCGATACCGACGTCACGCTCGAAATCGACGGCCAGCCGGTCACGGTGCCGGCCGGCACGTCGGTAATGCGCGCCGCGATCGAAGCCGGCGTCAACGTACCCAAGCTCTGCGCGACCGATTCGCTCGAACCGTTCGGCTCGTGCCGTCTGTGCCTGGTCGAAATCGAAGGCCGGCGCGGCTATCCGGCATCGTGCACGACGCCCGCCGAAGCCGGGATGAAGGTGCGTACGCAGTCGGACCGGCTGCAGTCGCTGCGCCGCAACGTGATGGAGCTGTACATCTCCGACCATCCGCTCGACTGCCTCACCTGCCCCGCCAACGGCGACTGCGAACTGCAGGACATGGCGGGCGTGGTGGGCTTGCGCGAAGTGCGCTACGGCTTCGACGGCGCCAATCACTTGCGCGACCAGAAGGACGAATCGAATCCGTACTTCACGTACGACCCGTCGAAGTGCATCGTCTGCAACCGCTGCGTGCGGGCATGCGAGGAAACGCAGGGCACGTTCGCGCTGACGATCGCCGCGCGCGGTTTCGAATCGCGCGTCGCCGCCGGCGAAAGCGAATCGTTCATGGCATCGGAATGCGTATCGTGCGGCGCGTGCGTCGCCGCGTGCCCGACGGCCACCTTGCAGGAAAAGACCGTCGTCCAGCTCGGCCAGGCCGAGCATTCGGTCGTCACGACCTGCGCGTACTGCGGCGTCGGCTGCTCGTTCAAGGCCGAGATGAAGGGCACGCAGGTCGTGCGCATGACGCCGCACAAGAACGGCCTCGCGAACGAAGGCCACGCGTGCGTGAAGGGCCGTTTCGCGTGGGGCTACGCGACGCACAAGGACCGCATCACGAAGCCGATGATCCGCGAGAAGATCACCGACCCGTGGCGCGAAGTCAGCTGGGAAGAGGCGCTCACCTACGCCGCGACGCAGTTCCGCAAGCTGCAGCAGAAGTACGGCCGCGATTCGATCGGCGGCATCACGTCGTCGCGCTGCACGAACGAGGAAACCTACCTCGTGCAGAAGCTCGTGCGCGCCGCGTTCGGCAACAACAACGTCGACACCTGCGCACGCGTGTGCCACTCGCCGACCGGCTATGGCCTGAAGACGACGCTCGGCGAATCGGCCGGCACGCAGACCTTCGCGTCGGTCGGCCAGTCCGACGTGATCGTCGTGATGGGCGCGAACCCGACCGACGGGCACCCGGTGTTCGGCTCGCGCATGAAGCGGCGCATCCGTGAGGGCGCGAAGCTGATCGTGATCGACCCGCGCCGCATCGACGTGGTCGACGGCCCGCACGTGAAGGCCACGCATCACCTGCAGCTGCGCCCGGGCACCAACGTCGCGATCGTCAACGCACTCGCGCACGTGATCGTCACCGAGGGGCTCGTCGCCGACGCATTCGTCGCCGAACGCTGCGACACGCGCGCGTTCGAGCAATGGCGCGACTTCGTATCGCGCGCCGAGAACTCGCCCGAAGCGACCGCCGACGTAACGGGCGTGCCGGCCGCGCTGGTGCGCGACGCCGCGCGCCTCTATGCGACGGGCGGCAACGCCGCGATCTACTACGGCCTCGGCGTGACCGAACACGCGCAAGGCTCGACGACGGTGATGGGCATCGCGAACCTCGCGATGGCGACCGGCAACATCGGCCGCGAAGGCGTCGGCGTCAATCCGCTGCGCGGCCAGAACAACGTGCAGGGTTCGTGCGACATGGGCTCGTTCCCGCATGAACTGCCCGGCTACCGGCACATCAGCGACGAAGTCGTACGCACGCAGTTCGAACAGGCATGGTCGGCCACGCTACAGCCGGAACCGGGGCTGCGCATCCCGAACATGTTCGACGCGGCGCTCGACGGCAGCTTCAAGGGCCTCTATTGCCAGGGCGAGGACATCGTCCAGTCGGACCCGAACACGCAGCACGTCGCGGCCGCGCTGTCGTCGATGGAATGCATCGTCGTGCAGGACATCTTCCTGAACGAAACCGCGAAATACGCGCACGTGCTGCTGCCGGGCTCGACGTTCCTCGAGAAGGACGGCACGTTCACGAACGCGGAGCGCCGCATCTCGCGCGTGCGCAAGGTGATGCCGCCGCTCGCGGGCTACGCGGACTGGGAAGTGACGCTGCTGCTGTCGCGGGCGCTCGGCTACGACATGCACTACACGCATCCGTCGGAAATCATGGACGAGATCGCGCGGCTCACGCCGACCTTCTCGGGTGTGTCGTACGAGAAGCTCGATGCGCTCGGCAGCATCCAGTGGCCGTGCAACGAACAGGCGCCGGACGGCACGCCGACGATGCACATCGACGCATTCGTGCGCGGCAAGGGCCGGTTCGTGATCACGCAGTTCATTCCGACGCCGGAAAAGGTCACGCAGCGCTATCCGCTGATCCTGACTACGGGCCGCATCCTGTCGCAATACAACGTCGGCGCGCAGACGCGCCGGACCGAGAACGTGCAGTGGCACGAAGAGGACCGTCTCGAGATCCATCCGCACGACGCGGAGGACCGCGGAATCCGGACCGGCGACTGGGTCGGCATCGAATCGCGGGCGGGCCAGACCGTGTTGCGCGCGCTCGTGTCCGACCGCATGCAGCCGGGTGTCGTATACACGACGTTCCACTTCCCCGAATCGGGCGCGAACGTGATCACGACGGACAGCTCCGACTGGGCGACGAACTGCCCGGAATACAAGGTGACGGCCGTGCAGGTGATGCCGGTCGCGCAGCCGTCGGACTGGCAGCGCGCGTATGCGCGCTTCAACTCGGAGCAGCTCGACCTCCTCGAGCGCCGCGCCGCCACGCCGGCCGCCGTGACGACGGGCAAGTGAGGAAGCGATGGACAACGGACACCTGGTCGACATGGCCAACCAGATCGGCGCGTTCTTCGAATCGATGCCCGATCGCGAAGAAGCGCTGAGCGGGATCGCCGAGCATATCCGGCGCTTCTGGGAACCGCGGATGCGTCGTGCATTGCTCGCCGCGCTCGACGATCCGTCGAGCGCGGCCGGACAACGCGCGGCGCCGATCGTGCGCGACGCGATCGCCGCGCACCGCGCATCGCTCGTACCAGCCGCGGCCTCCGCCTGAGCGCCCCGCTACGCAGGCACCGACATGCCCGCGAACCAGCTTTCGCAGTGGCGCAGCAGCGCGTTCGCGTCGGTGGCGGTACGGCCGCGCACCGCGATGTAGCCGTCGGGCCGCAGCAGGTAGAACGACGGCCTCGAGCGGCCGTATACCTGCGCAAGCCCATCCGTGCCGTCGCTTTCGGCATCGGCGACGCGCCATGTTCGCACGGCGCCCGGCATGATCCGCTCCAGCCCCTGCACAAGCGCCTGCGCATCCGCGGGCATCGGCGGCACGTCGCCCGTCTCGCCAGCGTCGGCTCCTGCCGGTTCCTCGAGCAGCAGCAGCGTAAAGCTCGCGGGGTCGTGCAGGTCGTATAGCCGCGCGGTTCCGGGCGCCCGCCCGAGCGGCCCGTCGACCACGTGCACGAGCGCGTCGGGCGCGCGCTCGCCTGCGCGCGGCCCGCCGTCGAGCACGCGTTCGAGCGTGAGCGGGCTTTTTCGGTATTGCACGCCGAGTTCGCTGACGGTGCGGCGTACCGCGTCGCGCACCGGCCCGAACGACGCCAGCAGCGGCACGACATGATCGCGCAGCAGCTTCATCGCGCCGTGGTCGGCTTCGACGATCTGCGTGACGAGGCCGGTCTGCCGCAATACGTCACGCTCGATCGGGTGGCGCTCGGCGTGATACGTGTCGAGCAGGCGCTCCGGCGTGCCCGCGCCGAGCACGCGCGCGAGCTTCCAGCCAAGATTGAACGCTTCCTGGATGCCCGTGTTCATGCCCTGCGCGCCCGCCGGGCTGTGAACGTGCGCGGCGTCGCCCGCGAAGAATACCCGCCCGTGACGCAGTCGCTCGACCATCCGGCTATGCAGGCGGAAATACGTCGACCACGCGAGATCGCTCGGCGCAATCGACGCACCGACGCGCGCGCGCACGATCGCCTCGCATTCGTCGAGCGACGGGGTCGAGGGCGTGAGTCCGTCGGGCGATGCGTCGCTGCCGGGCGGCCGGTCGGCAACGAGCCGGTAGCGGCCGCCGCCCATCGGAAACAGCCCCGCGATGCCGTCGGGCGTCGTGAACAGATGGATCTCCTCGTCCGGCCAGTCGGGTATCGCCGCGAAATCGGCGAGCAGGAAAGTCTGTTCGAACGCATGCCCGGCGAAGCCCAGGCCAAGCAGGTGGCGCACCGTGCTGTGCGCGCCGTCGGCGGCGATCAGGTACGAGGGCGCGAACGCCTGTTCACGACCATCGGCATCGCGGATCGTCACGTCGAGCGACGGTCCGCCCGCATCGCATGCGGTGAGCGTGACGCCGCGTTCGACGGTCACGCCGAACCCGGCCAGATGCTCGGCGAGCAGCCGCTCGGTGATGCTCTGGTCGAGAAACAGCAGATACGGATAACGCGTTTGCAGCGGATCGAAATCGAGCCGCGCGATCACGCGGCCGTCCGCATGCAGCGCGGCCGCATGGGCGCGATGACCCAGCGCGAGAAACGGTTCGACCGCGCGATGCTGCTCCAGCAGTTCGAGCGTGCGTGCCTGGATACCGATCGCGCGCGAATACGGCGCGGGCACGGCCAGCCGGTCGATGATGCGCACCGGCACGCGGGCGCGCGCGAGACTCATCGCTGCGGCAAGGCCGGTGGGGCCTGCGCCGACGATCAGCACCGGCGGGATATCGAGCAGTGTGTCAGCCATGAGAACCTCGATGACACGCGATTGTGCAAGTCTACGCCGCTCCGCGTGACGGGGCCATATGCCGACCGGCCGATCTGGGGTGCCCGCGCGCAGTGTGGGAAAATACGCGCTTTCCGTCAGTTTTCGCGTCATGGAATCCGCATTCGACCGAGCGTATGCCGCGCACCGCGCGGGCCGCCTCGCCGAGGCCGAGCACGGCTATCGCGCCGCACTCGCCACTCATCCCGCCGACGCCGACGCGCTGCATCTGTTCGGCGTGCTGCGGCATCAGCAGGGCCAGCATGCCGAGGCGGCCGATCTCGTCGGGCGTGCGGTCGAGTTGCGCCCGAACGACGCCGCGCTGCAGCTCAATCTCGGCAACGCGCTGAAGGCGCTCGGCCGGCTCGACGAAGCGATCGACCGCTTTCGCAACGCGCTGACGCTCGCGCCCGAATTTCCGCTCGCGCACTACAACCTCGGCAACGCCTATGCGGCACTGCAGCGCCACGAAGATGCCGTCGACGCATTTGCCCGCGCACTTCGGCTCACACCGGACGACGCATCGATCCACAACAACCTCGGCAACGCGCTGAATGCGCTCGGCCGTCACGACGATGCGCTCGCCGCATTCCATCGCGCGCTCGAGCTGCGGCCCGGGCATGCCGGCGCGCACAACAATCTCGCGATGGCGCTGAACGCGATGGGCCGGGCCGACGACGCGATCGCCCATTTTCAGGCTGCGATCGCCGCGCAGCCGCGCTTTGTCGCCGCGCATTTCAATCTCGGCAACACGCTCGAGGCGCTCGGCCGTCATGGCGAAGCCGCCGCCGCATTCGAAGCCGCGCTCGCGCTGCACCCGCCGTTTCCGCTCGCCCTCTTCGGGCTCGCGAACGCGCTGTGCGCGCAGGCACGCCAGCGCGAAGCGCTGCCCTACTACGAACGCGCGGTCGGTCTCGATCCGTCGTTCAGTCTCGCGTGGTTGAACCTCGGCAACGCGCATCACGCACTCGGCGCGCACGAGATGGCGCTGCGCGCGTTCGACCAGGCGCTGCGCGTCGCCCCCGACCTGAAACTCGCGCAGCTGCACCGCGCCGTCACGCTGCTGACGCTGGGCGACTTCGCCCGCGGCCTGCCCGCGTACGAAACGCGCCACGACACGCCGGGCGCGACGCCGCTCGGCACGCTGCCGCGCTGGCAAGGCGAGCCGATTGCCGCGCGCACGCTGCTGATCCGCGCGGAACAGGGCTTCGGCGACACGCTGCAGTTCGTCCGCTTCGTGCCGCTCGCCCGCGCGCGTTGCGCGCGCGTCGTGCTCGAAGTGCAGCCGGAACTCGTCGCGCTGCTCGCACCGGCCGCGGCACGCTGGCGCGTGACGCTCGTCGCGCAGGGCGCCGCGAAGCCGCCGGCGGCGGACATCGCATGCACGCTGATGAGCCTGCCGTTCCTGCTCGGCCTGCAGCCGGCCGACATCGTCGCGGGCACACGCTACCTCGACGTGCCGGACAGCACGCAGCGGCGCTTTCGCGGCTCGCTGGGCGGCCAGTCGAAGCGCAAGTTCGGCCTTGCGTGGACGGGACGCCGGCAAGCACAGGAAAACCGCTCGATGCCGTTCGACGCGCTCGCGCCGCTGCTCGCGCTGCCGGACATCGACTGGATCGTGCTGCAGCCGGCGCTCGACGACGACGAACGGGCACGCGTCGACGCGCATCCCCGCATGCATCGCCTCGACGGGCGGCTGAACGACTTCGCCGACACGGCAGCGCTGATCGAACGGCTCGACGGCGTCGTCACGATCGATACGGCGGTCGCGCACCTCGCGGGCGCGCTCGGCAAGCCGCTGTGGATCATGCTGCCGTTCGCATCCGACTGGCGCTGGTTCACCGGCGACGACTGTCCGTGGTATCCGCGAGCGAGGCTCGCCCGCCAGTCCGCACCGGGACAATGGCTCGACGTGGCGGCGGCGGTCGCCGCCGCGCTGCGCGACGCCTGAATACCCGAGCGCAGACAAAAAAAGGGAGCGCGGCGCGCTCCCTTTTTTCAGTCGACGTGATGCGATACAGGCGGCGTCAGGCCGACTTGTACTGGTTGCGCGCTTCGCGCGTGCGATACAACACGAGCGTCGCGATCAATCCGCAGAATGCGGCGACGCTCAGCCACAGCCCCGGTGCCGCCTTGTTGCCGGTCTGGTGGATCAGCAACGTCGAGATCGCCGGCGTGAACCCGCCGATCGTCGTCGCGAGGCTGTACGCGAGCGAGAAGCCGGCCGTGCGCACATCGGCCGGCATCACTTCGGTCAGCGCGACGACCATCGCGCCGTTGTACGAGCCGTACAGGAACGACAGCCACAGCTCGACCGCGAGCAGCCGCAGGAACGACGGATCCGCCACGAGCCACAGCACGGCCGGATAGGCCGACAGCAGCGTGAGCACCGTGAACGCGATCAGCACCGGGCGGCGGCCGATGCGATCCGACAACGCGCCGGACAGCGGCAGCCAGACGAGATTGGACAGGCCGACGCAGACGGTCACGACGAGTGCGTCGAGCGACGACAGGTGCAGCACTTCCTTGCCGAACGTCGGCGTGTATGCGGTGATCATGTAGAACGACACCGTCGTCATGATCACCATCCCCATGCCGGCGATCACGACGCCCCAGTTTTCCAGCATCGAACGCATGATCTCGCCCATCGTCGGACGGTGACGCTTCGCGAGGAATTCGTCGGTTTCCTTCAGCGAACGGCGGATCAGGAACAGGAACGGAACGATCAGGCAACCGATCAGGAACGGAATGCGCCAGCCCCACGCGGTCATGTCCTCGGCCGGCAACGCGCGGTTCAGCAGCACGCCGACGAACGCGGCGAACACGACCGCCACCTGCTGGCTGCCCGATTGCCACGACGTATAGAACCCCTTGTGCCCCTTCGTCGCGATCTCCGACAGGTAGACGGACACGCCGCCGAGCTCGACGCCCGCGGAAAAGCCCTGCAGCAGCCGGCCGAGCAGCACGAGCACCGGCGCGAGCACGCCGATCGTCGCGTAACCCGGTATCGAGGCCACCGTGAGCGTGCCGAGCGCCATCAGCCCGAGGGTCAGGATCAGCCCCTTGCGGCGGCCGTGATGGTCGATGTACGCGCCGAGCACGATCGCGCCGACCGGGCGCATCAGGAAGCCCGCGCCGAACACCGATAGCGACAGCATCAGCGACGCGAACGCGTTGCCGCTCGGAAAGTACGTTTTCGCGATGGCCGACGCGTAATACCCGTAGACCATGAAGTCGTACATTTCCAGGAAGTTGCCGCTGACGACCCGGAACACGGTACGGAATTTCGATTCCTGCGCGACGGCGTGTGTGGCAGTGGACATGGAGTTCTCTCGGCTCGGAAGGCGCGACCTGCGCGCCGTGGGGATCCGACGATGCGTGTCGCCGGGCCGGCGCACACGGGCATCGCTGCCAGCCGGCGGCGCCGCGCGCAACGATGCGCATGCCGGCATGGTTGGCGAATGATGCCACGCGAAGCCGACAATTGCCTTGTACCCGACCGGCGTTGCGGACGCCGCGTCCGGCTCGTACGAATCGCCGCGAAAGGCGCATCAAAATCAGATTGATCCGATCGACCGATCGCGATCGCCTGACCACAATGTCACGATTTGCGACGCACTCCGCGCCGCGGCCGGCCACGCGGCCCGCGTCGCACCGCACACCGCCCTCATGATTCCATCGCCCCTCGTTTCCGTCGAAGGCTCGATCGCCCGCCCTCGCGTCGCGCCGCTCGACGGCGTGCCGCCGTTCGGCCGCGAATGGCGGTTCGGCGCCGCGTCCGGCAGCCGCTCCGGCATCCGCTGCGTGGCAACGTTGACGACTTCGTGCATCGACGTCGACGCGCCGCATCGTGCCTGCCGCTGGCAACCGCTGGCCGCCGTACAGCCGTCGTCAGCGGGCGTACCGGCCGTTGCGGCCGGCGCCAGCGGTCGGCATCGGCACATCGCACGTGCCGTCAATCGAGCACATGACCGGCGGGCACGGCATGCCGCCTGCTGGAGCATCGGCGCACTCGCGATCATCGGCGGGCTGATCGTCGCCCACGAACCGTTTCCGGATGTCGCGCGTTCGCCGGTCATGCAAATCGCCGGCGCCGTGCCGGAGCACGCGACGGAATTCACGGGTCGAGTGCGGAGCGCCGGGGCCGAGCCCGCCACGGCCATCACGCCGGCACGGCACCACGCGGCGCGGGCCGTTGCCAATACACCTATCACATCGTCGCAGCCCGCACGCGACGCTGCGCTCGCGCCGTCGCCGCGACTCGCCGACGCCGACGGCGCGCCGGACGTACGACGCGCCGCCACCGCGGCGGTACCGTCGCCGAATCGACCGAACGGCACGCACGCGACAGCCGCGCAAGTCCACCCGCCTTCCGCGCCGCGACTCGCCGGCCGCCCGTCGATCACGCACGTCGCATCGCGCATGCCAACGCCCGGTCGCGCCGGTTCACTGCGGGTCCCGGACACCCGGCACGACCAGCACGCTTCGCTCGACGATCCACTCACGCTGATCGCGATGGCGAACGCGCTGCGCGCCGATCGCCCGGCATGGGCGGCCGACGCGCCCGCCGCAGACTTCGACTGGACGACGCACCTGTCCCATCGCCGCCTGACCGACACACCGACCACGCTCACCCGCTGACGCGCGGGCAATAAAAAACCCGGCGAAGCACGCTGCGCCGGGTTTTCGTTCGTCGACCGGTCCGTCGGGCCGGCCGCTCGTCACTTGCGCGCGGGCAACCCCGTTTCGGCCTGCCGCTCGAGTTGCCGTACCTGCTCCTGCAGTTCGCGCAACTGCAGCTGCGCCGCCCGCTTCTCGACCTGCAGCGCCTGCGCCTGTTCGTGCGCCGACTTCTGCCGCTGCGCGACCTCGGCCTGCTGGCTGCGCGCGACGCTCAGATCGGCCTGCAGTTGCTGCGCACGATTCGCCTGCAGCGCGATCACGCGTTCGAGGAACGCCTTCTGCGCCTGCAGTTCGGTGCGGCGGATTTCGACGTCCGCGAGTTGCGTCGTCTGCTGGACGAAGTTCGCGTAGACCATTTCCGCGCGGGTCTTCTCCTGCGACTTGACCACGCGCCACAGATGCTTGTCCTGGAACAGCGCGACGTAATACGTCATCTCGCGCGGATCGAACATCAGGCTCGCGCCGTAGCTGCCGTTGTAGGTGGTGCGCATCTCGACGATTCGCCCGTCGTGCAGCATCTGCGTGAGCTCGGCGACGTTGCCTTGCGCGGTCGCATCCGTCGCGGAGGCGGCGGACGCGTCGGAAGGGGAAGCCGCCTGCGCGGCATCGCCGCGCAGGCTCGTCACCGCGGGGCGCGAGCCCGCGACCGGCGCGGTCGCGTCGACGGACCACGCTGCGCCCGCGTGCACGCAGGCGGCCAGCGCAACGATCCACGTTGCGCATCGTGCAGGGGAAAAATCTCGGAAGGCCAACTTCAGACTCCGGCGAACGAATCGGGAGTCGCGATTATCGTTCAAAACGAAACGGCCGCATCTCGAATTTAACGGGATGCGGCCGGCCTTCCTGCTCGGTACTGCAAACGCCGCCTACAGGCGCGTTTCGCGTGCCGCGCGCAGGAATGCATCGAGCAGCGGCGTGCAGTCGAGCAGTTCGGCGCCGCCCGCACGATGAAACTCCGGGTGCCATTGCACGCCGACGACGAACGGCGCGCGCCGGTAGCGAATGCCTTCGATGATCCCGTCGCCGGCCGACACGGCCTCGATGTTCAGATCGCGGCCGAGATCGCGGATCGCCTGATGGTGGATCGAGTTTACGATCGCTTCGCTGCGCCCGGGAAACATGCTCGCCAGCGTCGACGAGTCCGGGAAGCGGATCGCGTGGCGATGCTGGTCGTAATGCTCGCTCACGTGCGCGTTCGCGGTCGGTACGTCGGTCGCGATGTCCTGGTACAGCGACCCGCCGAACGCGACGTTGATCAGCTGGCAACCGCGGCACACGCCGAGCACCGGCTTGCCGGACTCGACGAACTCGTGAAACAGCTCGAGCTCGTACATGTCGCGCACGCGGTCGCCCGGCCATTCGGGGCGCGCGTCCGACGCCGCGTACGTTTGCGGCGACACGTCGGCGCCGCCTTGCAGCAGCAGGCCGTCGAGATGCTTCGCGTAGTCGCGCAGGCGGATGTTGCTCGGGTGCAGCATGCCCTGGTGACCGACGGTCGGGATCATGAACACGAGCACGTCGCGCGACATCACCCAGTGCGCGATCGATTCCTCGAGATACTGCAGCGTCTTGCCGCGCAGCCCCTTCGCGCCGGGCTCCGGATGGAAGATCCGCGCCGACACGCCGATGCGCAGCGTGCGCTGCGTGATCCGCTGGCCGGCGCGATCGAATAGCCGGCGTGCGCGCGCCGCGATGATCCGGCCGAATACCGACCACGGCGTGTCGCTTTGCTTCAGGTAAGCCGGCGGCACGTTCTGCGCATTCGCGGGCGGCGGGCGCGGCGTGTCGAAATCGGGCTGCGCGCCGAAACCGGGTGGCGCCGCACCGGGTTTCGGCGGCGCTGCACTGCCTTCGGCGGCGGCACCCGCCGTGCCTGCGGCGCCCGGCTCGGCCGCCGCCGTGACCGGCGCTGCGCCATTCGCCGCGACGACCTGCGCAGCGGCAGCCTGCGTGGCGGGCGCCTCCGGCGTGGGCGCCGGACCGGAACGAGGGGAATCGGTGGAAGCGGAAGAAGTGCCGGGCAGACCGGCCGGGGGAGGCGTGTTTTCGCTCATGACGATGGTCTGGTACGTCGCTCGCGCGTATTGGATTGACGAGGATTCATTATGCTTCAGTGCACGATCGCGCGGTAAACCTGCAACATCCTGTCGAAATTGTTGCAAGTCGTCGCATCCCCCGCCGGACGTGCCACCGGCCTCCATTCGATGGTATCGAAGGTCGTCCGGGCGAACTGGACATCAGTGATATATCACAATAATATTCACGGATCGTCCACGTTGCCCGATCGCCCGCGCCATGACCGCACCCTGTCCGGCCACCGCGCCCCCGCCTGCATGAACGCCCTGACCGACGCCCTCCACGACCGGCCCGCCGCATCGGCGGTCAGCCTCGCCGACCGCGCGTACGCGCTGATCCAGCGCGACATCATCACGATGCGCCTCAAGCCGGGCGCCGCGCTCAACGAAGCCGACCTCGTGGCCCGCACCGGCATCGGCCGCACGCCCGTCCATCAGGCCGTCCACCGGCTGGTGCTCGAAGGGCTGCTGTCCGTGATGCCGCGCAAGGGGCTGATGGTGCAACCGCTGTCGCTCGACGACATCGCCGCGGTGATCGACGTGCGCCGCATCAACGAAGCGCATTGCGTCGAACTCGCCGCCCGCCACGCAACGCCCGACGATCTCGCGCGCATGGCCGCGCTGCTCGACGACGGCCAGGCCTGCGTCGACTCGCACGACGTCGAGGGCATGATGGAGCTCGACCGCGCGTTTCATCAGACGATCGCCGCGGCGGCACGCAACACGGTGCTCGCGGAAATCCTGCGCGCGCTGCACGAACGCTCGCTGCGCTTCTGGTTCGTCACGCTGTCCGAGCCGCATCACCTGTCCGACGTCCAGCACGAACACCGCGAACTGTTCGAGCGGCTGTCCGCGCGCGACGCCGCCGGCGCACGCACGGCCGTCGAACGCCACATCGATTCGTTTCGCGCCACCCTTGTCCAACACCTTCGCCCCTGAGCCGCCCATGACCACCTTCACGCCCTTCCCTCCGCTCGCCCAGCTCGCCGCCGATCTCGCCGCCGGTCGGACCACGAGCCGCGCGCTCGTCGACGTCGCGCTCGACCGGATCGCCGATCCGGCCGGCCAGGGTGCCGCCGTCTTCACCGAAGTCGACGCCGACAACGCGCGCGCGGCCGCCGACGCGCACGACCGCCTGCGTGCCGCGGGCACCGTGCTGTCGCCGCTCGCGGGCATCCCCGTATCGGTGAAGGATCTGTTCGACGTCGCGGGCCAGGTGACGCGCGCCGGTTCGCGCGTGCTCGACGGGGCGCCGCCCGCCAGGGCCGACGCGGTCGCCGTCGCGCGGCTCAAGCGCGCGGGCGCGGTGCTGATCGGCCGCACCAACATGAGCGAGTTCGCGTTCTCGGGGCTCGGGCTGAATCCGCACTTCGGCAATCCGCGCTCGCCGTACCACCGCGACGTGCCGGGCGATGCACGGATTTCCGGCGGCTCGTCGTCGGGCGCGGCCGCGTCCGTCGCCGACGGGATGGCCGCCGTCGCGCTCGGCACCGACACCGGCGGCTCGATCCGCATCCCGGCCGCCCTGTGCGGGCTGACCGGCTTCAAGCCGACCGCGAGCCGGATCCCGACGCAAGGCGGCGTGCCGCTGTCGACCACGCTCGACTCGTTCGGCCCGATCGGCCTGACGGTTGCCTGCTGCGCACTCGTCGACCGGATGCTCGCGGGTCTCGAACCGAACGTGCCGGCCGCGCGGCCGCTCGAAGGCGTGCGGCTCGGCGTGCTGACCAATTACGTGACCGACGGCGTCGACGCCGACGTCGCCGCCGCGCTCGACGCATCGCTGAAGCACCTCGAAGCCGCGGGCGCGATCGTCACTGAAGTGCGCTTTTCCGCGCTCGACCGGCTGCCGGACATCAACCGCTTCGGCTTCTCGCCGATCGAGGCGTACGCGTGGCATCGCCCGCTGCTCGCGCAGCACCGCGACCAATACGACCCGCGCGTGCTGTCGCGCATCCTGAAGGGCGAGCCGGCGAGCGCGGCCGACTATCTCGACCTGCTCGCCGCCCGCCACGCGATGCTGGAAGAAGCGGCACACACCGTCTGGTCGCGCTTCGACGCGCTCGTCGCGCCGACGGTGCCGGTCGTGCCGCCGCGCATCGCCGAACTCGAAGCGGACGACGCCGCGTTCACGCGCACCAATGCGCTGATCCTGCGCAATCCGAGCGCCTTCAACTTCCTCGACGCATGCGCGCTGTCGCTGCCGTGCCATCCGCGCGACGCGGCGCCGGTCGGCCTGATGCTCGCGGCCGCGCCGCATCGCGACGACGCGCTGCTCGCGATCGGCCAGGCGGTCGAGGCCGTGCTGAACACGATCCGGTGACCGCCCGCGCGGCATGACGGCGGGCTACGGACCGGACGAAGCGACGGCGGCCGGGTGCCGCACGCGCGCTGTCAGTTTCGTGCCAGATCGTTCGCGCTAAAATCGCGCGATTGTTTATCGGACCGACCAACGACAGGAATCCCGCCGACATGAACGACTCCACGCTCGCACTCCGCCGTGAACGCCGCCTGCTGATGCTGCTCGGCTGGGTGTGCATCGCCCTGCTGGCCGGCGCGCTGTATCTGCAGTACGTGAAGAACGAAGATCCGTGCCCGCTGTGCATCATCCAGCGCTACTTCTTCGCGGCGATCGGGATCTTCGCGTTCCTGGCCGCGGGGATGCGCAACTGGCGCGGCATCTGGGTGCTCGAGTTGCTGATCGCGATCGCCGCGGCCGGCGGCGTCGGCACCGCCGCGCGGCACCTGTCGATCCAGATGAATCCGGGTTTCAGCTGCGGCTTCGACACGCTGCAGCCGATCGTCGACAGCCTGCCGCCCGCCCAGTGGTTCCCCGGCATGTTCAAGGTTGCCGGCCTGTGCGAGACGGTCTACCCGCCGATCTTCGGGATCCTGCTGCCCGGCTGGGCGCTGATCGGCTTCGCCGTGATCCTGATTGCCGTCGCCTCGAGCCTCTGGCGCCATCGCCGCAAGCTGGCGGGCTGACCGGCCGCGCCGCGCGATCCGGCCGACCGGTCGAGGCCGCGTGGCCGCTTCGTCCGGCTAGGCCCACGACACCGGCGCGACCCCGATGCGGCCGCACCCTGCCGGCCGCGCGTAAACACCTATCCCCGCCGCTGTCCCGATTCCCGGGCGAACGCGCGTCGCGCGACATCCGCGCGCACGCCCCGCCACGCATGCGTTTCGGCCCGACGCCCGCGCGTCGGCGCCCCCGATCCCGCGCGGCGGGCCTATGATCGACATGATCGCCGTCTGATAGCCCGGATCACCGCCCGGCAATGTTCCCGCCGCCTTGCGGTGCTATCTTCACGACTGGATGGCGATCTACGTGCGCGAGGCCAGGCGGTCTCACCTCCTGCGTAACGCGCGCCCGATCCGCAATGTCGACTGGATTCATCATGACAACGCAAACCATCCGCATCCGTCACCCTCATGGCGTCCGCACGTTGCGCGGCGTCGTTCGCGCGCGCCTTCGGCGCACGGCCACCGCACTGAACCCGTCGTGCGGCCGGCCCGCCTCGCTCCCGTCCGTCCTCGTTGCCGCCGCGCCCGCCAGCCCGCGCCGCGCGTCGTGCCGAATCGTCCGGAACGGAGCGTGCTGATGGAAGCCTGGCTCGGCGATCTGCAGCAACTGCTCGCACACGGCGAAGCGGCCGTGCTCGTGACGGTCGCGCATACCGACGGCTCCGCGCCGCGCGAGGCCGGCACCAAGATGCTCGTCACGCGCGACACGGCCCGCCATACGATCGGCGGCGGTCATCTGGAATGGAAGGCGATCGAGATCGCACGGCACCTGCTGAAGGACGGCGCGCACGTGCCCCACGCGCGCCGGCTCGAACGGCTCGCGCTCGGCCCGAGCCTCGGCCAGTGCTGCGGCGGCGCGGTCGTGCTCGCGTTCGAGCGGCTCGACGTCGGCGACCTCGGCTGGATCATGTCGCTCGCGAAGCGCGTCGCGGCGGGCGCCGCGACCGTGCGTAGCGTATCATTCGGCCCCTCGCCGGGCGCGCCGCTGCTGAGCGAGCCCGAATCGCCGGCCGCGCGTGCCGATTGCCTGCTGTGGGAAACCGGCGGTGTAGCGTTGATGACCGAAACGATCGCGCCGTATGCGTTCCCCGTCGTGCTGTTCGGCGCCGGGCACATCGGCACCGCGCTCGTGAAGGTGCTGGCGACGCTACCGTGCCACGTGCGCTGGATCGACGGCCCCGATGCGGTGTTCCCGCCGGCCGAGGCGCTCGCCGGGATCGGCAATCTCGCGATCGACGCGCTTGCCAGCCCGGCCGATGCCGTCGACACGGCGCCGCCGCACGCGTACTTCGTCGTGATGACGCACGACCACGCACTCGATTTCATGCTGGCCGAGCGCATCCTGCGGCGCGGCGACTATGCATACTTCGGGATGACCGGCTCGCACACCAAGCGCGCGCAGTTCGATCATCGGCTGGCGGCGATCGGCATCGACCCGGCCCAGGTCGCGCGGATGCGCTGCCCGATCGGCGTCGAAGGCATCATCGACAAGGCACCCGAAGTGATCGCGATCTCGGTGGCCGCGCAGTTGCTGCAGGCCGTCGAGGCGAACGCACCCGTGCAGGCTTCCCCAACATTCTGACCGACCAAGAACAACGCCATGACCCCGACATTCAAGGACAAGATCGCCCGCGCTCCGAAAGCGGAGCTGCACATCCATATCGAAGGCTCGCTCGAGCCCGAACTGATTTTCGCGCTCGCGCAGCGCAACGGCGTGAAGCTCGCGTACGAATCGATCGACGCGCTGCGTGCCGCATACGCGTTCACCGACCTGCAGTCGTTCCTCGACATCTATTACGCCGGCGCGAGCGTGCTGCTGACCGAGCAGGATTTCTACGACATGACGGCCGCATATTGCGAACGCGCGCTCGCCGACAACGTCGTCCACACCGAGCTGTTCTTCGACCCGCAGACGCACACCGAACGCGGCGTGCCGATCGAGACGGTGGTGGCCGGCATCGACCGCGCGCTCGCCGATGCCGAGCAGCGCGGGCTGTCGAGCAAGCTGATCCTGTGTTTCCTGCGCCACCTGCCGGAACAAGATGCGCTCGCGACGTTCGACGCCGCGCTGCCGCTGTTCGAACGCTATCGCCATCGGCTGATCGGCGTCGGGCTCGACTCGTCCGAACTCGGCCATCCGCCGACGAAGTTCGCGCGCGTGTTCGAGAAGGCGCGCGCGCTCGGGCTGAAGCTTGTCGCGCATGCGGGCGAGGAAGGCCCGCCCGCGTATATCTACGAAGCGCTCGACGTGCTGAAGGTCGACCGGATCGACCACGGCGTGCGCAGCATCGAGGATGCGGCGCTCGTCGAACGCCTCGCGCGCACGCGCACGGCGCTAACCGTATGCCCGCTGTCGAACCTGAAGCTGTGCGTGTTCGACGACATGGCGAAGCACACGCTGAAGGCGCTGCTCGATCGCGGCGTCGCGGTGACGATCAACTCCGACGATCCGGCCTATTTCGGCGGCTACGTCAACGACAACTACTTCGCGACGGTCGACGGGCTGCAGCTGACGGACGCCGAAGTGCACGCGGTGATTCGCAACGGCTTCGAGGCGTCGTTCGTCGACGCCGCGCAGCGCGATGCGCTGATTGCGCGTCTCGATTCGTACTGGCAGGCCGCGTGACGGCCGGCATCGAGGTTCGCTAGACAGATGAAACACCGCAACGACATCCGCTTCGCGACGACCGGCCCGGCGTTGTGCCGCACCGGCCGCCTGCGTGCGCCGGGCACGCAGGCCGGCATCGCGTCCGTCGTACGCGTGGCGACGGCGGTGTGCGTCGTCGCGCGCCGAAGCCTGTCGCTGCGCGTCGTGCAACGACTGTTGCGGCTCGCGATGCCGCTCGCCGGCGAGCCGGTCGCCGTGATCGCGATCGCCATCGCGATGGCGGCGCTGTCCGCCGGTACGTCGGCCATCGCGGCGACGGCCGCCGCGCTTGCGTGCGCGCTCGCAGCGCGCGGCGCCGCCTGCGCGGCTCGCCGCGTCGCGCACGCCCGGGCCGCCCCCGCCGCGTCGTCGCCCGCGCGGCACCGACCGTTTTCTTCTGTTCGCCTTACCTTGATGCAGGACCCTTCGTCATGACGCAAACCGCTTTCCGTTCCCAGCTGCTGACCTTCAACGGCGACCCGGCGCAATCGAGCCAGGCCGCGAACCACGAGACCGACGGCCTCCTGATCGTCGACGACGGCAAGGTCGTCGCGGCCGGCCCGCATGCGCGGCTGGCCGCGACGCTCGCGCGCGACGCGGTCGTCCACGACCTGCGCGACAAGCTGATCGTGCCCGGCTTCATCGATACGCACATCCACTATCCGCAGACGGACATGATCGCGTCGCCGGCGCCCGGCCTGCTGCCGTGGCTCGACAAGTACACGTTCCCGACCGAGCGCCAGTTCGGCGACCCGGAACACGCGCGCGAAGTCGCCGACTTCTTCGTCGACGAATTGCTCGCGTGCGGCACGACGAGCGCGCTCGTCTACTGCACCGTGCACAAGCAGTCGGCCGACGCGCTGTTCGCGGCGAGCGACGCGCGCGACCTGCGGATGATCGCGGGCAAGGTGCTGATGGATCGCAACTGCCCCGAGTTCCTGCGCGACACCGCGCAATCGGGCTATGACGACAGCGCCGAGCTGATCGGCCGCTGGCACGGCAAGGGCCGTCAGATGTACGCGCTCACGCCGCGCTTCGCGCCGACCTCCACCGAGGCGCAGCTCGAGGCGTGCAGCGAACTCGCGCGCCGCCATCCGGACGTGTTCGTGCAGAGCCACGTCGCGGAAAACGTCGACGAAGTGAAATGGGCGGCCGAGCTGTTCCCGGGCCACCGCAGCTATCTCGACATCTACGATCGTTACGGGCTGCTGCGCCCGCGCGCGGTGTACGGCCACTGCATCCATCTCGACGACGAGGACCGTCGCCGGATGGCCGAGACGCGCACCGTCGTCGCGCACTGCCCGACGTCGAACTTCTTCCTCGGCAGCGGGCTGTTCGACTTCGACAAGGCCGGCGAATACGACGTGCCCGTCACGCTCGCCACCGACGTCGGCGGCGGCACGTCGTTCTCGATGCTGCAGACGATGAACGAGGCGCACAAGGTTGCGCGGCTGTCGGGCCACCACCTGAGCGCGACGCGGATGTTCTGGCTCGCGACGGCCGGCGCCGCGCAGGCACTCGATCTCGCCGACACGGTCGGCACGCTCGCGCCGCGCACCGAAGCCGACTTCGTCGTGCTCGACCCGCAGGCCACGCCGCTGCTCGCACGCCGCACGAAGCGCGCGGAGTCGCTCGAGGAACTGCTGTTCGCATTCGCGCTGCTCGGCGACGACCGCGCCGTGTACCGCACGTACGCGGCCGGCCGGCTCGTGCACGAGCGCGGTGCCGCACGCCGCGCCGCCGCGTAACCGGCGCACCTGAGCCCCACCCTGCGCCGGCATGCGCTGCGGCGCATGCCGGCGCCGTCGAATTCTCCGCGCGCGGCACGCGCCGTGCTAGAATTCGCCGCTCATTGGGGAGTAGCCGCTCCGCTCGATGTCCCGCGCCCCCGGCGCGCATCGTGACGGAGGCGTCCGTCAACAGACTTGGCCGTTCGGCCATGGCGGACGCAGCCACCAAGGCCTGGCGAGACCGATGGTTCACTGCGCGCCGCATCAGGGCCCGGCGCGCGGCGGATCGTCGCTCGCACGCACAACATCGGCCCGTGGAACCCCATACGTGTCCCAAGCCTTCCTGATCTCCACCGGCGCCGTCGCCCTCGCTGAAATCGGCGACAAGACCCAACTGCTGTCCCTCGTGCTGGCCGCGCGCTATCGCAAGCCCGTGCCGATCATTCTCGGCGTGCTGGTTGCGACGGTCGTGAACCACGGCTTCGCCGGTGCGCTCGGCGAATGGCTCGGCATTCTCGTCACGCCGTCGATCATGCGCTGGGCGCTCGCGTTCTCGTTCATCGCGATGGGCTTGTGGATCCTCGTGCCGGACAAGCTCGATGCGGACGAAGCCAATGCGAACCGCTCGCGGCTCGGCGTGTTCGGCGCGACGCTCGTCGCGTTCTTCCTCGCGGAAATGGGCGACAAGACGCAGATCGCGACCGTCGCGCTCGCCGCGCGCTTCCAGGATTACATCGGCGTGGTGGCCGGCACGACCTTCGGGATGATGCTGGCGAACGTGCCCGCGATCCTGCTGGGCGACCGTTTCGCGCACCGCCTGCCGACGAAGCTGGTGCATGGCATCGCGGCCGTGCTGTTCGTCGTGCTGGGCGCGCTGGCGCTGCTGGGCGTCGGCGTCTGACGCACGCAGGCAAGTGGCGCGGCCGGGCGGCCGCGCCGGTGTCGATACCGCGTTACTTCGCGACCGCCGCACCCGATGCCGGCGCCGCCGGCACCGCGCGCTCGTTGGCGGCCGGCGCGGCCGGCCCGCCGCGCTTGTCGACCGGCAGCCGCACCGTGCGGATCGCCCCGTTCGACAACGGGAAATCGGCGAGCGCGCTGCGCGCGAGAAACGGCATCGCATACAGCAGCGCGCCGTTGTCGCCCGTGGTGCGCGCGGTCACGTTATAGACCTCCTTGCCGGTCGCGCGCTCGGTGATCCGGATGCCGAGCGTGTAGTCGAACACCTGGTAGGTCTGCGCGACGTAGCCGGCCGGCATCGGCCCCCAGGGCCCCCACGGGCCCCACGGCCCGCCCCGCCAGTACGGCCCCGGCCCCATGAACCACGGGTCGTAGTAGACCGGCTGCGGCACCGTCACCAGATCGCTGCCGACCCCGTAGGCCAGCCCGACCAGATAGCGTGCCTGCGCGGCCGGCACCTGGCGGAACGCATACGCGGACAGTTCGTTCGCGACGATCGGCTCGTAGGTCGACTGCTCGATGCTGTGCTTCTGCGCGTCGGTGCGCGTGAAGGCGTAAGTGCGCGTCGCGTCGCTGCCGCTCCAGTCGGAGAAGGCCGTGACCTGGGTCGTCACGTAGCTGGTGCAGCCCGTCAGCAGCGCCACGCACAGGGCCGCCGCCCAGCCCGCACCGCGTTGAATCCATTCGTGTTTCATGTCGATCCTCGTCGATCCGTCACCCGTTCGTCGCACCGCGCGAACCGCACGGGATGCCGATAATACGCGGACTGCCGGAACCGGTAAAAAGTTCGCGCGGCACGCGGCCGCAAGCCTTTGTACAATGGCCCGGTTCAGCCGGCCCGCGCTGCGGGCCCGATCCCCACTCCACCGATCTCGACGACCATGTCCGACAACGCCTCCTCCACCGTGATCCGCCGCGCCGACTACACGCCGCCGGCCTTCCTCATCGATTCCGTCGCACTCGAATTCGATCTCGCGCCGGCCCGCACGATCGTCAGGAACACGATGCGCGTGCGCCGCAATCCGGACGCGGCGCCCACCCCGCATCTGGAGCTGATGGGCGAAGCGCTCGAATTCCTCGGCGCACGGCTCGACGGCGCGCCGTATGGTCCGGTGCGCGCGCACGACCACGGGCTGACCGTCGAAAACGTGCCCGATGCGTTCGAGCTTACGCTCGACAGCGCGTGCGCGCCGGACCAGAACACGACGCTGTCCGGGCTGTACGTGTCGAGCGGCAACTTCTTCACGCAGTGCGAGGCCGAAGGCTTTCGCCGCATCACCTACTTCCTCGACCGCCCCGACGTGATGGCGTCGTACACCGTCACGCTGCGCGCCGACAAGACCGCGTACCCGGTGCTGCTGTCGAACGGCAATCTCGTCGACTCGGGCGAGCTGGCCGACGGCCGCCACTTCGCGAAATGGGAGGACCCGTTCCGCAAGCCGAGCTACCTGTTCGCGCTGGTCGCGGGCAAGCTCGTCGCGATCGAGGAGAAGATCACGTCCGGCTCCGGCAAGGAAAAGCTGCTGCAGGTGTGGGTCGAACCGGCCGATCTCGACAAGACCCGTCACGCGATGGATTCGCTGATCCATTCGATCCGCTGGGATGAAAAGCGCTTCGGCCTCGAGCTCGATCTCGACCGCTTCATGATCGTCGCGGTCGGCGACTTCAACATGGGCGCGATGGAGAACAAGGGGCTCAACATCTTCAACACGAAGTACGTGCTGGCGAACCCCGAGACCGCGACCGACACCGACTTCACGAACATCGAATCGGTGGTCGGCCACGAGTACTTCCACAACTGGACCGGCAACCGCGTGACCTGCCGCGACTGGTTCCAGCTGAGCCTGAAGGAAGGGCTGACCGTGTTCCGCGACCAGGAGTTCTCGGCCGACATGGCCGCGGGCGACGACGTCGAATCCGCGGCCCGCGCGGTCAAGCGCATCGAGGACGTGCGCGTGCTGCGCCAGCTGCAGTTCGCCGAGGATGCGGGCCCGATGGCGCATCCGGTGCGTCCGGAAAGCTACGTCGAGATCAACAACTTCTACACGATGACCGTCTACGAGAAAGGCTCGGAAGTCGTGCGGATGTACCAGACGCTGTTCGGCCGCGACGGCTTCCGCAAGGGGATGGACCTGTACTTCCAGCGCCACGACGGTCAAGCGGTGACTTGCGACGACTTCCGTCACGCGATGGCCGACGCGAACGGGCGCGACCTCGCGCAATTCGAACGTTGGTACAGCCAGGCCGGCACGCCGCGCGTGTCGGTGCGCACCGCGTACGACGCGGCTGCGCGCCGCTACACGGTCACGCTCGCGCAGGGCTACGGCGACGCGTCGCCGGCCGCGCGCGAGACGCAGCAGGGGCCGCTGCTGATTCCGTTCGCGATCGGCCTGATCGGCCGCGACGGCCGCGACCTGCCGTTGCGCCTCGACGGCGAAGCCGCCGCATCGGGCACGACGCGCGTGCTCGACTTCACCGACACCGAGCAGACCTTCACGTTCGTCGACGTGCCGGAGGAGCCGCTGCCGTCGCTGCTGCGCAATTTCTCCGCGCCGGTGATCGTCGAATACGACTACGGCGACGACGACCTCGCGTTCCTGCTCGCGCACGACAGCGACCCGTTCAACCGCTGGGAAGCCGGCCAGCGCCTCGCGACACGCGCGCTGCTGACGCTCGCCGCGCGCGCCGCCGCGAACGAACCGCTCACGCTCGGCGCGAATTTCGTCGCCGCGTTCCGCCGCGTGCTGACCGATGAAAACCTGTCGCCCGCGTTCCGCGAGCTCGCACTGACGCTGCCGTCGGAAACCTATCTGGCCGACCAGATGGCGGAAGCCGATCCGGCCGCCGTGCATCGCGCCCGCCAATTCGTGCGCCGCCAGCTCGCGACCGCGCTGCGCGCCGAGTGGCTCGCCGCGTACGAGCAGCACCAGACGCCGGGCGCGTACGAGCCGACGCCTGAAGCCTCCGGCCGCCGCGCGCTGAAGAACCTCGCGCTCGCGTATCTCGCCGAACTCGAGGATCCGGCCGACGCCGTGCGCATCGCGACCGCGCAGTACGACGCGGCGAACAACATGACCGAT
This sequence comes from Burkholderia sp. Bp9090, assembly GCF_003857985.1. Classification (NCBI taxonomy): domain Bacteria; kingdom Pseudomonadati; phylum Pseudomonadota; class Betaproteobacteria; order Burkholderiales; family Burkholderiaceae; genus Burkholderia; species Burkholderia sp. Bp9090. Next base: position 55,316 of record NZ_QTPV01000012.1, read on the forward strand.
CGCGCCGCCGCGCTCGGCGCACTGCTGTCCGCCGCGGCGGCCGGTGCGAACGACGCGGCCGCGCGCGCGCTCGACGACTTCTACCGCCGCTTCGAAAAGGAAGCGCTCGTGATCGACAAGTGGTTCGCGATGCAGGCCGCGCAGCGCGGCACGCCGGCCCAGCCGACGCTCGCGAAGGTCCGCACGCTGATGGCCCACCCCGCGTTCAACCTGAAGAACCCGAACCGCGCGCGCGCGCTGATCTTCAGCTTCTGCGCGGCGAACCCGGCGCAATTCCACGCGGCGGACGGCTCGGGCTACGCGTTCTGGGCCGAACAGGTGCTCGCGCTCGACGCGATCAACCCGCAGGTCGCCGCGCGCCTCGCCCGCTCGCTCGAACTGTGGCGCCGCTTTACGCCGGCGCTGCGCGACCGGATGCGCGAAGCGCTCGAGCAGGTCGCGGCCGGTGCCAAATCGCGCGACGTGCGCGAGATCGTCGAGAAGGCGCTCGCGTAACGTCACGCACGCGACTCGCCGCGCGCGCCAGCGCGACGAAGCCGGTGCCGCCCCGTTGCGGCGCCGGCTTTTTTGTCGTCTGAAGGTTGGCGGAACGGGAGCCGGACCATGCGTTCGCCCCCCCCGGTTTTACCGCCGCTGCCGGGCCGATCCGCCGCGCCGCGCACGCCGGAACCCGGCCAGACCAGCCGGCCGACCATGTAACCGGACGAAAAAAGGCGGCGGCTCGGGAAGCGCGCCGGGTAAAATTGCGGCAATTCAAGGATTCTTTGGCCTCTCGGAGTCTGTCATGTCCATTGCCCGCCGCACCACGCTGTCCAAGTTCCTGATCGAGCAGCAGCGTGAGACCAACAACCTCCCCGCCGACCTCCGCCTGCTGATCGAAGTCGTCGCCCGCGCGTGCAAGGCGATCAGCTACAACGTGTCGAAGGGCGCGCTCGGCGATGCACTCGGCACCGCCGGCAGCGAGAACGTCCAGGGCGAAGTGCAGAAGAAGCTCGACATCCTGTCGAACGAGATCCTGCTCGACGCGAACGAATGGGGCGGCAACCTCGCCGCGATGGCATCGGAGGAAATGGAAACGTTCTTCCCGATCCCCGCGAACTACCCGCGCGGCGAATACCTGCTCGTGTTCGACCCGCTCGACGGCTCGTCGAACATCGACGTGAACGTGTCGATCGGCACGATCTTCTCGGTACTGCGCTGCCCGGACGGCAAGCTGGCCACCGAGGAATCGTTCCTGCAGCCGGGCACGGAGCAGGTCGCGGCCGGCTACGCGGTGTACGGCCCGCAAACCGTGTTCGTACTGACGACCGGCAACGGCGTGAACTGCTTCACGCTCGACCGCGAAGTCGGCTCGTGGGTGCTCACGCAAAGCAACATGCAGATCCCGGCCGATACGCGCGAATACGCGATCAACGCATCGAACGCACGGCACTGGTACGAACCGGTCCAGCGCTACGTCAACGAACTGAACGCCGGCAAGGAAGGCCCGCGCGGCGACAACTTCAACATGCGCTGGATCGCGTCGATGGTGGCCGACGTGCACCGGATCCTGAACCGCGGCGGCATCTTCATGTACCCGGCCGACAAGCGCACGCCCGATCGTCCGGGCAAGCTGCGCCTGATGTACGAAGCGAACCCGATGTCGTTCATCGTCGAACAGGCGGGCGGCGCCGCGACGACGGGCACGCAGCGCATCATGGAAGTGCAGCCGACCGGCCTGCACCAGCGCGTGCCGGTATTCCTCGGTTCGAAGAACGAAGTCGAGCGCGTGACCGGCTATCACAACGAAGGCAAATAAATTTGCACTGCAGCACTAGACGGGGGTGCGAGACGTCAGTACAATCGCGCCTTCGCGATGTGGCCCTGACAGGCTGCATCGCAGTGAAGTGAAAGCGGGAAGTCCGCCGGATCGAGGGTTTCGCGAAGCAGCAGCAGCAAGCTGAAAAAAATTTCGCAAAACCTATTGCCAAGATCTCGGATTTGACCATATAATTTCATTTCTCTGCTGCCGGTGTAGCTCAGTTGGTAGAGCAGCGCATTCGTAATGCGAAGGTCGTAGGTTCGACTCCTATCTCCGGCACCAAGATATAAAGGCCTGACAAGCATCGCTTGTCAGGCCTTTTCTCTTTTCCGGCCGCAATTCCGATTCCAGCCACGATTTCCGATGCGCGAAGTCGTGCGCCACCCTCTCCGCCATTTCCGCTTGCGGGCATCCCCCGACTCCCGCACCGCGCGCCGCCGATTACAATCGCCGGACCACCGGCCCCTCCCCAGCATCATGCGCACCTGGCGTCTCGAGCGACCGAACCTCAGCGGACAACTGGACGTGTCCCGTGCAACCGGTCTCGTCGCCGCGATCGGCGGCAGCGAGCCGAACGCGTTCGCCGCGGAAATCCTGAAGCTGTTCGACGATGCGCTGGCCGTCACGCAGTGCACGATCTTCGCGTACGAGTTCGGCAACCGGCCGCGCACCGTCTCGGTCGCCGACCATCGCGGCGGCCGCTACCTGCGCGACGTTGCCGACACCTATGCGCGCCATTTCTATGCGCTCGACGGCAACCAGCGAATCGTCTCGGCCGCCGGTCGCCGCACGCAGCGCCGCGACGTGCTGCTGCATCAGCAGGCCGGCGACGAGATCGGCCACGACGCGTATCGCACGGCCTGCTACCGCGGCCCCGACGTCTCCGATCGCCTCGCGTTACTGATGCAGCCGAACGACTCGACCTGGCTGTCGATCAATCTGTATCGCGCGCACCGCAGCGGCACGTTCCAGCCGCGCGAGATCACGGCCATCGAAACGCTCGCACCGCTGATCGCGCAGGCCACGCAGCATCACTATGCGCTCGCGGGCTCGGCGCAGATCGGCATCCCGCTACAGATGCTCGCGCGGCTGCGCGGCGCATGCCCGACACTGTCCAAGCGCGAGCTCGACGTGCTGCGCGGCGTGCTCGAAGGCCAGACCGCACAGGAGATCGGCGAGACGATCGGCGTGAAGGCTTCGAGTGTCGTCACCTATCAGAAGCGCGCGTACCGGCGCCTCGGCATCTCGAGCCAGCGCCAGCTGTTCGCGCTGTGCCTGCAACCCTGAACTTCGATTGCCGATCCTGAACGCGTCGGGGTAAATCCCGGCCCGCCGCCAGCCGTTCGCCGTACCCGGAATGGGGACAGCGGTGTCCGGCGCGGCTTCCATACTGCATCCAACCTGCCGCACGCATCGCGTCGCCGAGCGTGCGCGTTCGATCAGCGCAACCTGGAAGCCAACGATGGGCATCGAATTCAAACCCTACCCGTTCGTCGCCGTGCGTCATCCCCCGCACCTGCCGACCTGCAGCGCCGGCGTCGATACGCAGCGGCACCGCGTCGCGATCGTCGGCGGCGGCCCGGTGGGCCTCGCTGTCGCACTCGGCCTCGCCAATCACGGCATCCGCAGCGTGCTGCTCGAAGCCGATGATTCGGTCTGTCACGGCAGCCGCGCGATCTGCATCTCGCGACGCAGCCTCGAGATCATCGAGCGGCTCGGCGCGCTCGACAGCTTCATGCGCGTCGGACTGCCGTGGAGCGGCGGACGCAGCTTCCATCGTCACGACGAAGTGCTGCATTTCACGATGCCGCAGGACGAGAACCAGAAGCTGCCGCCGATGGTGAACCTCGCGCAGTATCACATCGAGCAGTTCCTGCTCGATGCCGCGCTGCGCCGCCCCGAGCTCATCGAGATCCGCTGGCAGACGAAAGTCGCGGGCGTCACGCAGCACCCGGCCGGCGCGCGCCTCGACGTCGATACGCCGCTCGGCCGCTATGCACTCGATGCCGACTGGGTCGTCGCGAGCGACGGCGGGCGCAGCACGATACGCGATGCGCTCGGGCTGTCGCTGCAGGGCACAAGCTATGAAGGCCGCTACGTGATCGTCGACATCGCGCTCGACAGCGACCGGCCGACCGAGCGGCTCGCGTACTTCGACCCGGCGTCGAACCCCGGCTCGACGGTACTCGTCCACAAGCAGCCGGACAACGTATGGCGGATCGACTATCAGCTGCGCGACGATGAGGATCCCGAAGCGGCCGTGAAACCCGAGAACGTGATCCCGCGCGTGCAGAGCCTGCTCGACATGATGGGCGAGCGCGGCGACTGGTCGCCGATCTGGATCACGATCTACAAGGCAAACGCGCTGACGCTCGAACGCTATCGGCACGGCCGCGTGCTGTTCTGCGGCGACGCCGCCCACCTCGTGCCGATCTTCGGCGTGCGTGGCGCGAACTCGGGCATCGACGACGCCGACAACGTCGCGTGGAAACTCGCGTACGTGATTCGCGGCCTCGCGTCGGACGCGCTGCTCGACAGCTATTCGGACGAGCGCGTGTTCGCGACGCACGAGAACCTGCGCTACGGCAGCAAGAGCACCGAGTTCATGGCGCCGCCGTCGTTCGCGTTCGACCTGATGCGCAAGGCCGTGCTGACGCTCGCGGTCCGGCATCCGGCGTTGCGTTCGCTGATCAATCCGCGCCAGACGTCGGCCATCGCCTACACGGCGTCACCGCTCAATGCGGACGAGCGCGATGCGTTTTCGGCCGGGCCGTCGCCCGGCATGGTACTCGCGGAATGTCCGCTGATGCTGCACGCGTCGGGCGACATCGGCACCGACGAAGGCATGCGACGCGGCCACCTGACGGATCTCGTCGGTCCGCGTTTCACCGCGTTCCGCTTCATGCGTGACGGTGCGCCCGATCCGTCGTTCGCCGATCTCGAACGAAACCTGCACGAGGCCGGCATACCGTTCGCGCTGGTCACGCTTGCACGGCACGCGGCACCGCAACAGCCGGGATGCGGCGGCTACGATGCCGACGGCCGGCTGTTCGACCTGTACGGCGCGCGCGACGGCACCGTCTATCTCGTACGTCCGGACGGACACGTGCTCGGCCGCTGGCACGATGCACGCGCCGCCGACGTGACCGCCGCACTCGAACGCGCGCTGCACCCGCGCACGTCGGCCAACATTCAGGAGCACGCATGATCACCGATACCGAACGCGACATCCTCTACACCGACCTGTGCCGCACGATGACCGGCATCGGCGAAACCGATGCGGCGCTCTTTCTCGCCCGCTTCGCGTTGCTGGCGATAGAGGCGATCGGCGATACGGCAACCGTCACCCGCCTGATTGCCGACGCCGGCGACGGCCTGCCCGACACGGGCACACCGGCGCCGACGCACGGACGATGACGCATGACGCATGACGCATGACGCACAATCGTGCGGCCCCTCCTTACAGATTCATTTCGAATGACAGACGAATCCTCTGGAAAAACCCGTTAAGGGTGCATAACATTACTTAACGATTCCGACCCGTCTATCGCGTTACATTGCGTGGGCGGCGCGGCGGGTCGCATGCCGCTTCATGCAGCTTGCGGTGAAACAGCCGACGTCCGGTCATTTCGACTCAACACAAGGAGAGGATCACCATGACTCATGGCTTGATTATGTGGCTCATCATCGGCGCGATCGCCGGCTGGCTGGCGGGCGTGCTCGTCAAGGGCGGCGGGTTCGGCCTGATCGTCGACATCATCGTCGGTATCGTCGGCGCGGTGATCGGCGGCTGGCTGGCCGGGCTGCTCGGCATCACCCTCGGCAGCGGCTTCATCGGCTCGGTGATCGTCGCGGTCATCGGCGCCGTGATCCTGCTGTTCGTGATCCGGCTGTTCAGGCGCGCGGCCTGACGATCTTCTCGCGCGCCTTCGGGCGCGCTTTCGTTTGTCGCATCGAAGCGGCGCGCGGGGCATCCCCCGCGCCGCCGTCCGTTTCAGCGGCGCTTGCCGCGCTGCAACCAGCCGTCGAGCACGTCGGTCGTCAGCAAGCCGCTGCGCGCGTCGCGTGCGCCGTCGCGACCGATCCACACGGTACGCGGCATTTCTCCCCGCCATCCCGCATCGAGCGCCGCCCGCAGACGCTCGGGCATCGGCTCGGCGTTCGCATACTGCGCGACCTGCGGCGGCAGGTTCATTTGCGCGAGCGCCTGTGCGATTGCCGCACCGTTGTCGTCGTACGCGTCCATCGAGACCATCGCGAGCTGCACGTCCGGATGGCGGCGCTGCCACGCGACCAGATGCGCGGCGTTCTCGCGGCAGTAGCCACAATCGAGCGACCAGATCTCGACTGCGAGCGGCCGTTCGTGCGCCGTCGCGTACACCTTCGCGACCTCGGCCGCGCGCAGCGGCTGCAGTCCGCCAGCCCATCCCGGCAGGCTTGCGAACACGGCGCCGATCAACACGATCAGCCGTTTCATTGCGCCCCCTCCACGGCAATCAGCCGGTAGCCGTCGTTACGCGTACGCCACGACAGGTAGATGCGGCCCGCATCGTCGAGCAGTTGCGGGTTGTCGCTCGCGCCCGACGTCGACGCGATCACGCGCGGCGCCGACCAGTGCTCGCCGCGATCGTCCGAGCGGCGCAGCTTGATCTGCATCGTGTCGCCGTCGAACGCCTTCCATGCGAGCCAGACGACCTCGCCGCGCACGACGAGTGCCGCATGCGATGCCTGCTCGGCCGGCACCGCCGGATTCGCGCCGAACGCCCACGGCGTGCCGCTCGGCCGGCCATCGGCGCCGATGCGCGAATAGAACACGTCGCCGCGGCCGTCGACGACGCCGAACCACGCAAGATGGCGCGTGCCGTCCGGCGTGATCGCGAGCGCCGGCCCGTGCTCGGGGCAAGCCTCGACATGCCAGTTTGAGAACGTCGCACGCACCGGCACGACGGACTCCGATGCCGAAACGGGCAACACCGCGAGCGCATGGTCGCGGATCTGCCCCGGGAACACGTTGCGCCACACGGCTTCGATGTGCCCGGCCGGATCGATCGCCATCGCGATGCGGCAGCATTCGCACGTGTGATCCGTCACCTTGCGCTCGGGCTCGAACGACGCACCGCCGTCGCGCGACACCGCGTAGTAGACGGCCGCCCCTTCGTACGCCTGCCCCGCCGCCTTCGCCGCGACGAGATCGCGCTTGTCGATCCACGCGATCGCGATGTTGCCGGCCGGATCGACCGCCATCATGTCGAAGCGGTGCGTGATCGCCTGCCGGTCGCGATGCACGGTGACCGGCACGCTCCAGGTCGCGCCGCCGTCGAGCGAACGCGCGAAGCGCACCATGCCGGTGTACGGCGCATCCAGCGGCATCGACCACGATACGTACACTGCGCGACCGTCCGGGCTCGTCGCGATCTTCGGGCGATTCTCCGCGCTCGTGTAGATCGGCTCGGGCAGCGCGTTGACGGTCACGGGCGCGGACAGCGTGCGGCCCGCATCGTCCGAGTGCGCGACGACGACGTGCGCGCCTTCGACCCATGCGACCCACAGCCGGTGCCGCGCGTCGAACGCGGCGCCGGTCGCGAGCGGCTGCTTCTGTTGCGCCGGTGCGGCCTGCATGCTCATGTGCGCCGCATGCGGATCGGCGGCTTTCGGCGCGTCGTGCGCGCCGGCAGGCGACAGCGCCGCGAGCCACAGCGCGCAGCCTGCCGCGAGCGATTTCACAGCGACCATTTCAGTTCTCCAAAGAAAGTGCGGCCCGGATACGGATGGAACACGTAGTAGCGGCGGTCCGTCAGGTTGTCGATGCCGACCGACGCAGTCCAGTGACGATCGAACCGGTAACGCGCCTTCAGGTCGACGACCGTGAAGATGCTCGTGCCGCCGTACACGTCCGGATTCACGTCGCTGTTGTCGAGCGTGTTGAACTGGCGGCCCGAGTAGCGGACGCCGACGCTCGCGAGCCAGTGCTCGTCGAAGCGGTACGACGCGAGCAGGTTCGCGCGCATGCGCGGGATGCGCGGAAAGCGCGAGCCGACGTACGCGGGATTCGCGGTGTCGGCCAGGATCTGCGCGTTGCTCGCCGACACGTTCGCGTCGATGTCGAGCCCGCGCAGCCCGACGTTCTGGCCGCTGAATGCGAGTTCGACGCCGCGCACGCGCACGCGATCGACGTTCGAGATGTTGGTGACGGTCGACGCGCCCGACACCGTCGTCTGGCTGTAGATCGAATCGCGCAGGTCGCTCTGGAACACGCTCGCGCGCACGACGCCGACGCCCACGTCGCGCTCGGCCGTGAAGTCCCAGTCGATCGCCTTTTCCGGCCGCAGGTTCGGGTTGTTGTTGACGATCGCGTTGTTCGAGATCGTGCCCTGGAACAGCTCGCCGACCGTCGGGAAGCGGGTGCCGGTCGCGAACGACAGCCGGAAACGCCAGACGTCCGTCGCGTCCCATTGCAGCGCGACTTTCGGCGACAGCGCATTCGCGCCGCGGTCCGCGTAGCCGAGCGTGCCGTTCGCGTTGCCGAGCGCGCCGCCGTACGCATCCCAGCGCTCGTAGCGCAGCCCGAGGGTCGCGAGCCAGCCGGGCGCGAAACGCCACGCGTCCTGCGCGAACAGCGCCTGCGTGCGCGTGTCGCCCCGGTAGACGCTCGCGAGCGACGTGGTCGGCCCGGCCAGCCAGTCGGCCGTGTTGTACGTGACGTTGCGCAGGAAGTAGTTGTCGTAGTGATAGCCGAACGTGAGCGTGTGCCCCTTCACTTCCGGCGCCTCGGCCTTCAGGTCGAGCGTGCGCCAGCCCGTGCCGTCGCCCTGGAACAGCGTGCCCGCCCCGCCCTGCACGGTCGATGCCGCGCGCAGCACGTCGCGCGACACGTCGTAGGCGGAAACCACGCCCGACAGCCGCCAGCCCGAATCGAGCCGGCCGTTCAGCCCGAGCGCGTACAGCCAGTTCTCCTGGTCGCCGCGCTGCGGCGCGAACGCGCTCGGCGCGACGGTCACGTTCCGGCCGCCGAGCGACACGTTGCCGCCGTACACGGGATTGCCGGCCGCGTCGCGCAGGAAGGTTTCGCCGTGCTGCCGGAAATGGTTCTCCCAGTGCCCGAGCGTCAGCGTCGCGTCGACGCGGTCCGTGAACGCATAGCCCATCCGGACCGTCTCGTTGAGCTGCTCGGTCCGCTCGATGTTCTGCGCACCGACGATCGTGCGCGGCTTGCCGTTGGGGCCGATGTCGGTGGCCGCGCCCGTCACGGGCACCGCGGCCCCCAGCCGCGGGTTGTAGGCGGCGTTGGGGCTCGCATATTGCATCGGCTGGCCGTCGTTCTCCAGCCGGTCGAGCGACAGCGAGAACCAGAACTTGCCGACGCGGTTCGCGATCCGAGCGGTCTGGTGATTGCCGCCGAAGCTGTCCGCGAACCCGTAGCCGTCGTGATAGCGCTGCGTGAAGAACTGCGTCGACAGGGACGCCTCGAGCTTGTCGGGACGCCGCGTCGTCAGCAGCACGGTCGAGCCGATCGCATTGCCGGAATACAGCGCGGAAAAGGGGCCATACAGCACGTCGACGCGCGCGATATCGTCGGGCGCGATCAGTGACCAGCGCGGCGGATACGCATAGCTCGAGCCGAGCAGGTTCGACAGCAGCAGGCCGTCGGCGTACACGAGCCCGCGCGCACTCTGCAGTTCGTTGAAGTCGCGGCCGGCGAACACGCTGTTGCGGTCGCCGATGTAGCGCCTGCGAACCATCAGGTTGGGCGCGTACTTCAGCGCGTCCTCGGTGGTGACGTTGGTATGCGCGTCGATCTGCTCGCGCGTGATCGACTCGACGACGGCCGGCGTATCCGGATCGACGGGTTGCCGGCTTGCGGTGACGCTGACGGCGGTCAGCGTGTCGCCCGCAGAGGCGAGCGCGGCGACCGGTGCGGCACGGCCGGCCGGGTTGCCGGCGCCGGCGGGCACCGGCGCGGCGGATGCGCCATCGATCGAGGCCGCCTGCGCGGCCGGCCAGGCAAAAGCGGCCGCGCAGGCAAGCGCGAGCCGGCCGCGCGAGGGCCGCGCGGCGAAGGTGAACGACATGGATGAATTCCTGAAAACGTGACCGGACGCCGCCGCACGCAAGCCAACGCGCCGCGCGCAGACGGCACGGCGCGCGGACCAGGCCGCGGGCGGCACGCGCGCCACTGGGGCGCGCGAACGATATCAATCAGATCGGGACGTTTTCAGGCGGACCGCGCGGCTGCGCGAGACGGATGCCCGTGCGGGGAACATCGGGAACGGCCGGGGCGCCCGCCCGGTACGCGAACGCGCGCACGAAACCCGGCAACGCGGGCAGGCTCGTGCCGAGCGCGACGTTCGCCGCGAAGCCGGGACAGTACACGCAGTGCGGCACGCCGGCATGATCGAACGACGCCGCGCCGCGGTCGTCGCCGGACTGCGCGAGGACGACCTCGCGAGCGCCTGCCGCACTGCACAACTCGAGCGTGAGCCCGCCGGAACCGCTCGATGCGAGACGCGCGTAGCCGACGACGGGCGACAGTACGTTCAGTACCAGCGCCAGCCATACGAGGCCGATCCATCGCGTCGTTCGTTTCATCGCGGTCCAGGAAAAAGTGCGCGCAAGTATAGCAAGCGGCCCGATTGTTGCCGATTGTGCAGGGTGTGATAGTCGGCATTGCTCGGCGCGCAGCAGCGCATGTGCCGTTAATACAACAGAGACAAAATCTAACGATTCGCCACTGGCATAAATCCAAGCGCGAGGTTGATAATCATTGAACCCGCTGGAGAAACGAACATGGACGAAAGACCAACCCGCATGCCCCCGCCCGAGCAAGTGATGAGCCCGGATCCGGAACCCGTCGGCGTGGAATTCCTCGCCGAATTGCCCGAGCACGTCCGGGCATTCTTCGACGAGCAGCACAAGCTGTACTCGCCGAAGTGAACCTACGTTCCGTCCTGTAACCGCCACGTGTCGATCGATATCGCGCGGTTCGTCGCTGCGTTTTCGGCGCAGATCGCTTCGCACCCCGGCTGCAACGGCCTGACGGTGCCGGATCAGCGCGTCCGCTGATTCTTCTGTCGCGTCGTTCCGCCGCGCGACTGTCTTCGTCTATCCTTCTGGTTTTCCACCTCCGGCCTGTCCGGCTCTCCCCTCTCCCGATGTTTCCGATGAAACAAGCCATTCGTGCCAGCGTCGCTGTCGCCGCGCTCGGCGTCGCCCTTTTTTCGTCACCGCATATCGCGCGCGCGGACGGCGACGACACGGCGCTCACCAATCTCGTCGCGCTCGCATCGCAGCGGCTCGCGCTGGCCGAACCCGTCGCGCGATGGAAATGGGCGAACCACCAGGCGATCGAGGATCGGCCGCGCGAAGCGGCACTGCTCGCATCGGTGGAGAAGCGCGCCGCACAGTCCGGCGTGGATCCGGCGTTCGCGCGCACGTTTTTCGAGGATCAGATCGCGGCCAGCAAGGACGTGCAGAACGCGCTCTTTGCAAAGTGGCGCGCGACGCAGCCGCCGGAAGGCACGCCGCCCGACCTCGCGACCAGCACGCGGCCGGCGCTCGACCAGCTCACGCAAAAGATGCTGACGGGCCTCGCGCAAGTCGCACCGCTGCGCGACGCACCCGACTGCCAGGCGCGGCTCGCACGCAGCATCGCGAACTGGAAGACGCTCACCCGCTACGACTCCACCCAGACGCAGGCGCTCGGCACCGCGCTGTCGCACGTTTGCGCCGCAGGCGGCGCCAGCGCGATCGGCTGACGGCGGCGTCGCGCGCCGCGGCCCGCGCTGCTCAGTCGGCAGGCGTCAGTGCCGCGAGCGGAATGAGTTGCAGGCCGCGTGCGAGATGCGTCTGCAGAAGACGATGGGTATGGGGTTCGAACGCGCCGTCCGTGCCGTCGGCCACGAGCCGCACGGCCGCGTCGAGCGATTCGGCCGTACCGAGGTAGCGCCAGCCGTCGATCACGTGAAACAGGCGGCGCTCGCCGCTCGCTTCGAAAGCGACCGCACCGTCGAACGGCCAGGGCGCATTGCCCGCACGGGCGTGATCGGCTGCGGGACGCCGGTTGTATGACGGACGCAGGCGGGCGATCCACTGCGCTTCGGCGAGCATCGCGCCCAGTTCGTTGCCGGTCTCCCGCCACTCGACCCGCCGTACCTGCTGCGCAATCCGCATTTCCTTCGACGAGCGCCGCTCGCCGGTCAGCAGCGCGCGCAAGCGCTGCCGCACGCGCACGCTGCGGCCGACATACAGCGCTTGGTCGTCCTCCCCGAACAGCGCGTACGCGCCGCATCCGGCCGGCGCGGTATCGAGCCACGCTTCGGTCATGCCGCCCGCGAGACGGAAGTGGCGCGTCGTACGCGCAATCTGGTCGCGCAGACGCTCGAGCGGCACGATCTCGTGCAATTGCCGCCAGAACTGCCAAAGCAGATCGGCATCCGCGAGTGCCCGGTGGCGGGCGGATGGAACGAGGCCATGCCGCTCGATCAGCGCATCGAGTCCGTGCCGCGCCTCGCGCGGAAACAGCGCGCGCGACAGGCGCACCGTGCACAGCACGTCCGGATTGAACGCGATGCCGGCGCGCTCGAATTCGGCGCGCAGGAAGCCACGGTCGAAGCTCGCGTTGTGCGCGACGAACAGCTTGCCGTCGAGCCGCTCGAACAGCGCGGGCGCGAGCGACGCAAACGAAGGCGCGTCGCGCACCATCTCGTCGGAAATGCCCGTCAGCTGCTGGATGAACGGCGGAATCGACTGTCCCGGATTGACCAGCGTCGTCCATGTCGATACGCCGAGCGGACCGAGTTCGACCACGCCGATTTCAGTGATGCGGTGCTCGGCGGACGAGCCGCCGGTGGTTTCGAGGTCGACGAAGACGAGCGGCTGGTCGCAGGCGGGATCGAACGGACGGGAATCGGACATGAAAAGACGGGGGAAACGATGCTTTCGTGAGTATGCACCGGCAGATGCGTTCGCGACCAGTCCGAACCCGAATCGATTCGCCGGCCGCCGATTTTCGTGCCCCGGAAAGCAAAAAGCCCCCGCGATGCGGGGGCCGGACGTGATCGGCGAAGCGTGGCGCGTCAGACCGCCTGGATATTCGCTGCCTGCTTGCCTTTCGGCCCGACTTTCACGTCAAAGGAAACGCGCTGGTTTTCCTTCAGCGTTTTGAAGCCGTCCATCCGGATTTCGGAAAAGTGCGCAAACAAATCTTCGCCGCCATTGTCGGACGTAATAAAGCCGAAACCTTTAGCATCGTTAAACCATTTTACGATACCGGTATCCATACCTTCGTTCCCCACTCGTTTAGATCAAAAAAGCTACTGTTATAGCCGCTTCCCGAAATCCCGCAACGGCGCGCCGACACTCCCCCAGCGCTCCGCCCGGGGACGGAGTGCTGACTTTATAAATTGGACAATCCGGGTGCGTCAAGGGAATTTTTAGGGCTTTCTTTATCAAAAAAACGCTAATGCCACTGGAATCGGTACACGATCGCGTTTTATTAATTGATTCGCATCAAGAACCTGTCAATATTACCGGGATCGGATCGCTAATAATCGAAATCGCGAAAAACATACCGGGGACGAATCGTTTCGGTAAATTCCTCGGGTTTTTTCCGGGTTGCGGAAAACGGGGGACGTTGCGATGCTGGTGCAAAGGCAATGGGAAGGAGAAGGCCATGTGGCTGGACGGATTCAAGCGCTTCGCGAGCCGGCTTGCACGCGTACGCCGCAAGTCCCGCGCGCTGGCCGAGACCCGTGAAGCGCCGTGCGACACCGAGTTCGACCCGACCTGGCACGGCGATCATTGGCAGAACCTGCTGGCGTCACCGCTGGACGCCCGTCACTACGTAATGGAAGACTGGACGTACACGCCGCCGCAGGCCGAAGCCGACGACACGCAGCCGACCGGCAAGCGCAAGCGCAAACGGCGCTCGTACGCGCAGTAGGGATCGGAACGACAGGGCAAAAAAAAGCGCGACTGGGAAGTCGCGCCGACAAAGGTTTGGAGATCTTTTCCGTCAACGAAAAAGTCTGCTTCGGAAAGCAGAGATCGCAGTATAGCGAGAGAACATCCTTTCATTATCCATGCCCCGCACAAACCTCTATTGCCGATGTGTCAATAATCGCGCTAGGCCTGCTCTCGCCCGTCATTGACCGCCTGTCGCGATCGCGCAACGCCCGCGACACCCGATACGCAGTCCTGATTGCTTTTTTCGCGTGCTGCATTGCCGCAAAGTCTTGATGGCCGGGCCTCTCGGCGCATATGCTGATTCTTGCCGGATTCAAAATACAGTATTGCGGGAAGCAATTTTCTTCTACGCCCGGACCGATCCGTACACTGCAAATGGATATCCGACGAGGGTGCCGCGCCCAATGCGCACGGCGTCGCCAACCTGCGACGCCGCCGATGCCCGCAGCAGGTTCGATCGACATCATCCTGTTTGGAGACAGATCATGAAAAAGACCCTGATCGTCGCGGCATTGGCGGGCGCGTACGCCACCGGCGCCCATGCGCAAAGCGCCGTCACGCTGTACGGCCTGATCGACGCCGGCATCACCTACACGAACAACCAGGGTGGTCACAGTGCGTGGCAGGAGACGAGCGGCTCGATCAACGGCAGCCGCTGGGGCCTGCGCGGTACCGAGGATCTCGGCGGCGGCCTGAAGGCGATCTTCACGCTGGAAAACGGCTTCGGCATCAATAACGGTTCACTCAAGCAGAACGGCCGCGAATTCGGCCGCCAGGCGTTCGTCGGGCTCGCGCACGAGAGCTACGGCTCGCTCACGCTCGGCCGCCAGTACGACAGCGTCGTCGATTTCCTCGGCCCGCTGTCGCTGACCGGCACCCAGTACGGCGGCACGCAGTTCGCGCACCCGTTCGACAACGACAACCTGAACAACTCGTTCCGGATCAACAACGCGGTCAAGTACCAGAGCGCGAACTACGGCGGCCTGAAATTCGGTGCGCTGTACGGCTTCTCGAATTCCAGCAATTTCTCGAACAACCGCGCGTACAGCGTCGGCGCGTCGTACAGCTACATGGGCTTCAACGTCGCGGCCGCATACATGCAGCTGAACAACAACGTCAACGCACTGGCGCTCGCGGCCAGCGACCCGGGCGCGGTAGCCGGCGACTGGACGTTCGGCGCCAGCCGTCAGCGCACCTGGGGCGCGGGCCTCAACTACGCGTTCGGGCCCGCGACGGCCGGCTTCGTGTTCACGCAGACACGCCTGACCGATTCGGCCAGGATCAGCGCCGGGCAGTCCGGCGTGTCGGGCGGCATCCCGCTCATCGGCGGCACGCGGTTCAACAATTACGAAGTGAACGGCCGCTACGCGCTGACGCCGGCGTTCTCGCTCGCTGGCTCGTACACGTACACCGACAGCCGCCTCGACGGCCAGACGCCGAGCTGGCACCAGTTCAACCTGCAGGCCGACTATGCGCTGTCGAAGCGCACCGACCTGTACCTGCAGGGCGAATACCAGCGGGTCAATGCGGACGGCCTGGCGATCGGCGCGAACATCAACGGGCTCGGCACCGCGTCGTCCACCAACAAGCAGATCGCCGTCACGGCCGGCATGCGCCATCGCTTCTGAGCGATGCGCGTGAGCCCGGCCGTTCGGCCAGGACCGTCATGACGAAGCGCCCCACCCGGGGCGCTCGTTCGTTTCAGCGCTGCACCGCACGCATGCGCCGCGCCATGCTCACGCGCTGCCCGACGCCGGATAGCGAACGTCGAGCACGTCGATCGGCTGGGGACCGGCCGGCGTCATCAGCGTGACGGTATCGCCGATCTTCGCCTTGATGAGCGCCCGCGCGACCGGCGAGATCCAGCTGACGCAACCGCGATCGAGATCGACCTCGTCGATCCCGACGATGGTAACGGTATGATCCTCGCCGTCCGGCGTCGCGTAATCGACGGTCGCGCCGAAAAACACCTGGTCGACGTTCTCCTGGCGGCTCGCGTCGACGACTTCGGCGAGATCGAGCCGCTTCGTCAGGAAGCGGATCCGGCGGTCGATCTCGCGCAACCGCCGCTTGCCGTAGATGTAGTCGCCGTTCTCCGACCGGTCGCCGTTCGACGCGGCCCACGACACCAGCCGCACGACCTCGGGACGCTCGACGTCGATCAGGTTCAGGAGCTCGTCCCTGAGCCGCTTGTGGCCGGCCGGGGTGATGTAATTCTTCGTGCCCGCCGGAATCGCGGGCTGACCCGGGTCGAGATCGTCGTCGTCGCCGTCCGACTCTTTGACAAACGCCTTGTTCATGATGCAGATTCAACGCATGGATGACTGATGCTTCAAGGGTACACGAAGGCGGCCTTCCCAAGATCGGGTGACATTTTTTGCGAATAAGGCTTCCCTTTTTATACAACCCTGCTATACTTCCGCTTCTGCGTGCGGCTGTAGCTCAGTTGGATAGAGTACTTGGCTACGAACCAAGGGGTCGTGGGTTCGAATCCTGCCAGCCGCGCCACCTTTTTCGAGGGCCTTCCCAACCGAAGGCCCTTTCAGTTCGATGTTGTAGCATTTTGTTGTTGCGTGCGGCTGTAGCTCAGTTGGATAGAGTACTTGGCTACGAACCAAGGGGTCGTGGGTTCGAATCCTGCCAGCCGCGCCACCTTTTTCGAGGGCCTTCCCAACCGAAGGCCCTTTCAGTTCGATGTTGTAGCATTTTGTTGTTGCGTGCGGCTGTAGCTCAGTTGGATAGAGTACTTGGCTACGAACCAAGGGGTCGTGGGTTCGAATCCTGCCAGCCGCGCCACCTCAGAAGGGCCTTCCTCCGGGAAGGCCCTTTTTTCTTTTCCGCTTACCCTCTTCGCCTCTCCTCCTCTTCCCGGCAACACCGATCGCGCCCGAATCGTGCGGGAGCTGCCGCCACACAACGCCAAGCCCACATCACAAACGAAAACGGCGGCCCGTGGCCGCCGTCTCATTCCGCTGCATCGCAATGCGCGGCGTCAGTAATCCTGCCGCTCGCGCTCGATGCGCATGCCGCCGTCATGACGCGCGTGCACGCTGTCGTCGGTCGAGCGCTCGCGCATGATCCGCATCACGTCCGGATTGGTCCGCACGCGCCGCATCACGTTCGCCAGATGGACACGGTCGCTCACCTGGATCACGAAGCGCAGCACCGTCGATTCGTGCGTCAGATCCTCGTCCATCGCGATGTGAACGATGTTCGCGTCCGCCGACGTGATATCCGCCGCGACGCGCGCGAAGATGCCCTTCGTGTTCTTCACGAGCGCCTTCACCGCGACGTCGAACAGACGACCCGGCTGCGGCGCCCATTCGACGTCGATCCAGCGGCCCGGATCGCGGCGATGGATGCGCTGCGCGACGCGGCAATCCGTCGTATGAATCGCCATCCCGAGACCGATGCCGATATAGCCCATGATCGCGTCGCCCGGAATCGGCCGGCAGCACGCCGACAGTTGCACGGACATCCCTTCGGTGCCGGTAATCACGACCGGCGGCGCATTGTGCGCGGGGTGCCGCTCGGACTTCGGCAGATCGTCGTCCGCATCGCGGCCGCTCATCAGCACCTCGATGCGCTTGGCCATCACCGCGGCGACGCGGCGGCCGAGGCCGATGTCCGCGAAGATTTCCTGGCGGCTCTTGTTGCCCGTCCACTGGACGAGCTTCTCCCACACTTCCGGCCCCACGTCGGCCAGCGCGAGCCCGTAACCCTTCAGGCTCTGGTCGACGAGCCGCTCGCCGAGCTGCACCGACTCGTTCAGGCGCATCGTCTTCAGGTAGTGACGAATCGCCGAACGCGCCTTGCCGGTGCGCACGAAGCCGAGCCATGCGGGGTTCGGCTTCGAATACGGCGCGGTGATCACCTCGACGATGTCGCCGCTCTTCAGCTCGGTACGCAGCGGCAGCAACTCGTTGTTGATCTTCACGGCCACGCACTGGTTGCCGAGATCGCTGTGGATCGAATACGCGAAATCGAGCGCCGTCGCGCCGCGCGGCAGCGCCATGATCTTCGACTTCGGCGTGAACACGTAGACCGCATCCGGGAACAGGTCGATCTTCACGTGTTCGAGGAACTCGCTCGAATCGCCGGCTTCGCTCTGGATGTCGAGCAGCGACTTCAGCCACTGGTGCGCGCGCTTCTGCACGTCGTTCAGGTCCGCGCCGCCGTTCTTGTACAGCCAGTGCGCGGCCACGCCGGCCTCGGCGATCTCGTGCATCTTGCGCGTGCGCACCTGGAACTCGATCGGTGCGCCGAACGGGCCGACGAGCGTCGTGTGCAGCGACTGGTAGCCGTTGATCTTCGGGATCGCGATGTAGTCCTTGAACTTGCCGGGCACGGGCTTGTACAGCGCGTGCAGCGCGCCGATGCACGTGTAGCAGTCGAGCGGGCTCTCGACGACGACGCGAAAGCCGTACACGTCGAGCACCTGCGAGAACGACAGCTGCTTGTCGCGCATCTTGCGATAGATGCTGTAGATCGTCTTTTCGCGGCCGGTAATCTCGGCGTCGAGCTTCGCATCGCCCATCGCGCGCTGGGCGGCCTCTAGGATCTTGCTGATCACTTCGCGGCGGTTGCCGCGCGCGGCCTTCACGGCCTTCTCGAGCGTCGCGTAGCGATGCGGGTTGAAGTTCGCGAAGCTCATGTCCTGCAGCTCGCGATACGTGTTGTTCAACCCGAGGCGGTGCGCGATCGGCGCATAGATGTCGAGCGTCTCGCGGGCGACGCGGCGGCGCTTTTCCATCGGCACCGCACCGAGCGTGCGCATGTTGTGCAAACGATCGGCGAGCTTGACGAGGATGACGCGCACGTCGCGCGCCATCGCGAGCAGCATCTTGCGGAAGTTTTCCGCCTGCGCTTCCTCGCGGCTGCGGAACTCCATCTTGTCGAGCTTCGACAGGCCGTCGACCAGTTCGGCGACCTTCGGGCCGAACCGTTCGGCCAGCTCGCTCTTGGTCACGCCCTGGTCTTCCATCACGTCGTGCAGCAGCGCCGCCATGACGGCTTGCGCGTCGAGCTTCCAGCCGGCGCAGATTTCCGCGACGGCGACGGGATGGGTGATGTAGGGTTCGCCGCTCTGGCGATATTGACCGAGGTGGGCTTCGTCGCTGAAGTGGAACGCCGCCTTGACCTCTTTGATTTCCTCCGGAGGGAGATACTCGGCAAGCACGCCCGTCAGTTTCGCGATCGAAACGACGCCGTGCTTGCGCGGCTGCTCCGGCGTGGCGGTCGGCCCGAACAGGTGCCGAAAGGACTGTTCGAGGACCGCGTCGATGTACTGGCGCGCAGGCGACTGGGCCGTGGCTTCGGTGGTCGAATCCGCGGAGGCGGACGATGGGGTGGTGCTCATATTCGCCTCCAGGTCGAGTCGTTGCGCGCGTGGACTACATGGCTGGAACGGGCCGGATGCGCGTTACACCGGCACCTTCTTCAGCATCTCGACGCCGACCTGGCCGGAGGCGATCTCGCGCAGCGCGACGACGGTCGGCTTGTCGCGGCTCTCGATCTTCGGCGTATGGCCTTGCGCGAGCTGCCGCGCGCGGTAGGTGGCGGCGAGCGCCAGTTCGAAGCGGTTGGGGATTTGCTTCAGGCAGTCTTCGACGGTAATGCGAGCCATGTTGGAAATTCCTTCTGAATATAGTCGTTATTCTACCTTATGTCCCTCTACCCTCGCGTCATTCCGCGTGGGGCAGATGGATGCCGAGCTCGATGAACAGCTCCGCGTGTCGCGCGTACTGCGAAGCAAAGCGCAGGCGCGTGGCCGCGACGATGCATTCGAGTTCGGCGAGCGCACGATCGAAATTCTCGTTGATCACGACGTATTCCGCTTCCGACGCGTGCGCGATCTCGCTGCCGGCAGCCAGCAGGCGCCGCGTGATCACGTTCGGTTCGTCCTGGCCGCGCTTCTTCAGACGTTCCTCGAGCGCGTCGAGCGACGGCGGCAGGATGAAGATGCCGACCGCGTTGCGGAACTGCTTCTTCACCTGCAGTGCGCCCTGCCAGTCGATCTCGAGCAGCACGTCGTGGCCGTTCATCATCTGCTCTTCGATCCAGACGCGCGACGTGCCGTAATAGTTGCCGTGCACTTCCGCGCTCTCGAGGAATTCGTGCGCGGCGTGGCGCGCGCGGAAATCCTCGACGGTCGTGAAGTGGTAGTGCTGGCCGTCCTGCTCGCCCGGGCGCGGCTTGCGCGTCGTGTACGAGATCGACAGGCAGATGTCGCTGTCCTTCGACAGCAACGCGTTCACGAGCGTCGACTTGCCGGCACCCGACGGCGCGACGACCATGAACAGATTGCCGGGATAGACGCCGCCGTGCAGCGCATGCGACGCGTGGCCGTCGCGGTTGAGGTCGGTCATGTTGCTTTACTCCAGGTTTTGCACTTGCTCACGCATCTGCTCGATCAACAGCTTGAGCGCCATCGATGCGTCGGCGAGTTCCTTCGCCGCCGCCTTCGAGCCGAGCGTGTTTGCTTCGCGATTCAGTTCCTGCATCATGAAGTCGAGACGCTTGCCGACGCGGCCGCCCTTCTCGATCACGTGACGCGTTTCGTTCAGGTGCGCGGTGAGTCGCGACAGCTCTTCCGCGATGTCGATCCGGATGCCGTACATCGTCACTTCCTGACGAATGCGTTCCGCGGCTTCCTCGCGCGTGACGATCGGCGCGCTGCCTTCGGGCGCCGCGATGCCGAGCGCTTCCTGCAGCCGCTCGACGATCTTCTGCTGATGCTTCGCGATCAGCTCAGGCACGAGCGGCGTGATGCGCGCGACGATCGCTTCCATTTCGGTGACGTTCGACAGCAGCATCGTCGCCAGCTGCGCGCCTTCGCGCGAACGCACGACGACGAGCTCGCCGATCGCTTCCTTGCCGCACGCGAGCACCGCGTCGCGGATCGCGTCCGCCGACACGCCGCTCTCGGCGAGCACGCCCGGCCAGCGCAGGATCTCGCCCGCGCGCAGGCGGCCGACGCCCGGGAACGAATCGAGCACCGAACGCTCGAGCTCGGCGAGCTGGCCGAGCGCCGTCTGGTTCAGCGCGCCCGCACCGATGCTCTGCTCGCCGCGCTGCAGGTTGATGCGCACGTCGACCTTGCCGCGCGACAGCTTGTTCATCAGCATTTCGCGCAGCGCGGGTTCGCACGCGCGCACGTCGTCCGGCATGCGGAAATTCAGGTCGAGGAAGCGCGAGTTCACGGTGCGCAGTTCGACCGACACGCTGGTGCCGCCGTTGCCGGTGGCCGTCGCGAGTTCGCGCGTCGCGCTCGCATAGCCCGTCATGCTGTAGATCATGGTTCGTCTCGCCGTCTGGGTGCCCTTCACGGGCGGGAATATGTCGAGGCGCCCGGCGCATTGCAAGGCGCGGGGCGGGAAGCGCGCATTATCCCATTTTTGCGTCCCACCCCGCCGGGCACGCCTGCCGTTCGGCGCTAAAATCGGGGTTTCCTCTTCCGTCCACGATTCCCCCATGACGTCTTCCCTGTCCCGCCCGAGCGGCCGCCGCGCCGACGAACTGCGCAAGGTCGCCCTCACGCGCCACTACACGAAACACGCCGAAGGCTCGGTACTCGTCGAATTCGGCGATACCAAGGTGATCTGCACCGCGAGCGTCGCCGAGCGCGTGCCCGAATTCCTGCGCGATCGCGGCCAGGGCTGGCTGACGGCCGAATACGGGATGCTGCCGCGCGCGACGCACACGCGCAGCGACCGTGAAGCGGCGCGCGGCAAGCAGACGGGCCGCACGCAGGAAATTCAGCGCCTGATCGGCCGTGCGCTGCGCGCGGTGTTCGATCTGGAGGCGCTCGGCCCGCGCACGATCCACATCGACTGCGACGTGATCCAGGCCGACGGCGGCACGCGCACGGCCAGCATCACCGGCGCCTTCGTCGCCGCGCACGACGCCGTATCGAAGCTGATCGCGGCCGGCAAGCTCGCGCGCTCGCCGATCACCGACCACGTCGCCGCGATCTCGGTCGGCGTGTACGAAGGCGCGCCCGTGCTCGATCTCGACTACGCCGAAGATTCGCAGTGCGATACCGACATGAACGTCGTGATGACGGGCGCCGGCGGCTTCGTCGAAGTCCAGGGCACCGCCGAAGGCGTGCCGTTCTCGCGCGCCGAGATGAACGCGCTGCTCGACCTCGCGCAAAACGGGATCGGCCAGCTCGTGCAGCTGCAGAAGGACGTGCTGGGCGCCGGCCATGTCTGATGATCGCACCCTCGCGCCGCTGTCGCGCATCGTGCTCGCGTCGAACAACGCCGGCAAGCTGCGCGAATTCACCGCGCTGTTCTCGACGGTCGGCATCGAGATCGTGCCGCAGGGCGAGCTGGCCGTGCCCGAGGCGGAAGAACCGTTCGGCACGTTCATCGAGAATGCGCTGACGAAAGCGCGGCACGCGTCGCGGCTCACCGGCCTGCCGGCGATCGCCGACGATTCGGGGCTGTGCGTGCGCGCGCTGCGCGGCGCACCGGGCGTCTATTCGGCGCGCTACGCGCAGCGCGCGGGCGGCGCCAAGGGCGACGCTGCCAACAACGCGTACCTCGTCGAGCAGCTACGCGGCGTCGCAGACCGACGCGCATACTATTGCTGCGTGCTCGCGCTGGTGCGCCACGCGGACGATCCCGAACCGCTGTTCGCCGAAGGCCGCTGGGTGGGCGAGATCGTCGACACGCCGCGCGGCGAGCACGGATTCGGCTACGACCCGTATTTCCTCCTGCCGTCGCTCGGCGCGACGGCGGCCGAACTCGAGCCGGCCGTGAAGAACACGCACAGCCATCGCGCGCTCGCTCTGAAGGCGCTGCTCGCGCGGCTCGCGGAGGAACCGGCATGATCGTCTTCGTCACGCATTCGCAACCGGAGGCCGCATGAGCCAGGCGGCGGAAACCGGCGCGCGCGTCGTCGCGACATTCACGTCGCCCGGGCAGGTACGGCTCACGTCGCTGCCGCCGCTCGCGCTGTACGTGCATTTTCCGTGGTGCGTGCGCAAGTGCCCGTACTGCGATTTCAACTCGCACGAGTGGAAAGGCGAGCGGTTTCCGGAAACCGAGTACCTCGATGCGCTGCGGGCCGATCTCGAACAGGCGCTGCCGCTCGTCTGGGGCCGGCAGGTGCATACGGTGTTCATCGGCGGCGGCACGCCGAGCCTGCTGTCCGCGGCCGGCCTCGACCGGCTGCTGTCCGACGTGCGCGCGCTGCTGCCGCTCGATGCCGACGCCGAGATCACGCTCGAGGCGAACCCGGGCACGTTCGAAGCCGCGAAGTTCGCGCAATTCCGCGCGAGCGGCGTGAACCGCCTGTCGGTCGGCATCCAGAGCTTCAACGAAGGCCATCTGAAAGCGCTCGGCCGTATTCACGACACCGCGCAGGCGCGCGCGGCCGTCGAGATCGCCGCGAAGACGTTCGACAACTTCAACCTCGACCTGATGTTCGCGCTGCCGAACCAGACGCTCGACGAATGCCGGGCCGACATCGAGACCGCGCTGTCGTACGCGCCGCCGCATCTGTCGCTGTATCACCTGACGCTCGAGCCGAACACGCTGTTCGCGAAGTTTCCGCCCGCGGTTCCCGACGACGACGCGTCGGCCGACATGCAGGAATGGATCCACGCGCGCACGGCCGAGGCCGGCTACGACCGCTACGAAGTGTCGGCGTACGCGAAGCCGAATCATCAGTGCAAGCACAACCTGAACTACTGGCGCTTCGGCGACTATCTCGGGATCGGCGCGGGCGCGCACACGAAGCTGTCGTTCCCGAACCGGATCCTGCGGCAGGCGCGCTACAAGCATCCGGCCACCTTCATCGAACAGGCGATGGCTGGCACGCCGGTGCAGGAAGAGCGCGAAGTCGGTGCGCGCGACCTGCCGTTCGAGTTCATGCTGAACACGCTGCGGCTCGTCGAGGGCTTCCCGGTGCACAGCTTCGTCGAACGCACGGGTTTGCCGATCAGCACGATCGAGCCGGCACTGAAGGAAGCGGAACGGCGCGGGCTGATCACACGCGATTTCGCGCAGATCGCGCCGACGCCGCTCGGCCAGCGTTTCCTCAACGACTTGCAGGAATTGTTCCTGCGTGACGATTGAAGCGGAACGAGGCGGCATTTCGGTTACAATGCCGCCTCGTGTGGAAGCGTGGCCGAGCGGTTTAAGGCACCGGTCTTGAAAACCGGCGACGGGAAACTGTCCGTGAGTTCGAATCTCACCGCTTCCGCCAGGAAGTTCGCCCAACCCCGTCCATTCATCGAATGACGGGGTTTTTGTTTGTTCGCGGCGCGCCGCGCACGCTGCCCCCTCTGCCTGCCGACGCATCTCGCCCGATGCCGTTACAATCCGGCGCTCCGATTCGCGAAACGGGAAATCCACGTCATGAAGCCCTTCATCGCCTCGTCGCTCGTCGCCCTGCTGGCCGCCGTCGGCACGCACGCAGCGGCCGCCGATTCCGCCTCCGGCACCGACGCGCAAACACCGTCGTGCGCGATCGCGTACGTGAAGGGCGTCGGCGGCTCGCCGCGCGGCCTGCGCGAATATCTCGCGAGCCCGACGCCGTACAACTACCTGAAGGAAAACGAGCTCCAGTGCAAGGTATCGGATGACGGACGCGCGACGAATTGCACCGGCGTGACCTACATCCGCAACGAGCAGGTCAGCGTGTACGACGATTCCGACCCGGCGACGCTGACGGTCGTCGCGCCGGTGGAACTCGAGCACGGCCAGAAGTATCCGGTGATCCTCGTGGTGCAGCGCAAGGACGCGCGCTGCACGCGGTAACACGCACCGCCTGCGGCACGCTCGACGTTGCCGCAGGCGACGCGCGCAGCCCTCACGGGCCGGGCCGCCATCGCCTAGAATTCGATCAGCACGGCGACACGACCGCCGCCGCAATTCGATGCCGCCCGCGCCATCCGTGCGTGCGGCACACGGAGACCGCCATGACCGAACTGTCGACAGCGCCCGATCACGTCGATTACGAAGGCTTCGAGATCCATGTGGTGCCGGGCCTCGTCCCCGGCAGCGATGCGCGCTACACCTACACAGGCTATGTCTGCCATCCGGGCGTGAACCCCGCGCTGCCGGATCATGCCGTGCCGTTCCATGCGGACGGCGAAGAAAGCTTCGCGAGCGTCGAGGAAGCGGTGCATGAAGCCGTGCACATCGGCAAGACCATCATCGACGGCACGCATCCGGACCTGTCCGTTCTATCGCTCGTGACACACGGCTACTGAGCCGGTCGAGCACGCCGCTGCCGTTGCGGCCGGCACGCGCCGCGCGTGCGCAATCGTCGTGCCCGCATGGTCACGTGTCATGTCACATCGCGTCGCGATGCGCGCCGGAAGCCCCGCCGAATCGCCATCATCCGCGAATCGGCACATCGCGCTTCGCGTGCTATGCGTTTGTCCCGATAACGCGCCGCGCGCAGACGCCTATCATTTTTTTATCGTCACCCTCCGGCACTCCCCCATGCCTTCTCTTCCCTGCCCGGGCGTCGACCGGCTGCGCATTGCCGCGCTGGTCGCCGCCGTCATGCTTGCCGCCTGCACGATCACGCCGCCCCCGTCGCTGCGCTCGATCCTGACGATTCCGTCGGTCATCCGCAGCGCGAATCGCGACCAGTACCGCGTGGAAGTCGCGCAGTGCGTCGCCGAGCACAATCCGTCCGCCGTGTCGCACGGGATGCCGCAGGCGATGCTGCGCTCGCTCGTCGTCGTCGCGTTCACCGTCGATCGCAGCGGCCAGCTCGTCAACGCATCCGTCTATCGCAGCAACGGCGACAGTGAAGCGGAAGCGCTCGCGCTCGCGTCGCTGCGCCGCTCGGCGCCACTGCCGCCACCGCCGTCGAAACTGCTGGACGGCAATGGCCGGCTCGAGATGATGGAAGGCTGGCTGTTCAACGACGACGGCCACTTCCAGTTGCAAAGCACCGCATCCGCGCAGGCGCAATCGATCGACTGAGCCCGCGCCCGCCCGCGTTTGCCGCCATGTCGCGGCGCTGGCTATAATTTTCCGCAATCGCGCGGCCACCCTCCCGCGCGCGTTCGCGCGCCGCACCCGGCATGCGAGCCGACCACGCCGGCACCGGGCGGCGGCGACCTATCCGTCTCCATCGTCGACCGGCGGGTGACGTCCGCGCCACGCCGCGCGTCCACGCCGCCGCCTCATCCGCTCGGCCGCTCCCGGCAAGCGCCCGCCTGCCCGAGCGCTCACCCGGCCGACCGCCCAACGACAAAACGGAGACATCCATGTCCGCATCTCCCCCGGCCGTTGCACACGCAACCGGTTCGGCCGGCGCCGTCAGCCACCGGCGCATCGTGTTCGCGAGCTTCATCGGCACCGCGATCGAGTTCTACGACTTCTACGTGTACGCGACCGCCGCGGCACTCGTCATCGGCCCCGTGTTCTTTCCGTACGGCTCCGCGACCGCCCAGGCGCTGTCCGCATTCGTCACGTTCGGCATCGCGTTCATCGCGCGGCCGATCGGCTCGTTCCTGTTCGGCCACTTCGGCGACCGCATCGGCCGCAAATCGACGCTCGTCGCGTCGCTGCTCGTGATGGGCGTGTCCACCACCGCGATCGGCTTCGTGCCCGGCTACGACACGATCGGTGCGCTCGCACCGGTGCTGCTGTGCGTGCTGCGCTTCGGCCAGGGGATCGGCCTCGGCGGCGAATGGGGCGGTGCGGCGCTGCTCGCGACCGAGCACGCGCCGCAAGGCAAGCGCGGCTGGTTCGGGATGTTCCCGCAGCTGGGCCCGTCGGTGGGCTTCCTGATGTCGAACGGGTTGTTCTTCGCGCTCGCGCTGTCGCTGTCCGACGAACAATTCCGCAGCTGGGGCTGGCGCATCCCGTTCCTCGTCAGCGCGGTGCTCGTCGCGCTCGGCCTGTACGTGCGGCTGAAAATCACCGAGACGCCGGCGTTCCAGGCCGCACTCGACCGCAACGAGCGCGTGCGCGTGCCGGTCGCGACGCTCGTCTCGCAACACTGGAAGCCGACGCTGCTCGGCGCGCTCGCGATGGTGGTCTGCTACACGCTGTTCTATATCTCGACGGTGTTCTCGCTGTCGTACGGCGTGTCGACGCTGCATATTCCGCGCCAGAGCTTCCTCGGCCTGCTGTGCTTCGCGGTCGTGTTCATGGGGCTTGCGACGCCGCTGTCGGCGTGGGCCTCGGACCGCTTCGGCCGCAAGCCGGTGCTGGTCGTCGGCGCGATCGCCGCGCTGTCGTCCGGCTTCGCGATGGAGCCGCTGCTCGGCAGCGGCTCGATGCCGCTCGTCGCGCTGTTCCTGACCATCGAGCTGTTCCTGATGGGCGTGACGTTCGCGCCGATGGGCGCGCTGCTGCCCGAATTGTTCCCGACCAACGTCCGCTATACGGGCGCGGGGGTCGCGTACAACCTCGGCGGGATCCTCGGCGCGTCGATCGCGCCGTACATCGCGCAACTGCTCGCCGCGCGTGGCGGCCTGTCGTGGGTCGGCGGCTACGTGTCGGTTGCGGCGGCAATCAGCCTGGTCGGCGTGCTGCTGATGCGCGAAACCCGCGACGCATCGCTCGTCTGAGCCCTCGAGGCGCCCCGGGTTGTGCGGCGGGGTCGCCGCCTATGCTCGATCCGGGGGCGCCGTCACGCACCCCGGGCTCCCTCCGCTGAAGGAGCCGCCGCAATGAACCTCCGCCTCGACAACGCTGGCCTCGTCCTGATCCTGGCGCTCGCGCCGGGTGGCGCCCTGCTGCTCGCGGCGCGCTTCCGGCCGAAAACCTGGCGCGGCGTCCTGTTCGAGGCGCTTCTCGCCAACCTGGCCGCCGTCGCCGCGGTGATGACGGTCGCAGCGCTGCTCGCCTGAACGCGCGGCCCGCTTCCCCCGGGCCGGTTCATGCCGATAGCGGGCTCGCGCTGGCCCTAGGCCGTCAGCCGGTCACGCAGCGCGCCATAGGCCGGCCCGACCGCATCGATCGCATCGAGTGCCTGCGCAACCGACGGCGGCGCGCCCGGTTCGCCGATCGACAGCGCGTTCGGCGCGCCGCCGATGCCGCAATGGTGACGCGACGTCGCGACGAAAATCATCACGGTCGGCCGCTGCAGCGCGTGCGCCATATGCACGAACCCGGTATCGACTCCCACCACGAGCGCGGCCCGGCCGATGGCCGCACCCAGTTCGCGCACCGACATCGCCGGCAGCACGATCGCGCCCGACGCACGCGCGGCAATGTCCTGCGCAGCGTCGTGTTCGGCTGCCGATCCCCACGGCACGAGCACGCGCACGCCGCGCGCCATCATCTGCGTAGCCAGCGCGGCCCAGTGGTCGGCGGGCCATTGCTTGTCCGGATTGGACGTGGCGTGAAACAGCAGCATGAACGGCGCGCCGTCGGTCACGGCGGGCGGCAGGTTCGCATCCTGCGGCGGGACGATCCCGTAAGCGGCGCTGCCCTCGGGGACATAGCCCAGCGCCTCGCCGGCGCTCACGCGCATCCCGTGCCACGCGTCGCAGTCCGGCCGCGGGCCGAAGCGATGCGAGTAGGCGAAGCGGGCACCCGCCTCGCCGAGATCCTGCGTCTGATAGCCGACGCGGCGCGCGGCACGCGCGAGTGCCGAGATGATCGCGCTCTTGTAGACGCCGTGCAGGTCGATGACCGCATCGTAGCGGTGCGCGCGCAGCGCGCCGATCGACGCCGAGATCGCCTTCAGGTCGCCGCCGTTCCGGAGCTTCTTGAACCGCCGCAACGGCGCGCAAAGCACCTTGCTCACACCCGGATGCCAGCGCACGACCTCGGCGCACGATTCGTCGACGGCCCAGTCGACCGTTACGCCCGGAAAGGCACGGTGGAGGTCCGCGACGACAGGCAGCGTCTGGACGACGTCGCCGAGCGACGTCACTTTCACGATGAGGATGCGTTTCACTTTTCTTATGATGAATGGGGTGGGCCGGCCATTTGGTGATGCTAACGACGGTTGCCGCGTTGATACATTACGCCGACATTACATTTGCAACAAAGTGCGACGCTTTTGTGAGGATTTGTCGAGCCCCGGCTGCATCAGGTTCTTTTTATAATGCGCTCTTTGCCCTCCCGGCTTCCGCCGATGCAACGCCCCGCCCTTCCTGCCCTGCTTTCCGGGTTGTTTCCCGCCCTCACCCGCCGCTCGCTGCGGATCTGGCGCCAGTACGGCGTGTTCTGGCTCGGCGCGATCGCCGTGGGCCTCGCGGCCGTGCTGTACGCGCGGCTGATCGACTGGGGCTACGACACGTTCCGCACGATGCGCGACCACGCCGCGTGGCTGCCGCTGCTGCTGACGCCGTCGATCGCCGCCGCGTCGGCATGGCTCACGCGCCGCTTCTTCCGCGGCGCCGAGGGCAGCGGGATCCCGCAGGTCATTGCGACGCTGCATGCGAGCCCGGGCGCGTTCGGCGCGCGGCTGCTGACCCTGCGCATCCTGTTCGGCAAGGTCCTGATCTCGTTCATGGGCATCCTCGGCGGCTTCACGATCGGACGCGAAGGCCCGACCGTGCAGGTCGGCGCGTCGCTGATGTTCAACCTGCGGCGCTTCTACCCGCGCTCGAACGCGCAGATCGAACGACAGCTCGTACTCGCCGGCGCGGCGGCCGGCCTGTCGGCCGCGTTCAATACGCCGCTCGCCGGGATCGTGTTCGCGATCGAGGAGTTGACCCGCAGCTTCTCCGCCCGCGCAAGCGGCGTGCTGATCACCGCGATCATCCTCGCCGGTGTCGTCGCGCTGGGCCTGAACGGCAACTACACGTACTTCGGCACGATCGACGCCGGCCAGCATTTCCCGAAGATGCTTGCCGTCGCCGTGCTCGTCACCGCGCTCGTGACCGGCGTCGCGGGCGGCCTCTTCAGCTGGCTGCTGCTCAATACCGGGCGCTGGCTGCCCGCGCGCCTGCTCGGCCTGTATCGCGAGCGCCCGATCGCGTTCGCGGCGCTGTGCGGTTTCGTGATCGCCGTCGTCGGCCTCGTGTCGGGCGGGACGACGTTCGGCAGCGGCTATGCCGAGGCGCGCGGCCTGCTCGACGGCCATGAACGGCTGTCGGTGCTCTATCCGTTCCTGAAGATGGTGTCGATGGTCGCGTCGTACCTGCCGGGCATTCCGGGCGGGATCTTCGCGCCGTCGCTGTCGATCGGCGCCGGGTTCGGCAACCTGCTGCACCTCGTGTTCGGCGACATGAGCCTGCCGATGCTGATCGCGCTCGCGATGGTCGGCTACCTCGCGGCGGTCACGCAGTCGCCGATCACGTCGTTCGTGATCGTGATGGAGATGATCAACGGTCACGCGCTCGTGATTTCGCTGATGGCGACCGCACTGGTGTCGAGCCGGATGGCGCGCTTCTTCGCGCCGCCGCTCTACGAAACACTCGCGCAGCGCTATCTCGCGCCGCCCGCGGCCGCCGCTGAACCCGCCGCCGCGCCGGCGGTTGCGGCCGGCGTCGTCGAGCCGCAGGACGCGGCCGCCGCGCCCGCCGATCCGCTCGACACGCTGCGCGAACGGGACAGTGGCGAGCCGCAGGCCCCGGCGGCCGGCAACGCCGCCACGCACACGCCCGCGACGTCGCACGACGACGGACCGTCCGCTTCCGGCACGACCGCTTCCGGCACGACTCCTTCCGGCACGAGCGGCCCGGCGCAGACGGGCCCGCGTACCCCTCAGTAGATCACCACCGGCGCGGGCCGATAGTAGACGGGCCGCGCCGGCACGACGATACAGCCGGCGAGCGTGATCGCGACGAGCGCAATGGCAAGGGCGGTTCTTTTCATCGCGCGCCTCCGTCAGGCCCAATGGCCGCGCGTCCAGAACCAGTTCGGGCCGCGCTGATCCCAGTGGCCCGGCACCCAGTGCATGCCGATACGCTCGGTTTCCCAGCGGCCGCCGATCCAGACGTAGCGGCCATGATCCCAGTGCCAGTGACCGCGCTCCCACACATAGCCGACGCGTGCGTCGGGCACGACCTCGTAGCGCACCGGCGGCGGCGCGTTCGGCGCGACGACGACGATTTCCTCGGCGGGCGCGGCCACCGGTTCGGCGACGACCACCCGGCCCGACTGCACCATCACGGGCGTACCGACGAGGATTTCGTCTGCGCGTGCGGCGAGCGGCGCGGCGACGGCTGACAGGCCCGCGGCGAACAGTACGAGCGAAACGATACGGCGTTGAACGGTAGAGACAGCCATCACAACCTCCTGATTGACAAATGACGCGAGCGTATTCGTTCAATGCGGGAGATCGACCAACGGCCGACAGACGCCGTGTTACGGCTCGCCCGAAAGTGCAACAGGGCGTAAGACGCGCACGGCGGCAGGCGCCACCGTGCGGGGGAACAGACAGCGGTCAGGCTTGCGGAATCTCGATCTTCACTTCGAGGACTTCGAGATCGTCCTGGCGCTCGAGGCTCACGCGGATGTCATCGTTCGAAATATGGACGTACTTCGAGATGACCGCGACCAGCTCCTTCTGCAGCGCCGGCAGGTAATCGGCCGGCGGCCGGCCGCCGACCCGCTCGTGCGCGATGATGAGCTGCAGGCGCTCCTTCGCGACCGATGCGGACTTCTTCTTCTCGCCGAGGAGAAACGAAAGGATGGACATGGGCGGCCTCCGTTACTTGCTGCCGAAGAGGCGCTGCAGCAGGCCCGGCTTCTGATAATCGGTGAAGCGCAGCGGCTTGTCCTCGCCGAGGAAGCGCGCGACGACGTCCTTGTACGCTTCCGCAACGTCGGTGCCGTCGATGTGCACGGCCGGCAGGCCCTGGTTCGAGGCGTGCAGCACGGCTTCCGATTCCGGCACCACGCCGATCAGCTTGATGCGCAGGATCTCGCTGATGTCCTCGAGCGACAGCATTTCGCCTTCGCTCACGCGCTTCGGGCTGTAGCGCGTGATCAGCAGGTGTTCCTTGATCGGATCCTTGCCTTCGGCCGCGCGCTTCGTCTTCGACGACAGGATGCCGAGAATGCGGTCCGAGTCGCGCACCGACGACACTTCCGGGTTCGTGACGATCAGCGCTTCGTCCGCGAAGTACATCGCGTGCAGCGCGCCCGCCTCGATACCGGCCGGCGAGTCGCAGACGATGTATTCGAAGTCCATCGCGACCAGGTCGTTCAGCACCTTCTCGACGCCGTCACGCGTGAGCGCATCCTTGTCGCGCGTCTGCGATGCCGGCAGGATGAACAGGTTCTCGCACTTCTTGTCCTTGATCAGCGCCTGGTTCAGGTTCGCTTCGCCCTGGATCACGTTGACGAGGTCATACACCACGCGACGCTCGCAGCCCATGATGAGATCGAGGTTGCGCAGGCCGACGTCGAAGTCGATCACGGCCGTCTTGTGGCCGCGCAGCGCGAGGCCGGACGCGAAGCTCGCGCTGGTCGTCGTCTTGCCCACGCCGCCCTTGCCCGAAGTCACCACGATGATTTTTGCCATTTACCCAATACCCTGTGTTCGTCAATGAGAGCCGATCGACCCGGAGCGTGCCGCGTGAATCACGTCAGGCGCAGCGGTTCGATCATCAGTTTTTCCTCTTCGAGCCGGATCTGCACCGATTTGCCCAGTATGTCGGCGGGCAACGGGTTCTCGGTCGTTCGATAGATACCCGCGATCGAAATCAGTTCCGGCTCGAGACACGTGCAGAAAATGCGCGCGTCGTGATTGCCGTGCACGCCCGCGAGTGCGCGGCCGCGCAACGGCGCGTAGATGTGGATGTTGCCTTCCGCGATGATCTCGGCACCGTGACTGACCGGCGCCAGCACCACGAGGTCTCCTTTCGCGTAAATCTGCTGCCCCGAACGCAGCGGCCGGTCGATCACCAGCGTCTGGCCGCCCGCCGCAACCGGCGTCGGCGCAGGTTCCGGCGCCGGTTCGGCTGCCGCCGCAGCGGCCGGCGCCGCGACGGGCGCCGCCTCCGCTTCCTCGGCCGGCTTCGCGGCCGACACGCGGCGATCGCGCGCCTCGAGCAACGGCAGGCCGGCTTCCCCCGCCCAGCCCTGCGTCGCCAGCGCGACGACGCCCACCGGGCGCATCCGCACGTCGTTCAGCATCTGGCGGATGTCGGCGAGCGCGACGCGTTCGCCGTCCGCGAGGCGGCGGACGTCGATCGCGACGACATCATCGGCGAAAAACTCGGGAGTCGCTTCGAAGCGCTTGACCAGTTCGGTACGCAACGCATCGAGATCGGTCGTCTTCACGGTGAACAGCAACGTATCGACCGATCCGCTGCGCAGCTCGAAGAATGGCGATTTTTTAAGCGACATGGACACTCTGCAAAAAATTTTTGCGTATTTTACAGGCGTCCACGCGTGCGGCCATTATTTTTGGGGAGCCAGGGGGCGACGGTCGCGGCGAGCGCGCAACCGGCAGGCGGGCAGTCGGGCGGGCGGCCGGGCCTTCATCACGCCGTGCGGCCCGCGCATTCATGCGTCAGGGTGTGTTGAAGTGCGACACGAACAACGACTTCATTGCGCCGGGCATCCGCGCGATCGGCGCATGCTCGCCCGTGTTGCCGAAGCCCGCCCGTTCGTAGAAACGGATCGCGTTGCGGTTCGCATCGGCGATCCATGCGTAGACGTCCCGCGCCCCGCGTTCGGCCAGCCACGCGGTAGCCGTTTCCAGCAACAGCACGCCGCCGCGCAGGTGGCGGACCGCGTGCGCGACCCACAGCTCGCTGACGAACGCGCGCCGCTCGGGCGTCGTGTCGAAATACGCGCCGATCATGCCGGCCGGATGGCCTTCGGTGTACAGCAGGAAAGTCGTCGACTCGTCGGACGCGGCACGCAGCGCGGCGATGGCCGCCGCCGCGTCGGAATCGACGTTCAGCAATTCGGCCTCCGGCGCTTCACCGGGCGCGTAGGGCTCACGCAGCGATGCGGCGCGGAGTTCGCGATACACGCCGCCCTGATCGGCAGCGATACGACGAACGGTCAAGGTCGAACTCATGCAGGCACAGCCCCCTTCGGACAGCAAGTTACTAGCTTCAACCGAAAGCGGGGCATGAGTCAAATCGTAATTTTCAAATGACAGCGCGGATCGAAAGGCAGCACGCGTCGCGCACGCGCGGGTGTGCGGGTGCAGCATCGACGCGTCGACGGGCCGCGACGCATGGCAGTCCGAACGGCGAAGTCGGACGCGTCGCCCCGCTCGCCTTGTCATGCATGGCATTCATGTGGTCAGGGTCCGACGTTACCCCGCAGCGGCGCCGTAATGATCCGTAATATATGTATCCCAAAAAGCCGCGCCGCCACGCGATGTCGCGTCGCATTTATTGCATTGCAACATTCGTTGCGGACCGCGCCGCCGCATATTCGCGCGTGTGGCCTCACGTATTCATCCGACGAGAATGCCGGCCGCACGAGCGGATCGGACCCGCTCCGGCCTGTTTCAATCACCGTGGCGCAGGCCCCTCCCGGCCCGCGTCCTGCACGGGCCGCCGTTTGGAGTCGCCCGCCTAGCGGCGGGGTTTGGAAAGCGCGCGCGACGGTCGTATAACTGGCACAACCGGACCACCGATCCGGTGCCGCGCGCCGTGCCGCGGACCCACGACGATTCGAACGACGACAAGCGCGTCACTCGGCCGCCGCACCCGCACACGCGGGAGCCGGCCCCGAAAAGGAGGGAGACAATGGCAATGACCGACGCATCGGCCTCGGGCTGGTCGGATGGCAAACGTTATCTGTGGCTGCTCGGCGCGGTGACGATCACGCTGCCGATCCTCTCGGCCCAGCTCGCGCTGTCGACGGGCCTCCACGTGTTCTGGTGGTTCGGCCCGCTGTTCGCGTTCGGCGCGATCCCGGTCCTGGACACGCTGATCGGCGACGATCGCGACAATCCGCCCGAAGCCGTCGTCCCGCATCTCGAACGCGAGCGCTACTACCGCTACATCGTCTATCTCGCGACGCTGGTCGAATACATCGCGTTCTTCATGTGCGTGCGGATCGTCGGCACGCATGCGCTCGCATGGTACGACTACGTCGGCTTCGCGCTGTCGCTCGGCGCCGCGACGGGCATCTCGATCAACACCGCGCACGAACTCGGGCACAAGACCAGCCGCTTCGAGCGCGGGCTCGCGAAAGTCACGCTCGCGCCGGTGGCGTACGGGCACTTCTTCGTCGAGCACAACCGCGGCCATCACGTGCGCGTCGCGACGGCCGAGGATCCGGCGAGCGCTCGCTACGGCGAATCGTTCTGGGCCTTCCTGCCGCGCACGGTGACGGGCAGCATCCGCTCGGCGTGGCGCCTCGAGAAGGCACGCCTCGAGCGGCTCGGGCATTCGCCGTGGACCTGGCGCAACGAGGTGCTGCACGCGTGGGCGATGACTGTCGTCGTGTGGGGCATCGCGCTCGCGATGGCCGGCAAGATCGTGATCCCGTTCCTCGTGATCCAGGCCGCGTACGGCGCGTCGCTGCTCGAAGTCGTCAACTACGTCGAGCACTACGGGCTCGGCCGCCGCAAGCTGCCGAGCGGCCGCTACGAGCGCTGCACGCCGCAGCATTCGTGGAACAGCAATCACGTCGTCACCAACCTGTTCCTGTACCAGTTGCAGCGGCACGCCGACCATCACGCGAACCCGACGCGCTCGTACCAGGCGCTGCGACACTTCGACGACTCGCCGCAACTGCCGGCCGGCTACGCGACGATGATCCTGTTCGCCTATGTGCCGCCGCTCTGGTATCGCGTGATGAATCCGCGTGTCGTCGCGCACTATGGCGGCAACATGGCGCAATCGAACATCAAGCCATCGATCCGCGCTCGCGTGCTCGCGCAGTATTCGGCCGCGGGGTGACGCAGGACGGCGCGGTCGCGGTCGGCGATATCGTCACGCGGCCTGCGGCAGCCTGAACACGGCGACCGCGTGCCGCAGCGCGCTCGCCTGCTCGGCCAGCGCCTGCGTCGCCGCCGACGCCTGTTCGACCAGCGCCGCATTGCGCTGCGTCGCTTCATCCATCTGCGTGACCGCGACGTTCACCTGCTGGATGCCGCCGCTTTGCTCCTGCGAAGCGGACGAGATCTCGCCGACGATCGACGTGACCCGCTGCACCGCGCCGACGATCTCGTGGATCGATTCGCCCGCGCGCGCGATCAGCACGGCGCCCTCGTCGACCCGCCGCGTCGATTGCTCGATCAGCGTTTTGATCTCCTTGGCGGCGGCCGCGCTGCGCTGCGCGAGCGTGCGCACCTCCGACGCGACGACCGCGAAGCCGCGCCCCTGCTCGCCCGCGCGCGCCGCCTCGACGGCCGCGTTCAGCGCGAGGATGTTGGTCTGGAATGCGATGCCGTCGATGACCGCGATGATCTCGCCGACCTTCGCCGCGCTGGCGGCAATCCCGCTCATCGTGCCGACCGCGTCCGTCATCACGCCACCGCCCGCGGACGCGATGTCCGATGCGTCGCGTGCGAGCTGCGCCGCATGCTGCGCGTGTTCGGCCGACTGGCGCACGATGCCCGTCAGTTCGGTCATGCTGGCCGCGGTTTCCTCGAGCGAGGCAGCCTGCGCCTCGGTGCGCGACGACAGGTCGTGATTGCCCGCCGCGATCTGCGCACTCGCGGTCGCGACGGCTTCGGCATGCGTACGCACCTCGAGCACGACACCCGACAGGCTCGCCTGCATCGTCTTCAATGCGCGCAGCAGATCGGCGATCTCGTCGCGGCCGGCCGCGTCGACGTCGCGCGTCAGGTCGCCACCGGCCACCGCCTGTGCACAGGCCACGGCGCGATCGAGCGGCCGCAGGATCGCGCGGCTGAACAGGAACGCACCGATCATCGCGATGCCGAGCACGATCAGCATGAGCACGACGCTCGCCGCGGTCGCGTGGCGCGCATCGCGGCTCGCTTGCGACGATACGGCAGCACTCTCGTCGGCGATCGCCTTCGCCGCGCGCTCGAGCAGCGCGGCGGGCGCCCGATCGACGCCCGCCACGGCCGCGTCCCCGGCCGTCGGCTCGAAGCCCGCGGCCTTGAACGCGTCGAACCCGCGCCGGTAGCCGTCGCCCATCGCCGCATGCGCGCGCATGAACTGCTCGACGAGCGTCCGGCTCTCGCCGGGCGGCAGCTCGCCGACGAGCTGCGCGGCGAGCGTGTCTACCGTGCGCTCGCGCGTCTGGAATGCCTGCCAGTACTTGTCGAGCTTGTCGGGCTGCTTGCCGCGCAGCAGCGTGTCCTTCCATTCCTGCACCTGCAGCTTGAACTGCACGAGCGTGGCCGATACGAGCCGCTCGTCGGCAACGTGCGTCTGCACGTCGTTCGCGAACGTGTCGATCGAGCGATTGAGAATGCGGATGCCGTATAGCGCGCCGCAGAACATCAGCAGCAGCGCAATGGCGAATGCGAGGGGAATCTTGTAGCTCAGCTTCATGGGACCTTGGATCGTCGGAGAACGGCGACCGCGCAAAAAGCGCGAGCCGCCGACCGCTCTGTTAACGGCGCGCGAGGTCAAGGCTGAAGCGGGCAAGCGGCGGCGGGAACCGTGCGGGTAGAGCACGAAGCCCGTGGCGATCCGTGGGCGGCGGGAACCGAGGCAACAACGCCCAAGCGGGTGCCGGCCGATCGGTACGCGCGCGCGTACCGCACATCGCATGCACGCTCGCCACCGGGCGACCAAAACGAAAAACCCCGTGATCCTTCCGGATCACGGGGCTTCGTATTTTGGCGGAGAGGGTGGGATTCGAACCCACGGTACGGGGAAACCGTACGCCTGATTTCGAGTCAGGTACATTCGACCACTCTGCCACCTCTCCTTCCTTGCTGCTTCATTTCCCGGTTGGTCGTGTCCGGGAAAGAAAAGATTATAGAACGATCTCTTCGAAACTCACAAGCGTTTTTTGCAAAATTTTTTGCGAGCCCGTCGAACACCGATCGCGCAGCGATCTCACGACGCCTGCGCAGGCGCTTCGATTCGCTCCATGCCGCCCATGTACGGACGCAGCGCCTCGGGCACCGTGACCGAACCGTCGGCATTCTGGTAGTTCTCCAGCACTGCGACGAGCGTGCGGCCGACCGCGAGGCCGGAGCCGTTCAGCGTATGCACGAGTTCCGGCTTGCCCTGCGCGTTGCGGAAACGCGCCTGCATCCGGCGCGCCTGGAACGCCTCGGTGTTCGAGCAGCTCGAGATCTCGCGATAGGTGTTCTGCGCGGGCAGCCACACTTCGAGGTCGAACGTCTTCGCGGCCGAGAAGCCCATGTCGCCCGTGCACAGCGTGATCACGCGGTACGGCAGGCCGAGCTTCTGCAGGATCGCCTCCGCGTGGCCGACCATCTCGTCGAGTGCCGCATACGACGCGTCCGGCGCGACGACCTGCACCATCTCGACCTTGTCGAACTGGTGCTGGCGGATCATCCCGCGCGTGTCGCGGCCGTACGAACCGGCTTCCGAGCGGAAGCACGGCGAATGCGCGGTCAGCTTGATCGGCAGCGCGGAGCCTTCGACGATCGACTCGCGCACGGTGTTCGTCAGCGAAATCTCGGACGTGGAGATCAGGTACTGCGTGATCGTGTTTTCGGCGCCGCCCTTCTCGACGCGGAACATGTCGTCCGCGAACTTCGGCAGCTGGCCCGTGCCGTACAGGATCTCGGGATTCACGATGTACGGCGTGTACGTCTCGCTGTAGCCGTGCTGCAGCGTGTGCGTGTCGATCATGAACTGCGCGAGCGCGCGGTGCAGGCGTGCGATCGAGCCGCGCAGCATCGTGAAGCGTGCGCCGGCGAGCTTCGCGCCGGTTTCGAAATCGAGGCCGAGCGGCGTGCCGACGTCGACGTGATCCTTCACCTCGAAGTCGAACTGGCGCGGCGTGCCCCAGCGGCGCACTTCGACGTTGTCGGCTTCGTCCTTGCCGACCGGCACGCTTTCGTGCGCGATGTTCGGCATGCCCAGCATCAGGTCGGACAGGCGCGTCTGGATCTCGCCGAGCTTGGCCTCCGACGCCTTCATTTCGTCGCCGATCCCGCCGACTTCGGCCATGACGGCCGACGTGTCCTCGCCCTTCCCCTTCATCGCGCCGATCTGCTTCGACAGGCTGTTGCGGCGCGCCTGAAGCTCTTCGGTACGGGTCTGGATCGCACGGCGTTCCGCTTCGAGGGCGGAGAACGCGGCGACGTCGAGGGTGTAGCCGCGATCGGCGAGGCGCTTCGCGACGCCGTCGAGGTCTTTGCGCAGCAACTGGATGTCGAGCATGGGAGGACTTGGAAAATCGTTGTGTAAGACGGGAATTCTAACGCACCGCGGGGCCGCCACGGCATTGGCCGGATGGACAGTGCCGCAAACGCGCGACGGGCGTGGCAGTATCGCATTGCCGGCCTGCGCGCCCGCAGCCGGCGAAGCGCGTTGCGCGACGCCGCGGCGCAGCGCGCGACAGCCGCCCCGGCCGGGCGCAACGCGGCGGGCAACGCACCCGTCTTCGCATCACCATCACCCGAGGGAACCCGATGGCCATCGAACTGGACAAGGATGTTCGCGACCGCGCGATCGCGTCGCTGCAACGGTATTTCACAGAAAACATGGACGAGCCGATCGGCAATATCCAGGCCGGTGCGCTGCTGCATTTCTTCGTCGAGGAAATCGCGCCGGCAATCTACAACCTCGCGATCGCCGATGCGCAGGAGCGCCTGCACGCACGGGTCGCCGAGCTCGACATCGACTGCCACGAGGAGCCGTTCGAGTACTGGAAGAAGCAGCCGGGCCGCCGGCGCTGACACGCCCCAGGCAGCGCCGGCCGTCGCGCCGCGCTCGGCCGGTCAGTCCTTCTTGCCGGCCTCGCGGTCGAGCTCGCGCAGCCACGCGAGCTTGTCGGCGATCTTCGATTCGAGCCCGCGCGGCACCGGCTTGTACCAGCGCGGTTCGCGCATCCCTTCCGGAAGATACGACTCGCCGGCCGCATAGGCATTCGGCTCGTCATGCGCGTAGCGATACGCGTGACCGTAGCCGAGTTCCTTCATCAGCTTGGTCGGCGCATTGCGCAGATGCACGGGCACCTCGCGCGACTTGTCCTGCTTCACGAACGCCATCGCCTGGTTGAACGCGTTGTAGCCCGCATTGCTCTTCGCCGCGCACGCGAGATAGATCACCGCCTGCCCGAGCGCCAGCTCGCCTTCGGGCGAGCCGAGCCGCTCGTAGGTCTCGGCCGCGTCGTTCGCCACCTGCAGCGCGCGCGGATCGGCGAGGCCGATGTCTTCCCACGCCATCCGCACGATGCGCCGCGCGAGATATTTCGGATCCGCGCCGCCGTCGATCATCCGGCAGAACCAGTACAGCGCACCGTCCGGGCTCGAACCGCGCACCGACTTGTGCAGCGCCGAGATCTGGTCGTAGAAGTTGTCGCCGCCCTTGTCGAAGCGCCGCGCGTTCAGCGTCATCGCGCTGCTGACGAACTCGGCATCGATGGTCGTGACCTTGGCCGAGGCTGCGGCCGTCTGCGCCTGCTCGAGCAGGTTCAGGAAGCGCCGCGCGTCGCCGTCCGCATAACCGATGAGCGTATCGATCGCCTTGTCGTCGAACGCGAGCCCGTCGAGCGCGATTTCCTGCGCGCGCTTGAGCAGCTGACGCATCTCGTCGTCGTTCAGCGACTGCAGCACGTACACCTGCGCCCGCGACAGCAGCGCCGAGTTGACTTCGAAGCTCGGGTTCTCGGTCGTCGCGCCGATGAAGGTCACGAGCCCCGACTCGACGAACGGCAGCAGCGCATCCTGCTGACCCTTGTTGAAGCGGTGGATTTCGTCGACGAACAGGATCGTGTGGCGGCCGGTGCGATTCAGCGTGTCCTTCGCCTGCTCCATCGACTCGCGGATGTCCTTCACGCCGCCGAGCACCGCGGACAGCGCGATGAACTCGCAGTCGAACGCGAGCGCGGTGAGGCGCGCGAGCGTCGTCTTGCCGACGCCGGGCGGCCCCCACAGGATCATCGAATGCGGCTTGCCGGATTCGAACGCGAGCCGCAGCGGCTTGCCTTCGCCCAGCAGATGCGTCTGGCCGATCACCTCGGCGAGCGTCTTCGGCCGCAGCGCCTCGGCGAGCGGCCGGCGCGGCTCGACTTGAAACAGGTCGGACATGAACCCTCGCTCCAGATCAAACGATGGCGGCCGAACGGGCCGCCGGACCCGACATTATGACAGCCGCGCGACTGCACCGCCGCGCCTGGTGCTTGCGCCCGATCCCGGCGCCCGATGCCCGCGCCCGATGCCCGCGCCCCAAAAAACAACACGGGCCTGCCGTCGCCGGCAGGCCCGTGTCGGGAAAACGGCGTGGTGCCGATCAGCCGTTGATCACGTCCGCGCCCTTCGGCACGACGAACTTGAACGTATCGCTCTTGAGCGGCGGGTTCGTCTGGATGTTCGTGAACGTGAGCAGCGTGACGTTGCCGAATACGTCGTGCAATTCCATCGCGGCGAGCGTGCCGTTGCGGAAGCCGATGCCGATCCGCTGGAATTGCGTGTCCTGCGCCTTCGGCAGCATCTCGAGCCACTCGATGCCGCCCTTCTCGCCGGCATCGCGCAGCGTGTAGTTCTTGTCGAGATCGTTGCTGCCGAACAGGATCGCGGCCGGGCTCGCGCCCAGCGCGCCGTTCAGCTTGCGTTCGGTGACCTGGTTCAGGTCGCGGTCGTACACGTAGAGCTTGTCGCCGTCGGCCTGCAGCACCTGCTGGTACGGCTTCTGGTACGTCCAGATGAACTTGCCCGGACGCGAGAACACGAACGTGCCGCTCGAATTGTCGTTCGGCTTCGGCGCGGCCTGCACGGCGCTCGCGCCCTTGGCCGGCGCCTTGACGATCTGCTGCGTGAAATCGCCTTTCGCCGAACGCACCTGCGACACGAAGGCCTTCAGCTGCTCGGTGCCGCCCGCGAACGCGTGCGTCGCCGCGAGCATCAGCGATGCGCCGGCGAGCGCCGCGCCGAGCCAGCGCCGCGTCGAACGAAGGGACACTGCGAACGAATGTTGCTGCATATTGCGGTTTTCTCCCTGGGTGGCCGGCGCTGCGGGCGCCGCGGACTCATTCCGCGTCGCGCGCCGGCACAAGAATTTCGCGGTTGCCGCTCGACGACATCGCCGACACGAGCCCCGACTGTTCCATCTGTTCGAGCAGCCGCGCCGCGCGGTTGTAGCCGATCCGCAGATGGCGCTGCACGAGCGAAATCGACGCGCGGCGGTTCTTGATGACGATCTCGACCGCCTGGTCGTACAGCGGATCAGACTCCTCGCCGCCTTCGCCGGTTCCCGCGCCGGCCGAGCCCTCGTCGCCGTCGGCCGTGCCGCCTTCGAGCAGCCCTTCGACGTAGTTCGGCTCGCCCTGCTCCTTGAGCTTCTCGACGACGCGATGCACTTCGTCGTCGGCGACGAATGCGCCGTGCACGCGCACCGGCAGCCCGGTGCCCGGCGGCAGGTACAGCATGTCGCCCATCCCGAGCAGCGATTCGGCACCCATCTGGTCGAGAATCGTGCGCGAGTCGATCTTCGACGACACCTGGAACGCGATCCGCGTCGGCACGTTCGCCTTGATCAGGCCGGTAATCACGTCGACGGACGGACGCTGCGTCGCGAGGATCAGGTGGATGCCGGCCGCGCGCGCCTTCTGCGCGATCCGCGCGATCAGTTCCTCGACCTTCTTGCCGACGACCATCATCAGGTCGGCCAGCTCGTCGATCACGACGACGATGTTCGGCAGGCGGCCGAGCGGTTCAGGATCGTCCGGCGTCAGGCTGAACGGATTCGGAATCTTTTCCTCGCGCTTCGCCGCTTCGTCGATCTTGTTGTTGTAGCCCGCCAGGTTGCGCACGCCGAGCTTGCTCATCAGCTTGTAGCGGCGCTCCATCTCCGCGACCGTCCAGTTCAGCGCATGGCCGGCCTGGCGCATGTCGGTGACGACCGGGCACAGCAGGTGCGGAATGCCTTCGTAGACGCTCATTTCGAGCATCTTCGGATCGATCAGGATCAGCCGCACCTGCTCGGCGGTGGCCTTGTACAGCAGCGACAGGATCATCGCGTTGATCCCGACCGACTTGCCCGAACCGGTCGTGCCGGCGACCAGCAGGTGCGGCATCTTCGCGAGGTCCGCGCAGACCGGCTTGCCGCCGATGTCCTTGCCGAGGCTCAGCGTCAGCGCCGACGACGCGGCCGCATAGACTTCCGAGCCGATGATCTCGGACAGGTGGACCGTCTGGCGGCGCTGGTTCGGCAGCTCGAGCGCCATGTAGTTCTTGCCGGGGATCGTCTCGACCACGCGGATCGACACGAGCGACAGCGAACGCGCGAGATCCTTCGCGAGGTTGACGATCTGGCTGCCCTTCACGCCGGTGGCCGGCTCGATCTCGTAGCGCGTGACGACCGGGCCCGGATACGCGGCGACGACGCTCGCCTCGACACCGAAGTCCTTCAGCTTCTTCTCGATCAGGCGCGACGTGAATTCGAGCGTATCGGCGGAAATCGCTTCCTGCGTCTTCGGCGCGGGATCGAGCAGCGACACCGGCGGCAGCGTCGAATCGCCCGGCAGGTCGGTGAAGAGCGGCACCTGGCGCTCGCGCTCGACGCGCTCGGACTTCGCCGGCGTGACGACCGGCGGCACGATCGTCACGGGTTCGTGATCCTCGATGCGCACACGCTCCTCTTCGACCTTGCCTTCGCGGCGCACGGCCGCGGCCTCGCCGAGCTTGCGGTCGCGCTCGGCCTCGCGGCGCAGCTTAGCGACGTTGACGGCGGACAGGATCGCCCCGCCCACGCGCTCGGCGACCGACAGCCACGAGAAGCGGAAATACAGCGACAGGCCGATCGCGAGCAGGATCAGCAGCAGCAGCGTGCCGCCGGTGAAGCCGAACGCGTGCGACATCGCACCCGCCACGGCCTCGCCGATCACGCCGCCCGGTGCGCGCGGCAGCTGCACCTTCAGCGACCACATGCGCAGCGCCTCGATGCCGTCGCACGCGAGCACGACGAGCACGAACGCCAGGATCTCGGTGAGCCAGCCGATCGGCCGCTCGGGTTCGTCGGCGACCGCCTCGTGACGCGTGATGCGCCGGTAGTTGACCGCGATGCGCCGCCCGAGCGGCACGATCAGCCAGTAGGCCGACAGGCCGAACAGCAGCAGGATGATGTCGGCCGTCCACGCGCCGACGCGGCCCGCCCAGTTCGAGATGTGGTCCACCTGCGCGGCGTGCGTCCAGCTCGGATCGCGCCGGCTGTAGCTCAACAGGGCCATCACCAGAAAAGCGCAGAGCGCGACCTGGAGAATCCAGCGGATCTCCGTGAGGAGCTTCGACATCCGGTGCGGCAACGCCTGTGCCTGGGCGGAATAAGGAGCTTTTGCCATGAATCCGTATAAAGAGGACGGGCCGCGCGCCCGCCTGTCGTTCGATCGCGCTTATTGTAAACGCTGCACCGGGGCGCCAAGTGTAAATGACGGTTACATAAGAGGGTCGGGGCGGCCGAAGCCGATACCCGCGCATGCGATCCGGCCCGCCGGTCGGCCCGTGACGCCCGGCCGCGGCAATGCGCCGCCACGGGCCGCAGCCGCCCGCGCCCCGCCCGCCCAACCTGCCCCGCGGCTGCGGGCGCCCCACCGAGAAACGCTATCGCCACGATTGAAACTCTCGTTCGGCAGCGCAGCAACGGGGCCTTTATAATGCGCGTCTGATACCCATCTACGACGGCATCCCGGTCAACCCAGACCGTCCGGCGAGCCTTACCCCGCCCGCCGCGGCCGCCCTTTACGGATTCGCACATGTCCACGCCCAAACACGCCAAAGTCCTGATTCTCGGTTCCGGCCCCGCCGGCTACACGGCTGCCGTCTACGCGGCTCGCGCCAACCTGTCCCCGGTGCTGATCACCGGCATCGCGCAGGGCGGCCAGCTGATGACCACGACCGACGTCGAAAACTGGCCGGCGGACGCGAAGGGTGTGCAAGGCCCGGAACTGATGGCGCGCTTCCTCGAGCACGCCGAGCGTTTCAACACCGAAATCGTCTTCGACCACATCCACACCGCGAAACTGCACGAAAAGCCGATCCGGCTGATCGGCGATTCGGGTGAATACACGTGCGACTCGCTGATCATCGCGACCGGCGCATCCGCACAGTATCTCGGCCTGCCGTCCGAAGAATTGTTCATGGGCAAGGGCGTGTCGGCCTGCGCGACCTGCGACGGCTTCTTCTACCGCAACCAGGAAGTCGCGGTGATCGGCGGCGGCAACACGGCGGTCGAGGAAGCGCTCTACCTGACGGGCATCG
Organism: Burkholderia sp. Bp9090; assembly: GCF_003857985.1. NCBI lineage: Bacteria > Pseudomonadati > Pseudomonadota > Betaproteobacteria > Burkholderiales > Burkholderiaceae > Burkholderia > Burkholderia sp. Bp9090. The sequence goes on from NZ_QTPV01000012.1 coordinate 100,257, forward strand.
CGAAGAAGGTCACGGTGATCCACCGCCGCGACAAGTTCCGCGCCGAGCCGATCCTGATCGACCGCCTGCTGGAGAAGGAAAAGGAAGGCGTCGTCGACATCAAGTGGGATCACGTGCTCGACGAAGTGACGGGCGAGGATTCGGGCGTCACGGGCCTGCGCATCAAGAACGTGAAGACCGGCGAGAAGCAGGACCTCACCGTGCAGGGCGTGTTCGTCGCGATCGGCCACAAGCCGAATACCGACCTGTTCCAGGGCCAGCTCGAGATGAAGGACGGCTACATCCTGACGAAGAGCGGCCTGCAGGGCAACGCGACGTCGACCAGCGTGCCGGGCGTGTTCGCCGCCGGCGACGTGCAGGACAACGTGTACCGCCAGGCGATCACGAGCGCCGGCACGGGCTGCATGGCCGCGCTCGACGCGCAGCGCTACCTCGAAAGCCTGCACGACAAGAAGTAAGCGTCGAGCCTTCGCGCGCCGGGCGCTACAATGGCGTCCGCTGCCGCGAAGCAGGCTTGACCGGAAAGCCGCTGCCGTCGCGCAGCGGCTTTTTTTGTGCCCGCGCGCCCGAACGCGCCTGCCCGGTTACCGAATCATGGCGAAGAATCAGCCCCATCCGAGCGATCCCGCGAAGCGGAAGATCGCCGCCCGTCCCGCAAACCCGGCGCCCGCGGCGCCGCCGCCCGCGCCCGACGCCGCCGCATTGCGCGGCCAGGGCCTGGCCGGCCTCGGCGCGTTGCGCAAGTCGCTGCAAGGCGAAGCCGATCGCCGCGACCGCGAGCGCATCGAAACCGCGAAGGCCGAACGCAAGGCCGAAGCCGACGCGAACCTGTTCCGCAACGAAATCGGCGCGATCCAGCCGCTGAACGCGCCGCCGCGCGCGAAATCCGGCCGTACGCCGCCCGACCCGGTGCCGAAGCAGACGCAGCGCGACGAGGAAGCCGTGCTGAACGCGACGCTGTCCGACGAATTCGATCCCGAGACGCTGCTCGACAGCGACGAATCGCTGTACTACCACCGCCCCGGCATCAGTCGCGACGTCGTGCGCAAGCTGAGGAGCGGCGCGTGGATCGTGCAGGCGCAGATCGACCTGCACGGGATGCGGCGCGACGAGGCGCGCGATGCGCTCGCCGAATTCATCCGCGAAGCCGGCAAGAAGGGGCTGCGCTGCCTGCGCGTGATCCATGGCAAGGGGCTCGGCTCGATCGGCAAGGAACCCGTGCTGAAAGGCAAGGTGCGCGCGTGGCTCGTGCAGAAGGAAGAAGTGATCGCGTTCTGCGAGGCGCGCAGCCACGACGGCGGCGCGGGCGCGGTGCTCGTGCTGCTGCAGCCGCTCGCGGCGCCCGCCGATCGGGGGCCGCGTGCCGCATCCTAGGCTGACGCTCGCGATCGCGGTACTGGAGGCGATCGCGACGCTGGCGTTCGCGATCTCGGGCTTCATCGAGGCGCGCAAGAACCGTCTCGACTCGGTCGGCACGTTCGTCGTCGCGCTCGCCACCGCATTCGGCGGCGGCACGCTGCGCGACATCCTGCTCGAACGCCGGCCGTTCTACTGGGTCGTGCACGACGACTACGTGATCGCGATCTTCGTGCTCGCGCTGTTCGCGCCGTTCGTGTTGCGGATGCTGTCGCGGCTGTCGGCCGAGCGGCTGCTGCTGGTGGCCGACGCGATCGGGCTCGGCATCTTCAGCATCTCGGGCACCGCGATCGCGCTCGATGCCGAGATGCCGCGCTTCATCGCGGTGATGATGGGCGTGATCACCGGCGTGGTCGGCGGTATCATCCGCGACGTGCTGTGCAACGACATTCCGCTGATCCTGCGCGATTCGCGGCCGTACGCGACCTGCGCGTTCGTCGGCTGCTGGTTCTACCTGCTGCTCGCGTGGCTGCAGTTCGACTCGGTGTACAGCGTACTGCTCGCGACCGGCTTCATCCTCGTCGCGCGGCTCGCGACCTTCAAGTTCGACGTGCGGTTGCCGCACTGATCGCCGCCGCAACACCGGACGCACCGCCAGAAACAAAAGGGGCCGCTCCTTCGAGACGGCCCCTTCTTCATTCAGCGCAACCGCGGCCTCACGCGATCCGCTCTTCCGACGCCGGATCGAACAGCACCGCCTTCGATACGTCGAACAGCAGCGACTGCGTCTGCCCCGGCTGCGGGTTCGCGGCCGGATGCACGCGGCTCACGATCCGCTTGCCGTTGACCTGCGCGAACACGTGCGTGTCCGGGCCGGTCGGCTCGGTCACGTCGACGCGCACGTCGATCGGCTGCAGCTTCGACGCCTCGCCGTGGTGCGCATTGCGCGCGTCGGTGATGCGCTCCGGACGCAGGCCGAGGATCACCTCGCGGCCCACGTGGCCGTTCATCCGCTTCGCGTCGAACGGCAGGTTCAGCGCGCTGCGCGCGAGGCCCGTATCGATCTCGAGCGCGATCCCGCTGCCCTGCTCGACCAGGCGGCCGTTGATGAAGTTCATCGGCGGCGCGCCGATGAAGCCCGCGACGAACAGGTTCGACGGCGAATCGTAGATTTCCTGCGGCGCGCCGAACTGCTGGACCACGCCGTCCTTCATGACCGCGATCCGATCGCCGAGCGTCATCGCCTCGATCTGGTCGTGCGTCACGTAGACGATCGTCGTGCCGAGGCGCTGGTGCAGCAGCTTGATTTCCGCGCGCATCTCGATGCGCAGCTTCGCGTCGAGGTTCGACAGCGGCTCGTCGAACAGGAACAGCGACGGATCGCGCGCCAGTGCGCGGCCCATTGCGACGCGCTGGCGCTGGCCGCCCGACAGCTGGCCCGGCTTGCGGTCGAGCAGATGCTGGATCTGCAGCATCGCCGACACGCGCTCGACGATCTGCTGCTGCTCGCTCTTCGGCACCTTGCGGATGTTCAGGCCGAACGAGATGTTCTCGCGCACCGTCATCGACGGGTACAGCGCGTACGACTGGAACACCATCGCGATGTCGCGATCCTTCGGCGACAGGTCGTTGACGACCTTGCCGTCGATGCAGATCTCGCCGCTCGTCACGGTCTCGAGACCGGCGATCATGTTGAGCAGCGTCGACTTCCCGCAGCCCGAGCCGCCGACCAGGATCAGGAACTGTCCGTCCTCGATCTCGATGTCGACACCCTTCAGGACCGGCACCCCGTTCGGGTAGGTCTTGTACACGTCACGGATGGAAAGGCTTGCCATGCTGTGAATCCTCTGTCTCGTCTCGCGCGGCGCCACGGCACCGCGTCGGGTTCGTTTCGATGCGCCGCGCGTCGTGCGCGGCCGGTTCGTCGTATCGGATGAAGCCGCGCTTACCCCTTCACCGCGCCCGCCGTCAGCCCGCGCACGAAGTAGCGGCCGGCGACCACGTAGACGAGCAGCGTCGGCAGCGCGGCGATGATCGCGCCGGCCATGTCGACGTTGTATTCCTTCACGCCCGTCGACGTGTTGACGAGGTTGTTCAGCGCAACCGTGATCGGCATCGAGTCGACGCCGGAGAACACGATCCCGAACAGGAAGTCGTTCCAGATCTGCGTGAATTGCCAGATCAGGCACACCATGAAGATCGGCAGCGACACCGGCAGCAGGATCTTCGTGAAGATCGTGAAGAAACCCGCGCCGTCGATGCGCGCGGCCTTCACGAGCTCGGCCGGCACGCTCACGTAGAAGTTGCGGAAGAACATCGTCGTGAACGCGATGCCGTACACGACGTGCACGAACACCAGGCCCGGAATCGTGTTGGCGAGGCCGAGCATCCCCTGCAGGCGCGCCATCGGCAGCAGGATCACCTGGAACGGGATGAAGCAGCCGACCAGCATCATCGTGAACAGCGCATCCGCGCCGCGAAAGCGCCAGTGCGTGAGCACGTAGCCGTTGAACGCGCCGATCAGCGACGAGATCAGCACGGCCGGAATCACCATCTGCAGCGAGTTCAGGAAGAACGGCTTCATGCCGTCGCAGCGCACGCCGGTACACGCGCCGCTCCACGCCTTCACCCACGGATCGAAGGTCCAGTGCGTCGGCGGCGTCAACAGGTTGCCGGTACGCAGCTGGTCGAGGTCCTTGAAGGACGTCGACAGCATCACGTAGATCGGGAACAGGAAATACAGCGCGAACAGGATCAGCGCCGCATAGATCACTGCCCGGCTGATCGTCACTTTAGGCTGCATTGCGGGTGCTCCTCGATTCCATATACATCAGCGGCACCAGCACCGCGACCACGGTCGCGAGCATCATCACCGACGACGCCGCGCCGAGCCCGAGCTGGCCGCGGTTGAACGAAAACGTGTACATGAACATGGCCGGCAGCGACGACGACGTGCCGGGGCCGCCGGCCGTCAGCGCGACGACCAGGTCGAAGGTCTTGATCGTGATGTGGCAGAGGATCAGCAGCACCGAGAAGAACACCGGGCGCATGCTCGGGATCACGATCTTGCGGTAGATGGTCGGCAGCGTCGCGCCGTCGACCTGCGCGGCCTTGAAGATCTCCGCATCGACGCCGCGCAGCCCGGCGAGGAACAGCGCCATCACGAAGCCGGTCGACTGCCACACGGCGGCGATCACGATACAGAAGATCGCCTTGTCCGGATCGTCGAGCCAGCCGAACGAGAAGCTCGTCCAGCCCCAGTCGTGCATCACCTTCTCCAGGCCGAGGCCCGGGTTCAGGATCCACTGCCATGCGGTGCCCGTGACGATGAACGACAGCGCCATCGGATACAGGAAGATCGCGCGCAGCGCGCCTTCGTTGCGGATCCGCTGGTCGAGCAGGATCGCGAGGAACAGCCCGAGCGCGACGCAGATCGCGATGAACGGAATCCCGAACCAGCCGAGGTTCGCGGCGGATGTCCACCACACGTCGTTCTGGAACAGATCCGAATAACGGCCGAAGCCGTCGAATTCGTAGTTCGGCAACAGCCGCGAATTGGTCAGCGACAGATAGCCGGTAATCAGGATGAAGCCGTAGATGAACACCACGGCGATCGCGAGGCTCGGCGCGAGCACGAGCTTCGGAATCCAGCGATCGGCGAAGGCCGACATCGGCGACGTGCGCCGTGCGGCGGCAGCGCCGGATCCGTTTCCGCTAAGAGGGGCAGCCACTTGATTCGACTCCTGGAACGAGGGTGACGCAGGCCGGGCCGGCGCCGGGTACGACACGGGCCCGCGAGCGAGCCCGTTTGCTGCACATGCAGGAACGCCCGGCCGATCCTGCGTTTCCGGCCGGGCGCCTGTCGCGCTTTACTTCACCTTCGCGGCCTTCGCGAGCGCGGCGACCGCGCTCTTCGAATCCTGCTGCGAGTTCATGAACTTCGTCACGACGTCGGTGATCGCGCCGGCCGTTGCATCGCCCTGCGCCATCCCGTGCGCGAGCGACGGCACGAAGCCGCCCGACTTGATCGCGGTCTGCTCGTCGGCATACGACTTCTTCGCGCAGTCGTCGAACTTGTCCATCTTCACGCCGAGGCGCACCGGCACCGAGCCCTTCAGCAGGCTGAACTGCTCCTGGAAGTCCGGCGTCATGATCGTCTTCGCGAGTGCGACCTGGCCCGGCGTCGCGTCCTTCTGCCCCTTCTGCTGGAAGAACACGAACGAGTCGACGTTGAACGTGTACGAATTCGCGGTGCCCGGCACCGCCGCGCAGATGTAGTCCTTGCCCGCCTTCTTGCCGGCGTTCTCGAACTCGCCCTTCGCCCAGTCGCCCATGAACTGCATGCCGGCCTTGCCGTTGATCACCATCGCGGTCGCGAGGTTCCAGTCGCGGCCGTTGCGGCCCGTGTCGAAGTAGCCCTGGATCTTGCGCACCGTGTCGAACACCGACAGCATCTGCGGCGACGTCAGCGTGGCCTGGTCGAGATCGACGAGCGCCTTCTTGTAGAACGCCGGACCCTGCGACAGCACGACGTCTTCCCACAGCGTCAGGTCCTGCCACGGCTGGCCGCCCATCGCGACCGGCTGGATGCCGGCAGCCTTCAGCTTGTCGGCCACCGCGAAGAATTCGGGCCAGGTGGTCGGCACCTTCGCGCCGACCTTGTCGAGCGCGGCCTTGTTGATATAGAGCCAGTTCACGCGGTGCACCGAGAACGGCGCGGCGACGGTGTGGCCCTTGTACTTGATGATCTTGTCGATTTCCGGCGGCAGGTTCTGCTTCCAGTCGCCGGCGGCGGAATCGATGTTGACGAGCACGCCCTGGTCGGCCCAGTCCTGGATCAGCGGGCCCTTGATCTGCGCGGCCGACGGTGCGTCGCCGCTGATCACCTTGGTCTTCAGCGCGGTCATCGCCGCGGCGCCGGCGCCGCCCGCGACCGCGAAGTCCTTCCACACGTAGCCCTGCTTCTGCACGTCGTCCTTCAGCACGCCGACGGCCTTCGACTCGCCGCCCGAGGTCCACCAGTGCAGCACGGTTACGTTCTCGGCCGCCTGCGCCGCCACGGCGCCAGCCATCAGACCCGCGGCGCAGAGCGCGCCCATGATCGAGCGAACTTTCATTACTTATCTCCTCCAGACTGAATCAACTCGTGAGGTTCCCTGACGGGGAACCGGCTTCTTGATAAACGACGGGGAAATCGAGCCGCGGGACGCATTGCAGCGTACGGGGCCGATGACCGGCCGGGCTCTTACAGAAAGCGTGAATCGAGATTCAACGGCGTGTCTCCTCTTTGTGTTTCTGGCCCGCCGCGATGCCGCGGCGCGAGCCCGGGGGCGACGATGCGCGGACGATGCGCACCGTCAATGTCCGATAACATTCGGCACAAGGCGCTCCCGAAGGCGAAGCTCGCGCAGTTCATCGACCGCGCTTCTTTTTTTCTTCGCCCAGGTGCTACCCCTTGCGGCGGATTGTAGTTAAACTACAATTCAGTGTCAAAAATATTTTTATCGCACTACGGATCGCTTCCCAGCACCCCCAATCGGCGGAGACACATGCATACCGATTCCAGCTTTACCTTCGTACTTTTCGGCGGCACCGGCGACCTGTCGATGCGCAAGATCCTGCCCGCGCTGTTCGAAGCGCACCGCGGCAACATGCTTGCGGAAAGCGGCCGGATCGTTGCCGTCGCGCGGCACGAATCGGATCGGGCCGGCTATCTCGAGTGGGTCGACACGCATGTGAAGCCGCATGCGGCGAAGGCGGCCGGCAAGGCATTCGACGAAAGCGTGTGGAAATCCTTCCTCGAGCGCATCGAATACGTGAAGCTCGACCTCGGCCGTGCGGAGGACTACGTCGTGCTGCGCGACGCGGTCGCGCAGTTGTCCGGCATCCGCGTGTTCTATCTCGCCACAGGGCCGTCGCTGTTCGTGCCGATCTGCAAGGCGCTCGCATCGGTCGGCCTGAACGAGGGCGCGCGCATCGTGCTCGAGAAGCCGCTCGGCTACGACCTGAAATCGTCGAACGCGATCAACGACGCGGTCGGCGAGATCTTCGCGGAAGACCAGATCTACCGGATCGACCACTACCTCGGCAAGGAGCCGGTACAGAACCTGCTCGCGCTGCGCTTCGGCAATGCGCTGTTCGAGCCGCTGTGGCGCCGCGAATGGGTCGAGAGCATCCAGATCACGATCGCCGAGGAGCTTGGCGTCGAGGCGCGCGGCGATTTCTACGACAATACGGGCGCACTGCGCGACATGGTGCAGAACCACCTGCTGCAGCTGCTGTCGATCGTCGCGATGGAGCCGCCGCACTCGATGGATTCCGACGCGGTGCGCGACGAAAAGCTGCGCGTGCTGCGTGCGCTGAAGCCCATCGATCCGCGCGACATCGGCAAGGTCGCGGTGCGCGGCCAGTATCATGCGGGCGTGATCAAGGGCGCGCAGGTGCCGGCCTATGCCACCGAGCCCGGCGTGAAACCCGACAGCCCGACCGAAACCTTCGTCGCGCTGAAGGTCGAGATCGAGAACTGGCGCTGGGCCGGCGTGCCGTTCTTCCTGCGCACCGGCAAGCGTCTGGCCGACCGCGTCGCGGAGATCGTCGTGAACTTCCGGCCGGTGCCGCACTCGGCGCTGGGCCCGACCGCGCTGCGCCCCGGTTCGAACCGCCTCGTGATCCGGTTGCAGCCGAACGAGACGATTCGCCTGTACTGCCTCGCGAAGCAGCCCGGCGAAGGGATGAACCTCGCGAGCGTGCACCTCGACCTCGCGTTCGACCAGTTCTTCAAGGAAGGGCAGATGGAGGCGTACCAGCGCCTGCTGCTCGACGTGATCAACGGCCGCCTCGCCCTCTTCGTGCGTCGTGACGAGCAGGAAGCCGCGTGGCGCTGGGTCGAGCCGATCCTGAACGAATGGGCACGCTCGCTGAAACCGCCGAAGCCGTACGCGGCAGGCACGTGGGGGCCGGCCGCGGCGAGCGCGATGCTCGCGCAGCACGGCACCTGCTGGCTCGAAGAAGAAAACTGATGCAAACCGTTGCCGTGCGCGCCAGCGCGCGGCAACGTGCCCCACGATTCGCACGAATTGAACAGACAAAGCAGTCCGGAGGAGATGTGATCGAGATCCACGCTTTCGACACCCAGGAAGCGCAAAGCGAAGCGCTCGCGCGCGCCGTCGGCGATGCGCTGCGCGCCGCGCTCGGCGGCCCCGCGCGCCCGACGCTCGCGGTGTCCGGCGGCACGAGCCCGCGCCCGTTCCTGCACACGCTGTCGCACGCAGCGCTCGACTGGGCCGGCGTCGATGTCACGCTGGTCGACGACCGCTGGGTGCCGGAGAACGATGCGGCCAGCAACGCGCACCTCGTGCGCGACACGCTGCTGCAGCACGCGGCGGCCCCTGCCCGCTTCCTGCCGCTCGTCGACACGCGCGCATCGCTCGATGCGCACGTCGCCGCGCTCAACGCCAACGCCGACTACCGCGTGCCGAACGTCGCGGTGCTCGGCATGGGCGAGGACGGCCACACGGCGTCGATCTTCGCGGACGCGCCCGAATGGGACCATGCGATCACGACGCCCGAGCGCTTCGTCGCCGTGCATCCCGGCGCCGCGCCGCATGCACGCGTGAGCTTTTCGCTCGATGCGCTGAAGCGCGTCGACCGGCTGTTCCTGTTGATCGCGGGCCCCGCCAAGCGCGACGTCCTCGACGCCGCGGCCGCGACGCTGCAGAAGAACGCGATTTCCCAACTGGCCAACGACAAGGGGACCCAGCTCGATGTCTACTGGTGCGCAAAGTAAGGCTGTCGTCGCGGGCCAGCATGCCGACGGCCCGCGCCTGCTCGCGGACGTCGGCGGCACCAACGCGCGTTTCGCGCTGGAAACCGGCCCCGGCGAGATCACGCAGATCCGCGTCTATCCCGGCGCCGACTACCCGACGCTCACCGACGCGATCCGCAAGTATCTGAAGGACGTGAAGATCAGCCGCGTGAACCACGCGGCGATCGCGATCGCGAACCCGGTCGACGGCGACCAGGTGACGATGACCAATCACGACTGGAGCTTCTCGATCGAGGCGACGCGCCGCGCGCTCGGCTTCGACACGCTGCTCGTCGTCAACGACTTCACCGCGCTCGCGATGGCGCTGCCGGGCCTGACCGATGCGCAGCGCGTGCAGATCGGCGGCGGCGCGCGCCGCCAGAACAGCGTGATCGGGCTGCTCGGGCCCGGCACCGGGCTCGGCGTGTCCGGCCTGATTCCGGCGGACGACCGCTGGATCGCGCTCGGCAGCGAAGGCGGTCACGCGTCGTTCGCGCCGCAGGACGAGCGCGAGGATCTCGTGCTGCAGTACGCGCGCAAGAAGTTTCCGCACGTGTCGTTCGAGCGCGTGTGCGCGGGGCCCGGCATCGAGATCATCTATCGTGCGCTCGCCGCGCGCGACAAGAAGCGCGTCGCCGCGACCGTCGACACGGCCGAGATCGTCGAGCGTGCGCATGCGGGCGACGCACTCGCGCTCGAGACGGTCGAATGCTTCTGCGGGATCCTCGGCGCGTTCGCGGGCAGCGTCGCGCTGACGCTCGGCGCGCTCGGCGGCGTGTACATCGGCGGCGGCGTCGCGCTGAAGCTCGGCGAACTGTTCACGCGCTCGTCGTTCCGCGCACGCTTCGAGGCGAAGGGCCGCTTCACGCAGTATCTCCAGAACATCCCGACCTACCTGATCACCGCCGAATATCCGGCGTTCCTCGGGGTATCGGCGATCCTCGCGGAGCAGCTGTCGAACCGTTCGGGCGGCGCGTCGTCGGCCGTGTTCGAGCGGATCCGCCAGATGCGCGACGCGCTGACGCCGGCCGAGCGCCGCGTCGCCGATCTCGCGCTGAACCATCCGCGCTCGATCATCAACGACCCGATCGTCGACATCGCGCGCAAGGCGGACGTGAGCCAGCCGACGGTGATCCGCTTCTGCCGCTCGCTCGGCTGCCAGGGGCTGTCGGACTTCAAGCTGAAGCTCGCGACCGGCCTCACCGGCACGATTCCGATGAGCCACAGCCAGGTCCATCTCGGCGACACGGCCACCGACTTCGGCGCGAAGGTGCTCGACAACACGGTGTCCGCGATCCTGCAGCTGCGCGAACACCTGAACTTCGAGCACGTCGAGAACGCGATCGAGATCCTGAACGGCGCGCGCCGCATCGAGTTCTACGGGCTCGGCAACTCGAACATCGTCGCGCAGGACGCGCACTACAAGTTCTTCCGCTTCGGAATCCCGACGATTGCGTACGGTGACCTGTACATGCAGGCCGCATCGGCCGCGCTGCTCGGCAAGGGCGACGTGATCGTCGCGGTGTCGAAGTCGGGACGCGCGCCGGAGCTGCTGCGTGTGCTGGAGGTCGCGATGCAGGCCGGCGCGAAGGTGATCGCGATCACGTCGAGCAACACGCCGCTCGCGAAGCGCGCGACCGTCGCGCTCGAGACCGATCACATCGAGATGCGCGAATCTCAGCTGTCGATGATCTCACGGATCCTGCATCTGCTGATGATCGACATCCTCGCGGTCGGCGTCGCGATCCGTCGCGCGTCGACCAACGGCGAGCTGCCGGAGGCCGTCGCGCAGGCGCGCGCACGGGCGAGCGACGACGAAACGGCCGACGTGCTCGACTGGCTGAGCCACGGCGCGTCGCCGGCGGCGAAGGACGTCGCGCGGGATTGACGCCCGACACGGTACGGCGGCTGCCGCTTTCCGCCCGCCCGAGAAAAAACGCCACCGACGCATCGCGCGGTGGCGTTTTTTCATGCCGCGACCGCGCCGGCTCAAGCCCCCGCTTTCACCGGCCGGCCATGCCAGCGCAGCACGAGGTAACGCCCGACGAAACACAGCACGCCGCAGACGCCGATCGTCACACCCATCGCGAACGGCGTGCCGTCCGCCAGTGCGCCGATCGCGATGCTCGCGAGCGCGCCGAGCGCGAGCTGCATCGCGCCGAACACGGCCGCCGACGCGCCCGCGTTGTGCGGATAGCGGTGCATGAGATCGGTCGTGCAGTTCGCGGACAGGATCCCGACCACGCCGACCACGAAGAACAGGCACACGACGATCGACCACAACCCGCCCCACCCCGTCAGCGCGACCAGCGCGACCGCGAGCGACGCGACGCAGCTCACGAGCGACGCGGTCGCGATGAGGCGCAGCGAGCCGATGCGGCCGACGAGCCGCGTGTTCGCGAAGTTGCCGATCATGATGCCGACGACATTCAGGCCGAACAGCAGCCCGTAATGCTGCGGCGACACTTGGAAATACTCGATGTACACGAACGGCGTCGCGGTGATGTAGGAGAACATCGACGCGAACGCCATCCCGCCGCACAGCATGTGCCCCCACGCGACCGGATCGGACAGGATGCGCCCGTACGACGCGAACGACGCGAGCACGGCCGTGCTCTTGCGCCGCTCCTTCGGCCAGGTTTCGGGCACGCGCAGGTACGCGGTCGCCGCGCACAGCGCGCCGAACGCGGCCAGCACGACGAACACGCCGCGCCAGCCGGCGAAGCGCAGGATCTGGCCGCCGATCAGCGGCGCGAGCAGCGGCCCGACCGCGGTGACGATCGCGACCATCGACAGCACCTTCGCCGCATCGGTCGGCTCGTGCGCGTCGCGCGCGATCGCACGGGCGAGCACCGACGCGGCGCCCGCGCCGAGCGCCTGCAGGAAGCGCACGAGGATCAGCATGTCGATCGAGCCCGACACGAAGCAGCCGACACTCGCGAGCGTGAACAGCGCGATGCCGCCGAGCAGCACGGGCCGGCGGCCCCACGTATCGGACAGCGGACCGTACAGCAGCATGCCGATCGAGAAGCCGGCCATGAAGCTCGTCAGCGTGCGCTGCGCGGCGCCGGGGCTCACGGAGAAGCCGTCGGCGATCGACGGCAGGCTCGGCAGGTACATGTCGGTGGCGATCGGCCCGCAGGCGGCGAGAGCACCGAGCAACAGGATCAGCCGGGCATCGGGCCGGCGCCGGACGACGTGGGACATGGGTATCCGCAATGGAGGCCCGCGCGCATCGGGGCACGCGTGGCGGTGAAGACGGGAGGCTACGCCGCAAGCGGCGCGTTCAAGCACATGATTGTACGCGCAACTTTTTCGCGTGCCGCGCGCGGTCTGCCGTGCCAGGCTGGAACACGCGCGCATGACCGGCGTCGCGGCAGACCGCGCGCGGATTCGATTAAGCTTGCTGCTCCCCGCCTCTCTTGTCTGATCAATCCGACGCACGACCGACCCGATGACCGCCTTCCTGCTGATCTGGAGCCCCAAGAAATGGCCTTGGCCCGAGCTGCCCGACGTCGCCGCGCGCGTGAAGGCCGGCGAGGCCGTGCACGACGTGTGGGGCTGCGGCTTCGCGCGCGGCATCCTGCCGGGCGACCGTGTGTTCCTGCACCGCGTCGCGCAGGAGCCGAAGGGCGTGTTCGGCTCGGGCTACGTGACGCGCGCGCCCTACGAGGTGCCTGACCCGGCGACGAAGCGCGGCTACCGGCTGTGCATCGATTTCGTCTACGACTGGCTGGTCGACGCCCACCAGGACGTCGTGATCCCGCGCGACGCGCTGCGCGCGCATCCGTACTCGGTGCAGACCTGGGACGCTCAATCCTCCGGCACGTCGATCAAGCCGATGGTCGAAGGCCCGCTCGAGAAGCGCTGGGCCGAGCTGACCGGCAAGCGCCGGTCGTCACGATAAACGGGCCGGATCGGCCGCGCGCCGTTCGCGCCGGCCAATCCCCCACGCGCGCAAAGGCCGCAGACCCGGCCGCGGGCCCGCCGGGCGCGTCTCCGGTACAATCAGACGATCGTTCCGCTCAGGCGCCGCGGCCCGTGCACAGGCCCCCGCGCCCTTCTCTCGCAGGTTTCGCACATGTCCAACAATCAGATCCTCTTCGAACGCGCCCAGAAGACCATCCCGGGCGGCGTCAACTCGCCGGTGCGCGCCTTCCGTTCGGTCGGCGGCACGCCGCGCTTCGTGTCGCGCGCGCAAGGCCCGTACTTCTGGGATGCCGACGGCAAGCAGTACATCGACTACATCGGCTCGTGGGGCCCGATGATCGTCGGCCACGTCCATCCGGAAGTGCTGTCGGCCGTGCAGAACGTGCTCGCCGACGGCTTCTCGTTCGGCGCGCCGACCGAAGCGGAAATCGAGATCGCCGAGGAAATCTGCAAGCTGGTGCCGTCGATCGAGCAGGTGCGGATGGTGTCGAGCGGCACCGAGGCCACGATGAGCGCGCTGCGTCTCGCGCGCGGCTTCACGGGCCGCAGCCGCATCGTCAAGTTCGAGGGCTGCTACCACGGCCACGCGGACAGCCTGCTGGTCAAGGCCGGCTCGGGCCTGCTGACGTTCGGCAACCCGACGTCGGCCGGCGTGCCGGCCGACATCGCGAAGCACACGACCGTCCTCGAATACAACAACGTCGCCGCGCTGGAAGAAGCGTTCGGCGCGTTCGGCGACGAGATCGCCGCGGTGATCGTCGAGCCCGTCGCGGGCAACATGAACCTCGTGCGCGGCACGCCCGAGTTCCTGAACGCGCTGCGCGCGCTGTGCACGAAGCACGGCGCCGTGCTGATCTTCGACGAAGTGATGTGCGGGTTCCGCGTCGCGCTCGGCGGCGCGCAGGCGTACTACGGGATCGCGGCCGACCTCACCTGCCTCGGCAAGGTGATCGGCGGCGGAATGCCGGCTGCCGCGTTCGGCGGCCGCCGCGACATCATGGCCCACCTCGCGCCGCTCGGCGGCGTGTACCAGGCCGGCACGCTGTCGGGCAACCCGATCGCGGTCGCCGCGGGCCTGAAGACGCTGCAGCTGATCCAGGCGCCCGGCTTCTACGACGCGCTCACCGCGCAGACGAAGCGCCTCGCCGACGGCCTCGCGGCCGAAGCGCGCGCGGCCGGCGTGCCGTTTGCGGCCGACTCGATCGGCGCGATGTTCGGCCTGTACTTCGCCGAGCGCGTGCCGACCAGCTTCGCGGAAGTCACGAAGAGCGACACCGAGCGCTTCAACCGCTTCTTCCACCTGATGCTGGACGAAGGCGTGTACTTCGCGCCGTCCGCGTACGAGGCCGGCTTCGTGTCGAGCACGCACGACGACGCGGTGATCGACGCGACGCTCGCGGCCGCGCGCCGCGCGTTCGCGGCGCTGGCCGCCTGACCCGGGTCCGCACGCATGTTCTCGGATACCGATTTCGCCCACATGCAGCGCGCGCTGACGCTCGCGGCGCGCGGCATGTATACGACCGCGCCGAACCCGCGCGTCGGCTGCGTGATCGTCAAGGACGGCGACGTGATCGGCGAAGGCTTCACGCAGCCGGCCGGCCAGGACCACGCGGAAGTGCAGGCGCTGAAGGACGCGCGCGCGCGCGGCCACGACGTCGCCGGCGCCACCGTGTACGTGACGCTCGAGCCGTGCAGCCACTTCGGCCGCACGCCGCCGTGCGCGAACGCGCTGATCGACGCGCGCGTCGCGAAGGTCGTCGCGGCGATGGAAGACCCGAATCCTCAGGTGTCCGGGCGCGGCCTCGGGATGCTGCGCGACGCGGGCATCGACGTGCGCTGCGGGCTGCTCGCGCATGAAGCGGGCGAACTGAACATCGGCTTCGTGTCGCGGATGACGCGCGGTCGCCCGTGGGTGCGGATGAAGACGGCCGCGTCGCTCGATGCACGCACCGCGCTGCCGTCCGGCGAAAGCCAGTGGATCACCGGCGAGGCCGCGCGCCTCGACGGCCACGCATGGCGCGCGCGCGCGTGCGCGATCCTCACCGGGATCGGCACCGTACGCGAGGACAACCCGCTCCTGACCGTGCGCGGCATCGACACGCCGCGCCAGCCGCAGCGCGTGCTGGTCGACAGCCGTCTCGACCTGCCGCTCGACGCGCGCCTGCTCGAGGGCGCACCGCTGCTGATCTTCTGCGGCCGGCTCGATGCCGCCGGCGAAGTGCGCGCGAACGTGCTGAAGTCGCGCGGCGCGGAAATCGTGCCGCTCGCGAATGCGCACGGCAAGGTCGACCTGCCCGCGATGCTGGCGGCGCTCGGCGCGCGCGGCGTCAACGAGCTGCACGTCGAGGCCGGCCACAAGCTGAACGGCTCGCTGCTGCGCGAGCAGTGCGTCGACGAGCTGCTGGTCTATCTCGCGCCGAGCCTGCTCGGCAGCGACGCGGCCGGCATGTTCGACCTCGCCGCGCCGGCAAGCCTCGACGCCCGCACGCGGCTCGCGTTCCACAGCGTCGAGCGGATCGGCGACGATCTGCGGATCCTGGCGCGTGTCGCGCCGCCCCCTGCCACGCATTGAACGGAGCCGTCACGATGTTTACCGGAATTGTCGCGGCCGTCGGCCGCATCGAATCGATCACCCCGCTCGGCGCGTCGCCCGACGCGGGCGTGCGGCTGACCGTACAGGCCGGCGGGCTCGACCTCGCCGATGTCGCGCTCGGCGACAGCATCGCGATCCAGGGCGCGTGCATGACGGTGATCGCCAAGACCGGCACCGGATTCGACGTCGACGTGTCGCGCGAAAGCCTGAACCGCACGGTCGGCCTCGCGCAACCCGGCGAAGTGAACCTCGAGAAGGCGCTGCGCGCGCACGACCGCCTCGGCGGGCACATCGTGTCGGGCCACGTCGACGGCCTCGGTACCGTGACGCGCTTCGCGCCGGTCGGCGAGTCGCACGAGTTGCGCATCGTCGCACCGCGCGAGCTCGGCCGCTATCTGGCGTACAAGGGCTCGATCACGGTCAACGGCGTGAGCCTGACCGTCAACACGGTCGACGATCGCGCCGACGGCTGCGAATTCTCGATCAACCTGATCCCGCATACGGTCGAGGTCACGACGCTGCGTCACGTGAAGGCCGGCGACAAGGTCAATCTCGAAATCGACATGATCGCGCGGTATGTCGAGCGGATGATGTCGGCATCGCAGGGCGTGCATCAGGACTGATCCGGCGGTTCCGCCCCCTGGGCAGGGATTGGCGGCTGGCGGCTCGGCGCGGCACCTGGCCTGATGGCCAACGACGCGCACGCGCCATCCCGTCGCGCTAAGATGCAACGGCAGCGTTTTCGGCGCCGCGACGCACGGTGCGCCGCGTACCGGCTGCCCCTTTTCCTCCAGGAGTCGTCCCCATGTCCATCTCGATGTACCAGGCTTCGCTGCCCGTCCTGATCCGCGGCCTGACCAACCTGCAGCACATCCTCGGCAAGGCGCAGGCGCATGCGGCCGAGAAGCAGATCGACCCGTCGGTGTTCATCGGCGCACGCCTCTATCCGGACATGCTGCCGCTCGTCCGCCAGGTGTACATCGCGACCGACACGGCCAAGGGTTGCGCCGCCCGGCTCGCCGGCGTCGACATCCCGAGCTTCCCCGACGTCGAGCAGACGTTTGACGAACTGCATGCGCGCATCCAGAAGACGATCGACTACCTGAAAGGCTTCGACGCCGCGCAGATCGACGGCAGCGAAGAACGCCAGGTCGTGCTCAAGATGCGTGTCGGTCCGATCGAGTTCACCGGGCAGTCGTACCTGCTGAACTTCGTGCTGCCCAACTTCTTCTTCCACGTGACGACGGCGTACGACATCCTGCGTCACAGCGGCGTCGAACTCGGCAAGCTCGACTACCTCGGCGGCCGCAACGACCACGCGTGACGCACGGCGGGGCCCCGGCCAGCCTGCGGCTGCCTGACATCGGGCGGGCCGCGGCGGCCCGGGCAGGCCCGCCTCGCAGGCCGGTCGCACCGCGTTTCGGCGCGCTCGCCGGCCGCGCGCAGCCGGTGCCAGCCGAAACGCGGCCCGGCTGGCGTAAAATACGCACTTTCCTCTTTCTCGCCCCCTTATGACGCTCGCCTCCACGCTCGACATCATCGCGGAGTTGAAAGCCGGCCGGATGGTGATCCTGGTCGACGAAGAAGACCGCGAAAACGAAGGCGACCTCGTGATCGCCGCCGAATTCGTCACGCCGGAAGCGATCAACTTCATGGCCAAGTACGGCCGTGGCCTGATTTGTCTGACGTTGACGCAGGAACGCTGCAAGCAGCTGCACCTGCCGCTGATGACCTACCGCAACGGCACCCAGTACGGCACCGCGTTCACGGTCAGCATCGAAGCGGCCGAAGGCGTGACGACCGGCATTTCGGCCGCCGACCGCGCGCATACGATCGCCACGGCGGTCGCGCACGACGTCCGTCCCGAGCACATCGTGCAGCCGGGCCACGTGTTCCCGATCATGGCGCAGCCGGGCGGCGTGCTGGTGCGCGCCGGCCACACCGAGGCCGGCTGCGACTTCACCGCGCTCGCCGGGCTCACGCCGGCCGCGGTGATCTGCGAGGTCATCAAGGACGACGGCACGATGGCGCGCCTGCCCGACCTGCTCGAGTTCGCGAAGGAACACGGCCTGAAGATCGGCACGATCGCCGACCTGATCCAGTATCGCAGCCGCACCGAATCGATCATCGAGCGAATCGCCGAGCGCACGATGCAGACCGCGCACGGCACGTTCCGCGCGGTGCTGTACCGCGACCAGCCGAGCGGCTCGCCGCACATCGCGCTGGTGCGCGGCACGCCGTCGCCCGACGTCGATACGCCCGTGCGCGTGCACGAGCCGCTGTCGGTCCTCGATCTGCTCGAGACGGGCGTCTCGACACACTCGTGGACGCTCGACGCGGCGATGCGCGACATCGCGGAACGCGACCTCGGCGTGATCGTGCTGCTCAACTGCGGCGACACGAAGGAACATCTGATCGACGTCTTCAAGGCGTTCGACGAGGAAGAAAAGGCCGCTGCGCTGAAGCGCCGGCCGGTCGATTTCAAGACGTTCGGCATCGGCGCGCAGATCCTGCGCGATGTCGGCGTCGCCAGGATGCAGGTGCTGTCGAATCCGCGCAAGCTGGGCAGCATGTCCGGCTACGGCCTCGAAGTCACGGGCTTCATTCCGATGCCCGGCGGCGAAGCCAAGTCCTGCCCGGCGTCCCACGCGTAACCCGCCACGACGCTTTCGCCCTATAACCGTTCATCCACACCACGGACCAGATCATGGAAATCGGACAATACCAACCGAATCTCGAAGGCGACGGCCTGCGTATCGGCATCGTGCAATCCCGCTTCAACGAACCCGTCTGCAACGGCCTCGCCGATGCGTGCGTCGAAGAACTCGAGCGCCTCGGCGTCTCCGGTGAAGACGTGCTGCTCGTGTCGGTGCCCGGCGCGCTGGAAATCCCGCTCGCGCTGCAGAAGCTCGCGGAAAGCGGCCAGTTCGACGCACTGATCGCGCTCGGCGCGGTGATCCGCGGCGAGACGTACCATTTCGAACTCGTGTCGAACGAAAGCGGCGCGGGCATCACCCGCATCGGCCTCGACTTCAACCTGCCGATCGCGAACGCGGTCCTGACGACCGAAAACGACGAGCAGGCCGTCGCGCGCATGACCGAAAAGGGTCGTGACGCCGCGCGCGTCGCGGTCGAGATGGCCAACCTGACGATGGCACTCGACCAGCTCGGCGACGATGAGGACGAGGACGAAGAAGACGAAGACGACGAAGAGGAGCGCGCATGAAGAAGAGCGCCCGCCGACAATCGCGCGAGCTGGCGACGCAGGGCCTGTATCAGTGGCTGCTGTCGAACGCGGCCCCCGGCGAGATCGACGCGCAACTGCGCGGCGCGCTCGGTTACGACAAGGCCGACAAGGAGCTGCTCGACGCGATCCTGCACGGCGTGATTCGCGAGCATGCGACGCTCGTCGAAGCCCTCACGCCGTCGCTGGACCGTCCGGTCGACCAGCTGTCGCCGGTCGAACGCGCCGTGCTGCTGATCGCGACGTTCGAGCTCACGCATCATGTCGAAACGCCGTACCGCGTGATCATCAACGAAGCAGTCGAACTCGCGAAGACGTTCGGTGGCTCCGACGGCTACAAGTACGTCAACGGCGTGCTCGACAAGCTCGCCGCGAAGCTGCGCCCCGCCGAAACGCAGGCGCGCCGCAACGGCTGATTCCGCAGGTGGACGGGCGCGCGAGCGCCCGTTTTTCGTTCTCCCTCCCCCTCCCCGCTCCGCCCGACCGATGAATACCACCGCCGATTCGCTCGTCACGCTCGCCGCACGCGTCGACGCGATCCAGCCCTTCTACGTGATGGAACTGATGAAGGAGGCACAGCGGCTCGAGTCCTCCGGGCGCGACGTTATCCACATGGGCATCGGCGAGCCGGACTTCACCGCACCGGAGCCCGTCGTCGAGGCGGCGGCGGCCGCGTTGCGCCGCGGCGTCACGCAGTACACGAGCGCGCTCGGCATCGCGCCGCTGCGCGAAGCGATCGCCGCGCACTACGCGCGCGCGTACGGCCTCACGATCAGCCCCGAGCGGATCGTCGTGACGGCCGGCGCGTCGGCCGCGCTGCTGCTCGCGTGCCTCGCGCTCGTCGGCCGCGACGACGAGGTGCTGATGCCCGACCCGTCGTACCCGTGCAACCGGCACTTCGTCGCGGCGGCCGAAGGCCGCCCGGTGCTCGTGCCGAGCGGCCCGGAAGCGCGCTTCCAGCTCACCGCGGACGACGTTCGCACGCGCTGGGGCAGCCGCACGCGCGGCGTGCTGCTCGCGTCGCCGTCGAACCCGACCGGCACGTCGCTCGAGCCGGACGAACTGAAGCGGATCGTCGAAGCCGTGCGCGCACGCGGCGGCTTCACGATCGTCGACGAGATCTACCAGGGGCTCAGCTATGATGCGGCGCCCGTGTCGGCGCTGTCATACGGCGATGATGTCGTCACCGTCAACAGCTTCTCGAAGTACTTCAGCATGACCGGCTGGCGGCTCGGCTGGCTGGTCGTACCGCCCGCGCTCGTGAGCACGTTCGAAAAGCTGTCGCAGAACCTGTTCATCTGCCCGTCCACGCTCGCGCAGCACGCTGCGCTCGCGTGCTTCGAACCGGCGGCGCTCGACATCTACGAGGCGCGCCGCCTCGAATTCAAGCGTCGCCGCGACTTCATCGCGCCAGCGCTTGAACGGCTCGGCTTCACGGTGCCCGTGATGCCGGACGGCGCGTTCTACGTCTATGCGCACTGCGGCGGCGTCGCCCATCCGGCGGCCGGCGACAGCGCGGCGCTCACGCAGGCGATGCTGCACGACGCGGGCGTCGTGCTGGTGCCGGGCATGGATTTCGGCGTGCATGCGCCGCGCGACTATATCCGGCTGTCCTATGCGACCGCCTATTCGCGCCTCGAAGAGGCCGTCGAGCGGCTCGCGACGCTGTTCGGCCAGCACTGACGTCCGAGCGGCCCTCCCGGCCGGCGTGCCGGGCGCTACCGTCCACGCCAAAACGAAAAGGCACCCGAACGGGTGCCTTTTTGCGTGGGTCCTGCCGGAACCGCGGGGCGTTGCGTGACTTACGCGCCGAGCTCCGAATGATCGCCGTGCGCCTGCTTCGCGGTGTCGACGCTTGCGTCGTCCTGCTGCGGCGCGCCCTTCGGCGCGGCGGCGGCCTTCGCGGCAATCGGCTGCGCGGTGTCGAGCGTCGCGTGCACACGCTTCGTGCCGCCTGCCGCTGCCGTCACGGCCGCGGTGACGATCGGCTTCGACGGCTGGGCCGGCGCCTGCGGCGCATTGACCGGCACGCTGCGGCCGTGCGCGACGTCGCGCAGGCGGCCGCGCTCGGCCATGACCTTCGAGCCGTACACGGTGTCGTCCGGGTTGGTCGAGCCGTTGTACAGACGCAGGCCGTTCGCAAGCGAGCCGCCGCGGGCGATGCAGTCCTTCAGCACGAGCGCGCCGACCTGCAGGTTCGCGAGCGGCTGCAGCGCGGTGTCGGTACCGCCGAAATATTCGAACTTGTCGGAATGGACCTTCGACATGACCTGCATCAGGCCTTGCGCGCCGACGCCGCTTTCCGCGTACGGGTTGAAGCCCGATTCGATCGCCATCACGGACAGCAGCAGCAGCGGATCGAGGCCGACGTCGTGGCCGGTCTGGAACGCGGCCTTGACGAGCTGGCCGAGCGGCTCCTGGGCGACCCGGTAACGGCGCGACAGGTAGGTGGCGACGAGCGCCTGCTGGCGGTTCGACGCGAGCGCACGGTCGTCGCGCGCATCGGCCGGGACCCGCTGGGACGGGATCAGTTTCGCGAGCGCGACAGGCGACGGGCCGTTGCGGGCCGGATCGGACGCATCGCTCTGCGCGGCGGTTTCCGGTGCCACGTCGAGACCGACGGCGAGCGCATCCGTCTCGGGAGCCTCTTCCTGCTGCGGCTGCGCGCCGGCGGGCGCGAAGTTCGGCAGCGGATGGCCGGTCAGCAGACGGGCCGGACCGGCCTGCACGGCCGCGGATACGACCGGCATCAGCTTCGCGGCGAGGTTCCCGCGCACGGTCGGCAGCAGCCACAGGGCCAGTGCGATCGCGACGGCGAAACAGCCGACGACGCTGAATAAATGGTGACTGACACGCGTCCCGCGACGCAGCATGTTGCGCACGATCTGTGCATGCTGCTCACTGGGACGCCACGATAACCAAGCGTTCATTCAGATCATCTCCCATGAACATGACTCGTGCGGCTCGCTCGGCTCGATGGCGAGACAGAAAACGCGCCGCGGAATCACGACGCCGCACGCCTTGGTCGGGGCATGCAGGCATCGGGGAAACGGTATAAGTACCGTTCGAGGCCACGGTATAAGACGGCCGGCACCTTCGCACATTGGGCGAGGCGGGCATACGCGGTGGCACCCACGCAAAAAACCAGCGTCTGGTGGCGCTGGCTGGGACTACGACAAAGGCCGTCGAATACGCCGTGCAGGTTTCGGCGGACGGTGACGCGCTGCGTCAAAGATCGGTGATTGGCGGCTCGAAGCCTTTTACCCTGCAGCCAATGTGAGCGGATTCTAGCAGGGTTTTATAGATCGTCAACACTATAAAACCTTCAAATTATAACAAAAAGTAATTTTGAACCGCCCTTCAGATCGCGAGCCCCCTGCCGTAGGGGCTCTCCGCGCGGTCCACTTTTTTCTCCGCCCGGGCGTGCGCGCGGCGGCCCGGGTAAAATCTGCGCTCGATTCGGGGCCGCAGCCGGCCGCTGCGCCCGCCCATCGCTGCCCGCCTTGCGGGCGGCCCGGACCTTGTTCATGAAATACAAAGACTTACGCGATTTCATCCAGCGCCTCGAGGCGCTCGGCGAACTGCGGCGCGTCACGCAACCCGTGTCGCCCGTGCTCGAAATGACCGAGCTGTGCGACCGCGTGCTGCGCGCCGGCGGCCCGGCGCTGCTGTTCGCCGCGCCGCCCGGCAATGCGTTCCCGGTACTCGGCAACCTGTTCGGCACACCGCGCCGCGTCGCACTCGGGATGGGCGTCGATGCCGGCGACGACGCCGCGCTCGGCTCGCTGCGCGACCTCGGGCGGCTGCTGTCCGCGCTGAAGGAGCCGGATCCGCCGAAGAGCCTGAAGGACGCCGGCAAGCTGCTGTCGCTCGCGAAGGCCGTATGGGACATGGCGCCGAAATCGGTGTCGTCGCCGCCGTGCCAGGAGATCGTCTGGGAAGGTGCCGACGTCGACCTGCACAAGCTGCCGATCCAGACCTGCTGGCCCGGCGACGCGGGGCCGCTCGTCACGTGGGGCCTCACGGTCACGCGCGGGCCGAACAAGCCGCGCCAGAACCTCGGCATCTATCGCCAGCAGCTGATCGGCCGCAACAAGCTGATCATGCGCTGGCTCGCGCATCGCGGCGGCGCGCTCGACTTCCGCGAATTCGCGTTGAAGAACCCCGGCAAGCCGTATCCGGTCGCGGTCGTGCTCGGTGCGGATCCGGCCACGACGCTCGGCGCGGTGACGCCGGTGCCCGATTCGCTGTCCGAGTATCAGTTCGCCGGCCTGCTGCGCGGCAGCCGCACCGAGCTCGCGAAGTGCCTGACGCCCGGCGTCGACACGCTGCAGGTGCCCGCCCGCGCGGAGATCGTGCTCGAAGGGTTCATTTATCCGCAGGAAGGCGCGCCCGCCCCCGCCCCGGCCGGCGCACCGCCGCGGCCGGCCGGCTACGCGTCGGCCGCTTATGAGCATGCGCTCGAAGGCCCGTACGGCGACCACACCGGCTACTACAACGAACAGGAGTGGTTCCCGGTGTTCACCGTCGAGCGCATCACGATGCGTCGCGACGCGATCTATCACTCGACCTATACGGGCAAGCCGCCCGACGAGCCGGCCGTGCTCGGCGTCGCGCTCAACGAGGTGTTCGTGCCGCTGCTGCAGAAGCAGTTCACCGAGATCACCGACTTCTACCTGCCGCCGGAAGGCTGCAGCTACCGGATGGCGATCGTCCAGATGAAGAAGAGCTACGCCGGCCATGCGAAGCGCGTGATGTTCGGCGTGTGGAGCTTCCTGCGGCAGTTCATGTATACGAAGTTCATCGTGGTCGTCGACGAGGACGTGAACATCCGCGACTGGAACGAGGTGATCTGGGCGATCACGACGCGCGTCGACCCCGTGCGCGACACCGTGATGGTCGACAGCACGCCGATCGACTATCTGGATTTCGCGTCGCCCGTCGCGGGCCTCGGCTCGAAGATGGGGCTCGACGCGACCAACAAGTGGCCCGGCGAGACGAACCGTGAATGGGGCCGCCCGATCGAGATGGACGCCGCCGTGAAGGCGCGCGTCGACCGCCTCTGGCAGGAGATCGGACTGTAAGTCCGCGCGCTGAACGCACCCGACAAGAACGACGATGAGCTTTCCTCCCGCCTCGATGCTGTCCGACGGATTCTTCCTGTCGCTTTCGCTATGTCTCGACATCGGCCTCGTCAACGTCGCGATGCTGTCGCTGACGCTGTCGCACGGCTTCCGGCCCGGCTTCTGGCTCGGCGTCGGCTCGTGCGTCGGCGACCTCGTCTACGCGGCGCTCGCGCTCGCCGGCATGGCCGTGCTGCTGCAGTTCGAGGCCGTGCGCTGGATCGTCTGGATCGGCGGCGGTGCGGTGCTGCTGTTCCTCACGTGGAAGATGGCGCGTGAAGCGCTCGCGCCGGCCGGCGGCACCGACGACGGCGATGCGGACGACACGCCGCAGCCGCGTGCCAGCGCGCGGCGCAGCTTCATGCGCGGGATGCTGCTCGCGATGTCGTCGCCGAGCGCGATCCTGTGGTTCGCGGCGGTCGGCGGCGCGCTGATCGCGAAAGCCGGCGCGACCACGCCGGCCACGGCGTCGGTGTTCCTGTCCGGCTTCTTCCTCGGCGGCCTCGCGTGGACGCTCTTCATGTGCACGCTCGCGAGCCAGGGCCGCAAGCGCGCGGGCGCGGGGCTGATGCGCGCATGCCACGTCGCGTCGGCGCTGCTGTTCGCGTATTTCTCGTACAGCGTGATCGTCGGCGGCTATCGCGACCTGATCGCGCACGCCGTGTCGTAACCGGCGCGCACCGGATCGCGCGCCCAATGAAAAACGGCGCAACGCCCCACGCGGGACGTTGCGCCGTTTTGCCGCGCGCGGTCAGGCCGCCGCGCGGAATGCGTCAACGACGCCAGTAGCCGTGGTGGCCCCAGCCGCCGTAACCGTGACGCCAGTACGGACGGCCGTAGTAGCCGCCGACGACCACGGGGGGCGGGGCATAGTAGGCCGGCGCCGGCGCGTAATACACGGGCGGGGGCGGCGGTGCGTAGTACACGGGCGGCGGCGCCGCATACACGGGATACGCAGGTGCGATCGGAACCCCGATGCCGACCCCGATCGACACGTGGGCCTGCGCGGCGCTCGCGGCACCCAGGCCCAGCGCGGCGGCGGCGATGAACGGAATGAGCTTTTTCACTTCGATTCTCCTGCTGGAGCGGTAATTTGTGCGCCCCTGTCGGCAACGGCGGGCATGCACGTCGCATGCAAGCAATGTAGCGAAAACCCGCCGCGCGCGTATCGCGCATTTGTTGCAAATTGCAATTCCATCCGGCTGCAAACACCGTGCGGCGTGGCCTTGCGGATCCTCGACATCGCTTGCCGGTCGCGTGATTCCGTCCGACCAGTGAAAGCGCGACACATTGTCCGGTCAGTCTTACCGGATCCGGCAAGCACGGCGGGCACGCTTCCGTAATGAACGATTACAAATTTGAGACAAGACGCCGACAATTCAACGGGGATGTGGCCCCCGCGCGATTCGGGGCCGAATCACGCGATCGTCGCGGGCGGCGAAACCGGCCGCGCGAATTTACCGCTACCCCGTGTCGCACGCCGACGTCCAGGTCGTTCTCGCCCGGCGCCGCCCTTGCGCGGCCGCCCCGTCATTCCTGCGATACTGGCGGCTGCTCCGTTTCCGCTTCGTCACCCACCATGTCCCTTCCCGACACGCCCCGCCTCGGCTTCATCGGCGCCGGCCGCCTCGCGCGCTGCCTTGCCCTGCGTTTCGCGGCGGCCGGCTTTCCGGTCGTCGCGATCGCGAGCCGCACGGCGGAATCGGCCACGGCGCTCGCCGCGCGCATCGACGGCTGCCGCGCGCTCGACACGCCGCAGCAGGTCGTCGACGCCGCCGACCTGATCTTCCTCACCGTGCCCGACGACCATCTCGCGTCGACCGCCGCGGCGCTGCGGTTCGACGCGGCGCGCGCGGCGAGCCCGGCGCTCGTCCATTGCAGCGGCGCTTCGGCGGTCGAGCTGCTCGATCCGGCCAAGCGGCAAGGCGCGGCCACGGGCGGCTTCCATCCGCTCTACCTGTTCGGCGGCACCGACGCCGATCTCGCCCGCATCGACGGCTGCTCGGTCACGCTCGAAGCCGACGGCGCGCTGCACGCGACGCTGCTGCGGCTTGCTGACGCACTCGGCTGCCATCCGCTGTCGATTCCGGCCGGCGGCCGGATGCTCTATCACGCGGCCGCCCATTACGCGGCGAGCTTCGCGCTGTGCGGGCTGTCGGAGGCGGTCGAGCTGTGGCGCGGCCTCGGCTTCGACGAGGAAGCGGCACTGCGCGCGCTGCTGCCGATGCTCGCCGGCACGATCGAGACCGCGCGCGACAAGGGCCTCGCGAACGCACTCGCGGGCCCGGTATCGCGCGGCGACACCGGCATCGTCGAGCGTCAGCTCGCGCTGCTCGAGGCGCGCGGCGGCGATCACGCGACGCTGTACGCGCTGATGACCCGCCGCGCGGTCGCGCTCGCGGCGAAGCGCGCCGCGCCGCCGGCCGCGCTGCCGGCGCTCGCGCAGGCCGTCGAAACGTCGCTCGCGCGCACGACCGGGCACCCCTCCCCGCCGCGGGACGAGGCGTGATAAGGTGTCGGCCGATGCGCCGCCATCCGGCGTTGGCGGCCGCACGCTACTCGACTGTATAAAAAGGATGCCAACGATGTTCGGCGAGATCGCCCGTTTTCTGCTCAATACCGTCTTCACGCTGTTCGGCGCCGCGCTGATCCTGCGCGTCTGGATGCAGGCCGTCCGCGTGCCGCCGTACAACCCCGTCACGCAGGCCGTGCTGCAGGCGACCAACTGGCTCGTGCTGCCGCTGCGCCGCGTGATCGCGGGCGTGCGCGGCATCGACTGGGCAAGCGTCGTCGCAGCGCTGCTCACCGCGCTCGTCTATGTGGTGCTGATGGTCGTGATGGCCGGCTTCGACCCGGCCTCGGTGATCGCGACGCTCGTCGTGGTCGCGCTGCTCACCGTCGTGAAGTGGGCGCTCAATCTCGTGATCTGGATGACGATCCTGATGGCGCTGCTGTCGTGGCTCAATCCGCGCTCGCCGGCGATGCCGATCCTCTACCAGCTCACCGCACCGTTCCTGAACCCGCTGCGCCGCGTGATCCCGAACCTCGGCGGCATCGACCTGTCGCCGATCCTGCTGTTCGTGATCGTGCAGGTGCTGCTGATGATCGTCACGCGCGCCGCCGTGTCGCTGACGATCTTCGGCATCTGATCCGACGTGTCGCGCTACGCTGCCGGCCCCTGCGCCGGCGGCGCCTCGAGCGTGTCGATCACGCCGAAATTCGCCGGAATCATCGCGTAGCACACGCGCACTTTCTCGCGCGACACGCGCTCGAGCAGCCGCTTCGCCTCGTCCTCGGTGACGATGAACTCGACCTCGACCGCGAGCGAACCCTGCAGTTCGAAAAAGCGGTCCTCGTGCAGCACCCGATGCCGGCCGAAGCCGGCCATCGCGCGAAACGCCGAACCGCCCGCGACCCCCATCCGGTTTCCCTCCTCCAGCAACCACTCCCACAGCGGCTTCCAGTGCAGCCGGTGCTGCTCGTGCACGTAGAAGCGCAAGAAGACCCTGTCCATCGCGTCCTCCCGGTGCCGGCGCGCTCAGGCCACCGCGAACCACGCGCGCGCGGTCCACATGCCGAGCGCCGTCAGCGTGAACGATCCAGTCAAGTGTAGGGCAGCCACCGCGAACGCCCATCCGAATTCGCCCTGCACCGCGTGCGTCATCACTTCGACCGAATAGGTCGAGAACGTCGTGAGGCCGCCGAGGAAGCCGGTGATCACGAACAGCCGCCACTCGGGCGGCAGCCCGACGCGGGTGGTAAAAACGACGGCGGCAACGCCGATCACGTAGCCGCCGATCAGGTTCGCAGCGAGCGTGCCGAGCGGCACGGCGGGAAAGAACGCGTTGAGCGCAAGGCTCAGGAACCAGCGCAGCAATGCGCCGAGTCCGGCGCCGACGAAGATCGCGACCATCGAATAGAACAAGGGAACTCCTCGCTGACGAGCCCGCATCGCCGGATGCGGCCTACGCCGAACTGTATGCGCAATCGCGCCGCGACGGCAATGCCGGAGGACCGGCGGACGGGGCCCGGATCGCGTCGCACCGGCATCACGCAATTCATTATTCCGGCACCCGGGCCGCAATCGATGTTTTCCAATCGATTACGCCGGACATTACAAATCAAACCGGCGTCGATTATTTATCAGATTTTTAATACCGGAAAGATCAGCTTCATCGGGCGGCACGCCAGCGCCTGAACGCTGCATTCCATTGGTATTTCACGTATTTACCCTCATCAGATATTCCCGTATTCGTTCGATATCCGATGCAATTTACGCAGCCGATTTCGTAGAATTGTTTCGCCCCCTACTCCATCGACATGGAGATTCGAAGAATGAACAATATCCGCCTGTCTTCCATGTTGATACCGGCGCTGTGCGCGTCGCTGCTCGCGTCGAGCGTCGCGCTCGCCGGGGACAACGGGCCGCCGCCCTACGTCGAGGGCGCCCGTGCACCCAAGGGATTCGCCCGTCCGCCGTTCCATACGAAACCGCGCGCAAGCACGGCCACGGTGGCCGGCCTCACGCCGGCGCTCACCCGGCACGCGTACGGATTCGACACGATCGCCAACCAGGGCGACGGGATGGTCGTTGCGATCGTCGACGCATACGACGACCCGCGGATCGAGTCCGATCTCGGCGTGTTCAGCAACGCGTTCTCGTTGCCGGCCTGCACCACGGCGAACGGCTGCTTCACCAAGGTATATGCACGCGGCGCGCGGCCCAGGGCCGATTCGGGCTGGGCGCTCGAGATATCGCTCGACGTCGAATGGGTGCATGCGATCGCGCCAAAGGCGAGAATCGTGCTCGTCGAGGCCGCGTCGGCCAGCTTCAACGACCTGATGGCCGCGGTCGACGTCGCGGTCAAGCGCGGCGCGTCGGTCGTGTCGATGAGCTTCGGCGGCAACGAGTTCAACAGCGAAACCGGCTTCGACAGCCACTTCAACGTATCGGGTGTCACGTTCGTCGCGTCGTCCGGCGACAGCGGCACCGGCACCGAGTACCCGGCGGCGTCGCCGTACGTGGTGGCGGTGGGCGGCACGACGTTGTCCACCGACGTATCCGGCGCCTACGTCGGCGAGGCCACGTGGAGCGGCAGCGGCGGCGGCGTGAGTTCCGTCGAGGGCGAACCGGCCGGCCAGACCGCCTGGCCGGTGCCGGTCGCCGGCAAGCGCGGCGTGCCCGACGTCAGCTACGACGCGAACCCGTCCAGCGGTTTCGCGGTGTACGACTCGGTCACCTACCAGGGGCAGGCGGGCTGGTTCCAGGTCGGCGGCACCAGCGCAGGCGCGCCGCAATGGTCGGCACTCGTCGCGATCGCGAATTCGATGCGCGCGGCGGCCGGCAAAAGCCCGTTGAGCGGTACCTACAACACGCTCTATACGGTCGGGAAAAACGCCTACGGCAGCGGCTATCACGACGTCACGACCGGGTCCAACGGCAGCTGCGGCAGCATCTGCAACGCCGCGGGCGGCTACGACTACGTGACCGGCCTCGGTTCGCCGCAAGCACCGGCACTCGTGCAGGCGCTCGTCGGCCAGCCGTAACGGGTGAACGCAGGCCGTGCCGGGGTGCGGCGTTCAATCGCCGTGCCGTGCGACAAGCCCCGGCACTCGTGCAGGCGCTCGTCGGCCAACCGCAACGGGCGAACGCAGGCCGTGCCGGGGTGCGGCGTTCAATCGCCGCGCCACGCGCGGTCGAGCGCGGCGAGCGTCGCGAGCGCGCCGCCCTTCAGCCCGATCACGTCCGCGCGGCGCGCATGCGCTTCGCGCGCGTTGATGCGGATCACGTCGGCGCCGAGCCGTTCGCTCAGCAGCCGCACGGTCGGAATCGCGGTGCCCGCGCCGATCTCGACGACGCTCACCCGTCCTGCCTGCGCGATCCAGTCGTGCAGCGCCCGCTCCTGCGCGTCGTAGCGTTCGCCGAGCCAGCCGTGGTCGCCGAACATCAGGATGTTCGGCCGCGCGAGGCCGCCGCACCGCGGGCAGCGCGGCAACTCGCCGACCAGCCGGCACGCGGCCGCGTCGACGTCGGGCGTGAACGGCGCGGCGTCCCACGTGTCGTCCGAGCAGGGTCGCAGGCATTGCATCGAATGAATCGAACCGTGAATCTCGACGACACGCGCCGGATCGAAGCCGGCCTTCTGGAACTGGCCGTCGACATTGCTCGTCAGCACGAAGCCGCCGTTCGGCATCGCGTCCATCCAGCGCCGCAGGATCGCGAAGCCCGCGTGCGGCACCGTCCGACGGTAGAGTTCGAGACGGTGCCCGTAGAAGCCCCACGCAAGCTGCGGATGCGCGCGGAACGCCTGCGGCGACGCGATCTCGTGGAATTCGAAACGCTCGTGGCGCAGCGCCGGATACGCGCGCCAGAAGCCGTCCGTGCCGCGGAAATCGGGCAGCCCCGAATCGACGCCGATGCCGGCGCCGGCCGTCACGAGCAGCGCATCGGCCCGCGCGAACGCCTCGACGGCGGACGCGACCAGATGCGCCGGCAGTGGCGCGGAAGCGGCATTGGAATCGGCGGAACCGATGGAGTCGGGCGAATCGGAAATCGGCATGATGGCGCAGCGGTAGCGTCGAACGGTGTACGAATGGCGTCGCGCGATCATACGCCCGTTCGAGTGCCGCGCCGCGGCCTCATCCCGTCGTTGCGCGCCCGCCCGCGGGTTCACGCAGCGCGACGTACTGCAGCAGCATGATCGTCTTCGCGTCGACGATCTCGCCGCGCTCGACGGCATCCAGCGCCGCGTGCAGCGGCATCTCGACGACCTCGAGATCCTCGCCCTCCTCCGCGATCCCGCCGCCGTCGCCCGTGCGCAGCGACGCATCGTATTCGCCGACGAAGAAATGCAGCTTCTCCGTCACCGAGCCCGGGCTCATGAACGCCTCGAACACCTTGCGCACGCCGCGCACGCGATAGCCGGTTTCCTCTTCGGCCTCGGCACGGATGCGTGCGTCGGGCGTCGCGTCGTCGAGCAGGCCCGCGGCGGCTTCGAGCAGCATCCCGTCGTGTCCGTTGACGAACGCCGGCATCCGGAACTGCCGCGTGAGCAGCACGTCGCCCGTCGCCGCGTTGCGCAGCAGGATGGTCGCGCCGTTGCCGCGATCGTAGGTTTCGCGGCTCAGGCGCTGCCACGTGCCGTCGCGGCGCAGGAAATCGAACGTGACCTTCTTCAGCACATACCAGTCATCGGACAGCACCGTCGTATCAACGATGCGGACGCGGTCCCGCGTTGCGGCCATGGCGGCCTCCCATTCGACAAGTGATGGCACTCATGGTAACGTGCATATTCGTGCAATTTCAAGAAATTTCGTGCAAACACGATGCTGACGACCCAACGCAAGAAAGCGATCCTCGACGCGCTCGCCCGCGACGGCCAGGTGCTGGCTGTCGAACTGAGCGCGCAATTCGGCGTGTCCGAGGACACCGTGCGCCGCGACCTGCGCGAGCTGGCGGCCGAAGGCCTGCTGCAACGCGTGCACGGCGGCGCGCTGCCGGCGTCGCCGGCCGTCGCGCCGTTCGCGCAGCGCGAGACGCTCGACACGGCGGAAAAGCGGCGTATCGCACGCCGCGCCGCGCAGATGATCGCGCCCGGACAGGTCGTGATCGTCGACGGCGGCACGACCTCGGCCTTGCTCGTCAGCCAGTTGCCGCCCGACCTGCGCGCGACGATCGTCACGCACAGCCCGAGCGTCGCCGTCGCGCTGGCCGCGCATCCGTCGATCGACGTGATCCTGATCGGCGGACGGTTGTACAAGCATTCGATCGTCGCGGTGGGGGCCGCGGCGATGGAAGGCATCGCGCGCATCCACGCCGACCTGTATTTCATGGGCGTCACGGGCGTTCATCCGGTCGCGGGGCTCAGCACCGGCGACTTCGAGGAAGCGGCGATCAAGCGCGCGCTGGCCGCGCGAGCCGGCGAGACGATCGTGCTGGCGTCGCAATCCAAGCTGCGTGCGGCGTCGCAGTTCGTGATCGGCGAGCTCGCGCTCGCACAGGCCATCGTGGTCGAACGGGAAACCGATGCGGCGCTGACCGAGCCGATCGAGGCCGCGGGCGTGACGGTCGTGCGGGCCTAGCCGCGCGCCGGTTTCGGCGGGCGCGCCGACGTCGTTGCGCAAGCATCCTCGCCGGCCCGATGTCAGCGTGCTGACAGGCACCGCTTGCTACCATGGGCGACTGCCCACCCGCCGCGCCTTGTCCGCCCGATGTCTTCGCCCGCCACCCCGATCGCACCCGCGCCGCCCGACGGCGCTGCCCCGCCCCCCGGCGTCCTCGCCCTGTTCATCGCGTTCGCGCAAATCGGCCTCACCAGCTTCGGCGGCGGGCTGAGCGGGCGCATGATGCGCGACTTCGTGCACGAGCGGCGCTGGCTCGACGAAGAGGCGTTCCTCAACGGCCTCGCGCTGTCGCAGGCGCTGCCGGGCGTCAACGTGAAGAACCTCGCGATCTGGATCGGCTACCGGCTGGCCGGATGGCGCGGCGCGGTGGCCGGCTTCACCGGCATCATCGCACCGCCGGCCGTGCTGATCGTGCTGTTCGGCGTCGCGTTCTCGACGCTCACGCGCTTTCCACTCACGCATGTCGCACTCGCGGGCGCGGCCGCCGCGGCGATCGGGCTGTCGATCTCGATGGCGATCACCGCGGTGCGCCGGCTGCCGCGCCGCGCGCTGCCGTTCGCGGTGACGACGCTCACGTTCGTGTCGGTGGCGGTGCTGCACTGGCCGCTCGTCTGGACCGTGCTGATCGGCGGCACGCTGAGCGTCGCGCTCGAATACCGCCGTGCGGGCGCCGTCGCGGCCAGGAGCGCCGAACGATGACGACCCCGTCACGCTATGCCGCCCTGCTCGGCGTATTCGCGCCGCTGTCGATCGCGACGATCGGCGGCGGACAGGCGATCATCGCCGACATCCAGCGGCAGGTCGTCGACGTGCATCACTGGATGACGGCCACGCAGTTCGTGAACGACTTCGCGATCGCGCGGATGGCGCCCGGCCCCGGCTCGCTGCTCGCGACGCTGATCGGCTGGCAGGTGGCGGGCTTCTGGGGCGCGGTGATCGCGACGCTCGCGCTGTTCGGGCCGACCGCGTTCCTGATCTACGGCGTCGCGCATCTGTGGCGGCGGCACCAGGGCGCACGCTGGCAGATCGCACTCGAAGCCGGCCTGCGGCCGGTCGCGGCCGGCATGATCCTCGCGTCGGTCTGGGTGCTGCTGCGCGCGCTCGACGGCGGCTGGGCCGCGCGGGCGATCGCGGTCGGATCGACCGTGTGCGTGATGGGCACGCGCATTCATGCGTTGCTGCTGATCGTCGTCGGCGCGTTGCTGCTGGTCGGCGTGCACGCGATCGGCTGACGGCGGCATCCGCGCCAAGCCGGCCCGCCAATGCATGCACGGCCCGCTTCGCGATCGACGCGCGCTGACACCGGCGACGCCGGTCAGCGGCCCGCGACCGCGCGAAACGCGCGACAGGCATCGGCATGCAGCTCGAAACCGATGCCCGGCGCCTGCGGCACGGGCGTGTAGCCGGCGTCGACCGTTGCGCCGTCCGCCAGCCCGCTGAACGGATGGAACGCGAACGGGCTGACTTCCGCGCCGCCGAGCCCGAGCGCCGACACGACGTGCAGCGAGAACAGATGACCGCCATGCGGCCAGAACGCATCGCGCCGCCAGCCGTTCGACACGAAATGGTCGACGATCTGCAGGTAGCCCGGCAGGCCATAGCAATGCACCGGATCGAACACGAGGACGTCGCGGTCCGGGCGCAGGCCGCCGTAGCGCTCGAGCAGCTTCGCTTCCGCGAGCGAGAACAACGCCTCGCCGGCCGCGACCGGCGGCGTGTATTGCGCAGTCAGGTCCGCGTGAAGCGGCAGGTCGAGCGGGTCGCACAGATCCTCGAACCACCAGAGTTCGAACGGGGCCAGCCGCGCGGCGGCAGCGGGGCCGCTCGTCGCGTCGTACGCGTTCATCGCGTCGACCGCGAGATGCGAGCTGTCGGCAAGGCAGGCCGCGGCGGTTTCGACGCGGCGTGTGTCCTGGTCGATATCCGGGCCGCCGATCTTGATCTTCGCGTGCGTGTAGCCGAGATCGGCGATGCGGCGCATCTCGTCCGACAGGTGCGGGAGATCGTCGTGCGGATAGCGGTAGCCGCCGCCCGCGTAGACGCGCACGCGGGGCGCCGCGTCGCGCGCGAGCCGGTCGGCGACGAAGCGATGGAGCGGCAGGCCCGCGATCTTCGCGGCGGCATCCCAGATCGCCATGTCGAGCACGCCGACCGCGACGCAGCGTTCGCCGTGCCCGCCGGGCTTCTCGCCCGCCATCATCGCGCGCCATGCGCGAAACGGATCGAGGTTCGTGCCGGCGTCGTCGGCGATGGCGTGCGCGGCGGCCAGCAGACGCGGCGCGAACCGTTCGCGAATCAGCCCGCCCTGCGCATGGCGGCCGACCGACGCGTAGCCATAGCCCGTGACCGGCCGGCCATCGCTCACGACATCGGTGACGATCGCGACGACGCTCGTCGTCAGGCCGCCCGACGGAATCGCCGGATCGGCATAGCGGGAAACCGGGATCGCCTGCTCGCGGATGTCGGTGATGCGCATGGTCGGGGTTCCGGGAAAACGTTCGGCGTTCGCGGGCCATGCACGCGCGGCAGCCGGCGTGACGGGCGGATCGCTGCATCATAGGCGCTTGCGCGATGCCCTGCAGGCTCGCGATCGTCGCGATGCCGTGAAGTCATGCGACTTGAGCGACAGCATCCGAATCGCGCCGTACCGCATCGGTGTGCGAACGCGTGCTCCGTCATGCGCGAGGCGCGTGACACGTGCACTTGCGCGTCGGCCATGCGCGGCCTCGGCAACGCGCGCCGAGATCCAATGGCGCCCCCGCGATTTACGCTTGTACCGCGGCACCGCCGCGCCGATCGGTATCGCATGCGAAACATGTCGCTGCCGGTGAACAGGCGGGTGAACAGCGCGTCACCCGGCGCGATCCGCGCGATAGTGGAACCGGCCGGGCGTGCGACCACGCTCGGGAGCTGTTTCCGACCCGGAACGCGTTTTATTTTGTTGGGCCGGGGTTCGCTGCTGGCGATCCCCGGCTGAATCCGCTGTTCGTCGGTATCGGCTGAAGGTGCGGCTCAACGCGTCGGTGCGACCGGCGCGTTGGCGCAGCCCGAACCGATCCGCACGCTCACGCGAAGACGAAGTACTTGCGCACCGTCTCCACCACTTCCCACGTTCCTTTCATGCCGGGTTCGATCACGAACACGTCGCCGGCCTTCAGGTGCACCGGCTCCTCGCCTTCCGGCGTGATGATGCAGTAGCCGTCGAGGAAGTGGCAGTACTCCCATTTCTCGTAGTTCACCTCGAACTTGCCCGGCGTGCAGATCCAGGTGCCCATGATCTTGCTGCCGTCCTTGGAGACGTAGGCGTTGAGGTTCACGGTGTGCGGATCGCCGCCGATGCGCTTCCACTTGGTCGCGTCGACGACCGGGGTCGGGCAGGTTTTGCGCAGAACGGTGATGAAATCGGACATGTCAGCTCCAGACTAACGATCGGGTAAGAGGTCTGTCACGTTAGTTCGAAAGCTGCACCGCAGCTTGTATGCGTCCGACACCGACTCGTCCATTTTCGACACGTGCCCGCATGCGGGCGCGCCGCCAGCGCATTTTCCGGACGGCCTTGCGTTGACGGACCGCTGCAGACCGATCCTTGACGCTCATTACCGGCGATCGATCGCACCGCCACCGGGCCATGCCGGTTTCAAGGCCGGCGGCCAAAACGCCTCGCTTGCAACATTTGCGCCAAACTTGGGTGCTTGATCGAGCGTAGGCGATCTGCGAGGCGTGTGACCAGCCCGCCTGTTCTCGCGCGCGGATGGGTTCCCCTTTTCTCGAAGTCATCATCTCCGAAAGCTGGTGGACGGCGGATCGGATACGGTGACGAATGCGGTCGCCGTTTGCCCCAACTGCCATCGGCGCCTTCACTTCTCGGAAGACGCTCACTCGTACCGAGAAACCCTCCATGGAAAGGTAGCTGAGCTGGCGCGTGAGTAGCAGCGTCAGAAATCGGACGGGCGACCGTTGTACGTCGCCCATGCCAATTCGATGAGTCTCGCGCCCACCTCGCCCGCGTCGAATCCTGGGATGTCTTCGAGAAGTGTCAGAAGATTTTCAGTGAAATCTGCTCGCGAAAGCTTGCCGCCGCAATCTTCACACACAGCAGCAGCAGCAGCAGCAGCCAGATCGCAAATCTGATCGATGGTCAGCAGCGGAAAATTGTTGGGGTGTTGGGTGTCGTCTATGCGACGACTATCCGGGCAGACCACCGCTCAACACAACGCAATGGACAGTTGAAACGTGGCGATCGGCACAACCCCATTACCGCCACTTACTTTCAACGGTCAATCTCATCCAATACGGGTCACTAACCCTTGAACGCAAACTTCTCAGCGATGTACTTCGCCGAATTTTCAATGTATGGAAACACCGTACTCTCGTTGATATTCAGTTGATCTAGTTGACTGAGCACCATCCGCTTATTCGTCACCGCAATTCTCTGAACTGCAATCTCCGAAGTGCCACGCTCATCCAGCACAGCGTCATGCCCGAACAGCAAGAATGCTCCCGATTGGAAGGAGATTCTGTTGTTTGTGTGTTTTCCCTTGACGCAAATGACAGATCGCAAGTGACGAGGATCCATCCTACTTTCAAAGAATGGTTTTTCTTCTTTGACAAAGTGGAGCAACTGCTTGATCGGCTGCTGCTTATTGAATTTGCGGACATCGTTGCTGCTGTAGTCGATGGAATCCTTCCTCTCCTGCGGAAGCCGCGTCAAGTTTGCGATGCAACTTGCGGTATCCGAATCGAAGTACTTGATTTGACTCCGCTCCATAGAAAACACGATGACCTCACCATCGTGGTCAAGATTGCTCTTGCAAGCAAAATACAAAGCGATCAGAGGATTCGATGTGATATCAAGCAAGCGTGTAGGCAATGAGTAGTGCTGCATTCGCACGAGCCGATCCAACGTGTACACGTCACCTTGGAAGTCCACGGAATTCGAGACAAGCAACTCTTTATACATCCGGTCTTCCGAATCACGATTGATAAAATTCCCGCGCTCGTCCTTGCGGAAGATGGACGGCTCGAGTCGATACTTGG
Organism: Burkholderia sp. Bp9090; assembly: GCF_003857985.1. Classification (NCBI taxonomy): domain Bacteria; kingdom Pseudomonadati; phylum Pseudomonadota; class Betaproteobacteria; order Burkholderiales; family Burkholderiaceae; genus Burkholderia; species Burkholderia sp. Bp9090. The sequence goes on from NZ_QTPV01000012.1 coordinate 137,468, forward strand.
TTCGATTCGAGTGCCCTCGATAAAACACCTCGCAACCACCATGGTCGAGGTTCAGCACCTTCTCAATAAATGCACCGACGTTGCCAGCCTGAAATTCAGGGGCGGAAACCGGCGGCAAGTCTGATTTTTCGATTCTCGAACTGGTCGCATTACGTGGGACGAGGCCCGCGCCCGTCAACACGTCAAAGAGATCCTCATCCTTGATCGCCCAATGTGTCCGATTTAACTCCCAACTACGAATGTCTAGGGAGGTTTGAAGCGGCTTAATTCGCTCAAAAGGAATGGGCGGAACGCGGGGATCCAAGTCTGGTTCGAGATATAGCGTGCGCTCGCTGTTTCGCAGCTTGACCTTCTTCAGACGACCGACTCGCATAGGCTCATCAGTGCCCTCGTAGGCAAACAAACACGGCAGTTCTGTTAGTGCCTGCAGCTGTGGAGATTTCAGTTCCCGAAAGCTAACGGAGATATCGTCGCTGGTATATTCAAGAAATCGGCTTCGGTCGTACTCGTAACCTGGTCGATCCCAAGCTCCGATCTCAGCTGTTACGAGGAAGTTGAACATGCTATCTGCAGATCTAGTAGATAAATAACAGCGCCCCAATGTAACAGATGCGTAGTGCTCGCGCCATAGGCAAAATTCTGCTATTGGCATACGCTAGTTACTAGCCATTCATCGGCGTGCTGTAATAAAGCGTCATCGATTTATATGCCGCAACTCCCCCTAGACCGCTCGCTTTTTCAGGCCAATACATTGCCGACGGCTTAGGCTCTCATCCTAATTTTTTCCACATCACTGTCCGTGAGGTCAAACCATTCGCCGTTTATCCGTTTGGTAGCAAACATATTGTGATAACGACGCTCTGCCTCATGGCAGTCATCGAACCATGCACAAAATGGAATGGTATAGACGATAGGCAGATGAACACCAAAAGCCCTCATCCGTGCGGGCACATTTCGAGTCCTACCTACCTTATAGCCGTAGGCTGACTTGAGGACGTAGACAACCCCCGCTTTGGGACCTGCCGTCGGTTCCCCGATAATCTCGATGGGAATCAAACGTTCTGACGGAATTCCACTGCGCCCTATCGCCTTTCTCGGGCCGGTAGGTCTGGTGGCAACCGGCGCATGGTCACGAAGATCCATACCACCAAATGCTTCGCTCCAAAGCTCGTGCAGTCCATAGCCCGCAATTTTAGAAGAGGCGAAGCCAAAGCCCCCCTCCTTCCATTTGTTGCGGCCGAATCCGGTGTCTACCCAAATCTCGGCATTGGAAGGTCTCCACTCGACCGTTCGTATTCCGCCGCCCCCTCCGGTCACGATGCCAAGCCATCTGAACAGTCCCATCTGCTCTGCTTCGTCGTAGGCGGCAATCGTGATTCCGTGGCCAATTCGAGGAGGTGATGACTGGTTAGCCAGCGCTTCCGGCAAGCTAAACTCCGTCGCTGGACGTAAATCCCCAGCGTCGATGCTACAAGGCACGCGCCAGTATTTCAACGGCGTGAGCATGCGCGCCTCCCCACCGCTCATTTCTTTCTAGTCGTTTGCCGCTGCGAAAGCGCCGAACCGGCCGCACTCTTTGAAGCCGCGCTCGTTCGACCATCACGAAGTACTTGCGAAGCACTGGATGCGGCGCTTGATGATGTGACTTTCTTTGGGGCGGCCACCTGCGAGAGAGCACTCCCTGCAGCAGTTTTAGAATTTTTACCAGTGGAGCCGTTCGAGAGAACTTGCGACGCACTCTGTGCAGCTTTCGGTCCCGTGACTTTACTTTTCATGCCAACCCCCGAGCATTGATCATTTGGAATTTAATACCGCCCACCCAGTATTGCACATTCCTTTGCAACCTCTCCGCCTCGTTTACCCGATACCGAATTCGAACGGTTCACAACCTAAGATTCCGCCGGAGGCTACGCAGCGATACAGGAGCGATTACTAGAAAAACAGTGGCATATCCTATGAAGCTGACCCAACTTGAGCAAACAGATCCGAAGATCGCTGGACAGGAGTGAAAAGCTCATCGTACAGCGCATCGGGCTGAACTTTGAAGCGCAATCCGTCCGCAAGACGAGTCAACGCAGAAAGACCAACGATGCACAATCCGAATCGCTCTGTTTCTTCGATAAACGGCTCGATCTCCGCGTCTCCGTGCTTTGTGATGAGAACCCCGTTTACCTGAACGTTTCCGAGTCGCTGTGTGGCAAAGCCGTTCTTTATACGTAGCACACGCTGGTGTAGCTTCGAAAGCTTCTCGGATGAGTTAGTGACGGCAGCCGCGCACTCGATCACTGCGATCCTTCGAGTCGGAGTCTCGCAATATATATCTGGCGCTTCCTGCAAGTGGGATACCTCGCCAAGATACATACAGTCGAATCCGAGTTCTTCCAGGACGAGCGCCAAAACCCGCTCAAACGGGTGACCACGAGATTCGCGCGACAGCAGTTCTTCACGAAGCTTCGTGAGATCCTTGTCGAATTGCGCAAGAAATGCCGAACGCTGACTTGGCAGCCGAGTCGGGTCACCGATCCACCAACGTGAAACATGATGCCCTGCGTAACTCAGAAAAACTTGGCATACCGCCGCGTCAGCTTGTGGCAGCGTGTAGAACTCTCCGTCGACCTCGATCTGCCCCGCATGAAAGATTCGATCAAGGTCGAAATTCGCATTCGCCAAATCGATTCGCACTCGCCCTACAGTAATGCCGTCCAGTTCTACGACGGAAGGTTCGAGCAAAGTCGGGCGGACCGTCTCGTAGACGTATCGAACTATCGCCCAATGAAGCCACTTTGTGCCGGCAACCTCTATAGCCAAGTACGACACAATTACGTGCTGCGCGGCACTCGTCCAATGCTCCGCAAGGGCCCGAAATCGATCGATTTCAGATTGCGCATATGTCGATATTTGGAATGGGACGCTAGTCAACATCATCGCCCGCCGCTCGTGGCTATAGATCGCACGATCATACGCCGAAACACGTAGCTGGCCCCTTCAACGCGGGTGACGGGGAGTCTTACGAGCGATGCTGCCGCCCCACGATCCAGCCATGCCAGTTTCGCTCCCACCGCCCAAATCTCCCCGCTTGCCATCCTCACGCCAAACCCTGTAGAATTACCCGTTCTGCGGGCGTCGTATAATGGCCATTACCTCAGCTTCCCAAGCTGATGACGTGGGTTCGATTCCCATCGCCCGCTCCACCTTCGGCTGCTCGGCAGCCTGCGCAAGAGCCGCCTCGTCGAAGGCGGCTTTTTTGTACCATCTGCCTGTCCATCGGGCAGCACCGCTGCGCGTAGCGGGCGTAACGGGCCCGCGCCCGAACCAAGCCTTTCTCTGTCACCGATGATGCACGACGATCCGAACGAAGCCGGCCTGCCGCCGGACGACGCCGCCCTTCCCGACGAAGCCGCCGACGGCGCCGACGAAGTCAATCCGCTGCACCGACGCCGCATCCGCAGCTTCGTGACGCGCGCCGGCCGCGTGTCGACCGGCCAGCGCCGCGCGCTCGACGATCTGGGCCCGCGCTTCGTCGTGCCGTACGCCGCTGAAATCCCCGACTGGGACGCGGTGTTCGGCCGCCGCGCGCCGCGCATCCTGGAAATCGGCTTCGGGATGGGCGCGTCGACCGCGGAAATCGCCGCGCATCGCCCGGGCGACGACTTCCTCGGCGTCGAGGTGCACGAGCCGGGCGTCGGCGCGCTGCTGAAGCTGATCGGCGAGCAGGAGCTGCCGAACATCCGCATCATCCAGCACGACGCGGTCGAAGTGCTCGAGCACATGCTCGCGCCGGAAAGCCTCGACGGCGTGCACATCTTCTTCCCGGATCCGTGGCACAAGGCGCGTCACCACAAGCGCCGGCTGATCCAGCCGCCGCTCGTCGCGCACCTCGCATCGCGCCTGAAACCGGGTGCGTACCTGCATTGTGCGACCGACTGGCAGAACTATGCGGAACAGATGCTGGAAGTGCTCGGCGCCGAACCGACGCTCGAGAACACGGCCGCCGACTACGCGCCGCGCCCCGACTACCGCCCCGTCACGAAGTTCGAACGGCGCGGGCTGCGGCTCGGCCACGGCGTGTGGGACCTGGTGTTCCGCAAGCGCGCCGGCTGACCACGGCTCGCGGCAGCACGGCGCATGCTGCGCGCCGCGCCATGAAAAACGGCCCGACCGGCATCTTGCCGATCGGGCCGTTCTTCATCCATCTGTCGGGAGCACCTGTGCCCCCCGCACCGGCATCACGCCCAGTTCAGCCACCCGCTGTAGCCCACCAGCAGCACGAACAGGCCGAACGCGATCCGGTACCACGCGAACACGGTGAAGTCGTGCGTCGCGACGAAGCGCAGCAGCCAGCGCACGCACACGAACGCGCTGACGAACGCGGCAACCAGCCCGAGCGCGAACAGGCCGAGCGAGTCGACCGTGAATGCCTGCCAGTCCTTGACGGTTTCATAGAGCGTCGCGCCGAAGATGATCGGAATCGCGAGGAAGAACGAGAATTCGGTCGCGACGCGCCGGTCGAGGCCGAACAGCATCCCGCCGATGATCGTCGAGCCCGAGCGCGACATGCCCGGCACCAGCGCGAAGCATTGCGCGAGGCCGACCTTCAGCGCATCGAGCGGCGTGAGCGCATCGACCGACTGCACGCGCGGCGGCTCGCTGCGTTCGCGCTGCCGCGCCTCGGCCCACAGGATGATCGCGCCGCCGACGACGAGCGCGAATGCGACCGGCACCGGCGAGAACAGCACGGCCTTGATCTTCTTCTCGAACAGCAGGCCGAGCGCGATCGCGGGAATGGTCGCGATCACGACGTTCAGCGTGAAGCGCTGCGCGTCGGGCCGGCTCGGCAGCCCGGACACGATGGACACGATCCGCTGCCGGTATTCCCAGCAGACCGCGAGAATCGCGCCGAACTGGATCACGACGTCGAAGGTCTTCGCGTGCGCATCGTTGAAATTCAGGAAGCTGCCCGCGACGATCAGGTGGCCGGTGCTCGACACCGGGAGGAATTCCGTCAGCCCCTCGACGACGCCGAGGATCAATGCCTTGCAGATCAGGATCCAGTCCATCCGTGGCCCAACTCCGAAGTAGTCGAAAGAAAGGGCCGCGTCACCGCCGCGGCCCGCCCGGCCGCGCGCGGTGCGCCGTCACTTTTCGACGATCGCCACGCGTATGCCGTTTGTAAGAATCGTAATTGTACCGGGTTCGTAGTTCACGCCGGCAAATTGCAGTTGCTCGGGCTTGAACGTATAGATCGGATAGTTGGTCAGCACCTGCGTCGCGAGCAGGCCGGCGGCCGCGCCGACCTGTTGCGCGTACATCTGCGCGTTGCCGTCGAGCACGAGGCTGTCGACGGCCGGCGCCTTCAGCACGACCGAGCGGCTCGGCGCGTCGTAGGCCAGCTGGCCCGACACGGTGAACTTGCCGCTCACCGGTTCGCTCAGGAACGGACTCGCGAAATGCGCATCGAGCTGCACCGCGACGCGGTTCTGGTCGGGCAGCAGGTTGACGGCCGGATTCGCCAGCGACACGTCGACGACCTGCGCGACCGTCTTCTGGTACGGAAACTTGCGCGCGACGGCCTTCTGCACGTCGCCGCGCGAGAACGTGTAGTGATCGGGAATGAACGGAAACGTCGACGCACAGGCGGCGAGCGATACCGACACGCCGATGGCGCCGGCGCAAGCGGCGAGGAAGCGGCGCCGGCCAGGCGTGCAAGATGCGGTCATGCTGAACAATCTCCTGTATCGGGCGAAGCGGCAGTCCGGTTATCGGCTCCGCCCCATGTGGCGCTGGGGACCGAAGTTAGTGCTTCGACGCGCGTCGCCGGTTCCATGCGCGTGCCGGCAAACGACAGCGCGGGCAGCGCGTCAGTGGGCAGCGCCGGGCGACGGCTGCGTCGCGATCTCGAGGCGCGTCAGCCACGCGAGCGCGTCGTCGCGCGACGCACCGCACATCTCGGCGGACGGCTGCAGCCCGGAACAGCACGCGGGCCGCTCGGGCCGGCCGAAGATCCGGCAGCGCAGGTCGTCGCCGAGCTGCACGCAGCGCACGCCGGCCGGCTTGCCGTCGGGCATTCCCGGAATCGGCGAGGAAATCGACGGCGCGATACAGCATGCGCCGCACCCCTCGCGGCACGCGTGCGGCGGCGGGACCTCGGCGGGCGCCGGACGGACAGGCATTTCGACGGACACTCGGCTCTCTCACGAACAACAAAAAACGGTGCGGCAACCGGACGCAGCGTGCGGCAGCCCACCGCGCATTGTGCCACCGCCGGCTGCGACGTTATTACACAATGCAGCCGGAACGCGCGTTCATATACTCCAAAGCATCCAAAAAGCGCGAGACCATCATGAGTTCCGGTTCTGCCGACACACTGTTCCGTCCCGATTTGCTCGCGAAGTACGGTGCGAACGGGCCGCGCTATACGTCCTACCCCACCGCGCTGCAGTTCCGCGACGAATTCGACCCGACCGACTACGTGCGCGCCGCGGGAGATCCCGGCGCGTCGGCGAGCGACCTGTCGCTGTACTTTCACATCCCGTTCTGCAACACGGCCTGCTTCTATTGCGGCTGCAACAAGATCGCGACCAACAACCGCCGCCGCGCGCGCCCGTATCTCGAGCAACTGAAGCGCGAACTGGCGCTGCAGGCCGCGCTGTTCGATCCCGCGCGCCCGGTCACGCAGCTTCACTGGGGCGGCGGCACGCCGACCTTCCTGTCCGACGACGAAACGGCCGAGCTGATGGCGGCCACCCGCGAACATTTCGCGCTCGCGCCGGACGCCGACGCCGAGTTCTCGATCGAGATCGACCCGCGCACGGTCACGCCCGCGACGCTCGTCCACCTGCGCAACATCGGCTTCAACCGGCTGAGCCTCGGCGTGCAGGATTTCGATCCGGTCGTGCAGCAGGCGATCAACCGGGTCCAGCCGCTCGCGATGACGGCCGACCTGCTGTCGGCCGCGCGCACGACGGGCTTCCAATCGGTCAGCGTCGACCTGATCTACGGGCTGCCGCACCAGACGGTCGCCGTGTTCGCGCGCACGCTCGAGACGATCATCGAGCTCGCGCCGGACCGCCTGTCGGTATTCGGCTACGCGCACATGCCGCACCTGTTCAAGATGCAGCGGCAGATCGACGACGCGACGCTGCCGCCGCCCGCAACGCGCATCGCACTGCTCGGCCTCGCGATCGACATGCTGACGCAGGCCGGCTACGTGTACATCGGGATGGACCACTTCGCGCGGCCGTCCGACGAACTCGTGCGCGCGCAGCGCAACGGCACGCTGCAACGCAATTTCCAGGGCTACAGCACGCGCGCGGATACCGACCTGGTCGGCTTCGGCGTGTCGTCGATCGGCAAGGTCGGCGACGTCTACGCACAGAACGCGAAGGACCTGCCGGCCTATGGCACCGCGCTCGACGCGGGCCGGCTGCCGATCGCGCGCGGCGTGCGGCTCACGCCCGACGACCGGCTGCGCCGCGACGTGATCACGCAGCTGATGTGCAACCTCGAACTGCCGTTCTCGCATATCGAGGCGGCGCACGGGATCCGCTTCGCCGATCACTTCGCGCGCGAGCTCGACGCGCTGCGCGGGTTCGAGCAGGACGGCCTGCTGACCGTCGCCGGCGACCGCCTGACGATCCATCCGGCCGGCCGGATGGTCGTGCGCAACATCGCGATGGCGTTCGACGCGTACCTCGGCCAGACGCCGCATCAGCGCTACTCGCGCACCGTCTGACACCGCACGGCCGCATGCGGGCGGCCGGTTTGATAAAGTAAAGGGCTCCACGCCCCTGCAAGAACCCGCACGATGCGCACCACCAAAGCAACCCACGCGGTCGAACGCCTCAAGACCCGTTCCGGCAACCCGCAGTTCGCCGCCGTCGCGATGGCGGGCGGCCTGTTCTACCTGGTCGACCGCTCCGGCGGCACCGCCGAGAAACGCAGCGAGCCGCTGCCGCTCGACGAATTCGTCAGGTTCGTCGACGAATTCGGCCCCAAAAAGCCGCGCAAGGCGAGCAAGCTCGACCTCGCGTTCGAGGCGCAGATCAAGAAGAGCAAGGCGTAAAGGTCTGTTGCAGGCCGTCTGAAGGCTTCGCCGCCGCCCCGTTTGGTACAATCACGAAGTTTCTCTATCCCCGCTGATGGCCGACCTGGCTGCGTGACCACACCATGAATATCGAAAACGCGCGTTTCAACATGATCGAACAACAGATCCGGCCGTGGGACGTGCTGGATCTGGACGTCCTGGGCCTGCTGTCGATCGTCAAGCGTGAACACTACGTGTCGCCCGAACACCGCGATCTCGCGTTCGCCGACCTCGAGCTGCCGCTGCCCGGCGGCCGCAGCAAGATGCTGTTCCCGCGCGTCGAAGCGCGCGTGCTGCAGGAACTGGCGGTCAAGAAGCACGAGAACGTGCTCGTGATCGGCGCGGGTTCGGGCTACCTGGCCGCGCTGTTCGCGCATCGCGCGCAGCACGTGACGGCCGTCGAGATCGATCCGGCCATCGCGAAGTTCGCGGCCGACAACCTGCGCAACGACGGCGTGACGAACGCGGAAGTCGCACTCGGCGACGGTTCGCTCGGCTGGCCCGACAAGGCGCCGTACGACGTGATCTGCGTCGCGGGCGGCCTGCCGGTCGTGCCGCAGCAGATGCTCGAACAGCTGAAGATCGGCGGCCGCCTGTCGGCGTTCGTCGGCGGCCGTCCGGTGATGAAGGCGCAGGTCATCACGCGCATCGACGAGAAGCAGTACCGCGTCGCCGACGTATTCGAAACCTACGTCGACCACCTCGTCAACGCGATCGAACCGTCGCGTTTCAAGTTCTGAGCGGCGGCCCCATGCAGATCCTGACGCCCGCGATGCTTGCGGAATGGCTTCGCGATCCGGCGCGCCCCGCGCCGGTCGTGCTCGACGTGCGCGAGCCGTGGGAAATCTCGACCGCGCAGATCGCCGGCAGCGTGTCGATCCCGATGCAGCAGATCCCCGCGCGCAGCGAGGAGCTCGACGACGAAGCGGAAATCGTCTGCGTGTGCCATCACGGGATGCGCAGCGCGCAAGTCGCGATGTTCCTCGAATCGCGCGGCTTCACGAAGCTGTACAACCTGCAGGGCGGCATCGACGCGTGGTCGCGTGACGTCGATCCGTCCGTACCGCGTTACTGACCTTCCCGGCGGCGCATCGCGCGCCGCCACGGCGACCGGCAAGTAATAGCCGATCGCTCCAGTCCCGCCGAACGGGCGCACATGGCGCGCCCGTTTGCGTTTCTGCTGCACCGTTCCATCCTCTTCCGTTTGTTTCCGCACGCCGGCCATCCGCGTCCGCTCGATGACGCGAGGCGGCGAGAACCCGGGCAACGCACCCGTCGAGCGGAGCGCCTCGCCCTTCCCCTGGCACTTCATGACCAAGCCATGTGCACGCGACGCCGACACGACACGGCCGGATGCGTGCGCATCGATCCCGCGCCGCCCCCCTTCGACGTGTGACGCACGCGCTCGAACCCGGGCCCCAGCCGTGCACCATTTGCGCCCGCACGAGCGCACCGCAACGGATCGCGCATGCTGCACGACGCGTCATGCGCACCGCGCCGGCGCCCCGCGCCGCCCCGCACAGGCACGCCCGGCGTGCATCGGCGCGACTGGCACATGCCTTGCGTTACTCCGATGCCGGCGCCGCCACGGCGCACGCACATCCAACATGACAAGGGGATCCCGATGAAACGTCGCAGTCTGTTGAAGTTCGGTTCGATGGCCGGTGCACTCGCGCTGGCAGGCAAGAGTCCGTTCGCTCACGCGGCCGATGCGGGCACGGGCCCGATCAAGGTCGGCATCCTGCATTCGCTGTCGGGCACGATGGCGATCTCCGAAACGTCGCTGAAGGACACGGCGCTGATGACGATCGCCGAGATCAACAAGAACGGCGGCGTGATGGGCCGCAAGCTCGAGCCGGTGGTCGTCGATCCCGCATCGAACTGGCCGCTGTTCGCGGAGAAGGCGCGCCAGCTGCTCACGCAGGACAAGGTCGCGTGCGTGTTCGGCTGCTGGACGTCGGTGTCGCGCAAGTCGGTGCTGCCGGTGTTCGAGGAGCTGAACGGCCTGCTCTACTACCCGGTGCAATACGAAGGCGAGGAAATGTCGCGCAACGTGTTCTACACGGGCGCCGCGCCGAACCAGCAGGCGATCCCCGCCGTCGAGTACCTGATGAGCGCGGAAGGCGGCGGCGCGAAGCGCTTCTTCCTGCTCGGCACCGACTACGTGTATCCGCGCACGACCAACAAGATCCTGCGCGCGTTCCTGAAATCGAAGGGCGTGAAGGACGCCGACATTCAGGAGGTCTACACGCCGTTCGGCCACAGCGATTACCAGACGATCGTCGCGAACATCAAGAACTTCGCCCAGGGCGGCAAGACGACCGTGGTCTCGACGATCAACGGCGATTCGAACGTGCCGTTCTACAAGGAGCTCGGCAACCAGGGGATCAAGGCGACCGACGTGCCGGTGGTCGCGTTCTCGGTCGGCGAGGAAGAGCTGCGCGGGATCGACACGAAGCCGCTCGTCGGCCATCTCGCCGCGTGGAACTACTTCATGTCGGTGAAGAACCCGACCAACACGAAGTTCAAGGACCAGTTTGCCGCGTGGGTGAAGGCGAACAACCTGCCGGGCGGCGCGAAGCGCGTGACGAACGATCCGATGGAGGCGACCTACGTGGGCATCCACATGTGGAAGCAGGCCGTCGAAAAGGCGAAGAGCACCGACGTCGACAAGGTGCGCGTCGCGATGATCGGCCAGACCGTTGCCGGCCCCTCGGGCTTCACGCTCACGATGGACGGCAACCATCACCTGCACAAGCCGGTGATGATCGGCGAGATCCGCGGCGACGGGCAATTCAACGTCGTGTGGAAGACGAAGACCGCGGTGCGCGCGCAGCCGTGGAGCCCGTTCATCGCGGGCAACCAGGGCAAGCCGGACATCGTCAGCTCGATCCCGGCGTTCCTGCGCCGGCAGCGCGCGGCGCTGGCCTGATGCGATGCGGGGCGCGGCGCACCGGCGTGGCGCTCCGCTTGCAGGCCGGTGCGCGAATGCCGGTACTCACCGTAACGCATCGCACGCGCACCGCCGCACGAACCCGCTTTCCCACGCCCGACAGGATCTCCCGATGCCTACACGCTTTCGCCGCGCCGCCGTCGCGGTCGTCGCCTGTGCCGCGCTGGCGGGCGCACTGCCGCGCGCCGCGTTCGCCCTGACGGCAGCCGATACCGCCGCGCTCGCCGGCGACGACTTCGACGCGAAGACGGCTGCGGTCGACCGTCTCGCCGCCGATGCCGACCCGCGCGCCGTCGCGTTGCTCAATGCGCTGTCGAGCGGCGACGCGCTCGCGACCGGCGACGGCCGCCTGCTGATCCAGACCGGCGACACCGCGCACGACGCGCTCACGCAAGCCGCGACGCCGGCCGGCGACGCGCAGCCCGTGATGCTGAACAACCTGCTGCGCACGAAGATCGCCGGCGCGCTGTCGGGCCTCGCACTCGCGTCGCCCGACGTCGCCGCGCGCCGCGACGCGATCGATGCGCTGCTGAAGTCGCCCGACCCGGCGCTCAAGCCGATGATCGATCGCGCGCGCGCGAAGGAAACCGATCCCGCGCTGAAGCGCCGCCTCGACGCACTGTGGGCCATTGCCGCGCTGCACGACGCCGATCCGGCGAAGCGTCTGGAAGCCGTGCAGGTGGTGGCCGCGCGCCGCGACCTCGACATGATCGAGCAGTTGCGCCCGCTCGTCGCGAAGAATGCCGACGGCAGCTACACGGAACCCGACGCGCGCGTGCGCGACGCCGCGCAGCAAGGCCTCGACGCATTGCACGCGCTGCAGCGCCGCGGCGAAATCGCCGGCACCGTGTTCGCGGGCCTGTCGCTCGGCAGCGTGCTGCTGCTCGCGGCGCTCGGGCTCGCGATCACGTACGGGCTGATCGGCGTGATCAACATGGCGCACGGTGAATTCCTGATGATCGGTGCGTACGCAACCTATGTCGTGCAGACGCTGATCCAGCGCTACGCGCCGGCCGCGTTCGACTGGTATCCGCTCGTCGCGGTGCCCGTTTCGTTCGCGGCGGCCGCGCTGGTCGGCGTCGTGCTGGAGCGGCTCGTGCTGCGGCACCTGTACGGCCGCCCGCTCGAGACGCTGCTCGCGACCTTCGGCGTGAGCCTGATCCTGATCCAGGCGACGCGCATGCTGTTCGGCGCGCAGAACGTGCAGGTCGTGAACCCGTCGTGGATGAGCGGCGGCGTCACCGTGATGCAGAACCTGATCCTGCCGTACAACCGGCTCGCGATCCTCGCGTTCGCGCTCGCGGTCGTGTGCGTCGCGTGGGGCGTGCTGACGAAGACGCGGCTCGGCCTGTTCGTGCGCGCGGTCACGCAGAACCGGCGGATGGCCGCGTGCGTCGGCGTGAAGACCGCGCGCGTCGACGCGTATGCGTTCGCGTTCGGCGCGGGCATCGCGGGCCTCGGCGGCTGCGCGCTGTCGCAGATCGGCAACGTGGGCCCCGACCTCGGGCAGAACTACATCATCGATTCGTTCATGGCGGTCGTGCTCGGCGGGGTCGGCCAGATCGCCGGCACCGTGCTCGGCGGCTTCGGGCTCGGCCTCGTCAGCAAGGCGATCGAGCCGTTCTGGGGCGCCGTGCTCGCGAAGATCGCGGTGCTCGTGATGATCGTGCTGTTCATCCAGAAACGTCCGCAGGGCATGTTCGCCCCGAAGGGACGCAGCGCGGAGGCCTGACATGACTTCAATCACCGATTCGTTGTCGAAGCCGATCGCCGACACGCCGAAGCCCGCTGCCGCCGCGCGTGCGGAGGATAAGTTCGCGCTCGGCCTGCCGCCCCGCCCCGCGCTGCTGTCGCGTCGCGCATGGCTCGCGCTCGTCGCGCTGTGCGTCGCGATCGGCATCGGCGTGCCGCTCGCCGCGCTGGTCGCGCCCGAGTCGAGCGCGTTCCATCTGTCCGCGTATGCGATGACGCTCGCCGGCAAGCTGATGTGCTACGCGATCGCCGCGCTCGCGCTCGATATCGTGTGGGGTTACTGCGGCATTCTCAGCCTCGGCCACGGCCTCTTCTTCGCGCTCGGCGGTTATGCGATCGGCATGTACCTGATGCGCGAGATCGGCCGCGACGGCAAGTACGGCAGCGACCTGCCCGACTTCATGGTGTTTCTCGACTGGCATCAGCTGCCGTGGTACTGGAGCGGCACGCAGCATCTCGCGTGGGCGCTCGCGCTGGTCGTGCTCGTGCCGGCCGTGCTCGCGTGGGTGTTCGGCTTCTTCACGTTCCGCTCGCGCGTGAAGGGCGTGTACCTGTCGATCATCACGCAGGCACTGACGTTCGCGGCGATGCTGCTGTTCTTTCGCAACGAGACGGGCTTCGGCGGCAACAACGGCTTCACCGACTTCAAGCGCATCGCCGGGTTTCCGATCACGTCGCCCGGCACGCGTACGGTGCTGCTGCTGCTGACCTTCGCGACGCTCGTGCTCGCGTTCATCGTCGCGCGCGCAATCGTCACCAGCAAGCTCGGGCGCGTGGTCACCGCGGTGCGCGACGGCGAGACGCGGCTGATGTTCCTCGGCTACAGCCCACTCGCGTACAAGCTGTTCGTATGGACGCTGTCGGCCGTGCTGTGCGGGATCGCGGGCGCGTTGTACGTGCCGCAGGTCGGCATCATCAACCCCGGCGAGATGTCGCCCGGCAACTCGATCGAAATGGCGATCTGGGTCGCGGTGGGCGGGCGCGGCACGCTGATCGGGCCGATCGTCGGCGCGTTCGCGGTGAACGGCGCGAAGAGCCTCTTTACCGCGTACTTCGCCGAATACTGGCTGTTCTTTCTCGGCCTGATCTTCGTGCTCGTGCCGCTCCTGCTGCCGCGCGGCATCATGGGCCTCGTCGACACGCTGCTCGCAAAGGGGAAACGCGGATGAACGGCACCGCCCTCTACCAGTTCACGCCACCGCCCGAGGACGAGCTGCTGGCCGTCAGCGGCAGCGCATCGATGGGCCGCGTGGCGCCGCCCGGCATCGACACGTCGCATGGCACGATCCTCTACCTCGAGGACATCGAGGTGAGCTTCGACGGCTTTCGCGCGCTGAACAAGCTGTCGCTCGCGATCGACGCGGGCGAGCTGCGCTGCGTGATCGGCCCGAACGGCGCGGGCAAGACGACGATGATGGACGTGATCACCGGCAAGACGCGGCCCGATGCGGGCAAGGTGTTTCTCGGCCAGACCATCGACCTCGCGCGGATGAACGAACCCGGGATCGCGCGCGCGGGGATCGGCCGCAAGTTCCAGAAGCCGACCGTGTTCGAACAGCATCCGGTGTGGGAAAACCTCGAACTGGCGATGCAGACCGACAAGGGCTGGCTCGCGTCGCTGCGCGCGCGGCTCGACCGCGCGGCGCAGGCGAAGATCGAGGAGACGCTCGCGCTGATCGGCCTCGAAAGCGACGCGTATCGCGCGGCCGGCGAGTTGTCGCACGGGCAGAAGCAGCGGCTCGAGATCGGCATGCTGCTGATGCAGCGCCCCGCCCTGCTGCTGCTCGACGAGCCGGCGGCCGGGATGACCGACCACGAGACGATGGAGCTCGCGAAGCTGCTGAACACGCTGCGCGGCACCTGCTCGATGATGGTCGTCGAGCACGACATGGAGTTCGTCGCGGCGCTCGCGGGCGACACGGGCCGCGTGACGGTGATGGCCGAAGGCGCGGTGCTCGCGCAAGGCACGCTCGACCAGGTCAAGCGCGACGACGCGGTGATCGAGTCTTACCTCGGACGGTGACGCAATGCTGAAGATCGATGCACTGAACCAGTACTACGGCGGCAGCCACATCCTGCGCAACGTGACGCTGGCCGCCGACGACGGCAAGCTCACCGTGCTGCTCGGCCGCAACGGCGTCGGCAAGAGCACGCTGCTGCGCTGCCTGATGGGCGTCGTCGCCGCGAAGAGCGGCAGCGTGTCGTGGCGCGGCACCGCGCTCGGCGCACTGCCGCCGTATGCGCGCGTCGCGGCCGGGCTCGCGTACGTGCCGCAGGGCCGTGACATCTTTCCGCGGCTCACCGTCGAGGAGAACCTGCTCGTCGGCGCGGCAAGCCGCAAGGCGCCATCGAAAGTGCCCGACCGCATCTACGACCTGTTCCCGGTGCTGAAGGACATGCGCGCCCGGCGCGGCGGCGACCTGTCGGGCGGCCAGCAGCAGCAGCTCGCGATCGGCCGCGCGCTGATGAGCGAGCCGCAGTTGCTGATCCTCGACGAGCCGACCGAGGGCATCCAGCCGTCGATCATCCAGGACATCGGCCGCACGCTGCGCCAGCTCGTCGACGAATCGAAGATGACCGTGCTGCTCGTCGAGCAGTATTACGACTTCGCGCGCTCGATCGCAGACCATTACTGGGTGATGAGCCGCGGCGAGGTCATCGCCGGCGGCGATGCGCGGGACATGGAAACGAACGGCGTGCGCGAGCTGATCGCGGTGTAGCGCGCCACGCAGCGCAGGATTGCGCCCACGCGTGGCGCCGACGGTCGACGCATGTCACGCGATGGCCGGCGCCGTCGCCGCTCCCCTTCGCCACGTTCGGCAACCCGAACACCCAAGCGTATAGTGTTGCGGTAGCATCCTCGATCACCGCGCCCGTTCCCTGCTTCCCGCCGATGTCCGCCCTCGATTCCCACGCCCCGCTGTCCCGCCCCGCCGTCGCCAAGTCGTGGCGCGGCCGTCTCGAACTCGGCTTCGAACGGCACGGCGCGCGCACGACGCTCGTCCATCGGCTGCACGACGGCCCGCTGCGCGTGCAGCGGCCGCTGTATCCGGAAGGCGACGCGATCTGCCACGCGGTCATCGTCCACCCGCCGGGCGGTGTCGCGGGCGGCGACCGGCTCGACATCGACATCGCGCTCGGCGACGGCACGCACGCGGTGCTGACGACGCCCGGTGCGACCAAGTGGTACAAGTCGAACGGCCTCGACGCGACGCAACGCATCGGCATCACGGTCGGCGCGCACGCGAAGCTCGACTGGCTGCCGCAGAACAACCTGTTCTTCGACGCGGCCCACGCCGCGCTGGACTTCACGGTGACGCTCGGCGCGGGCGCGAGCGCGATCGGCTGGGACGCGACGCAGCTCGGCCGGCAGGCGGCCGGCGAAACGTGGTCGGCGGGCCGCATCGTGTCGGGTTCGGCACTCGTCGATGCCGACGGCCGGCCGCTGTGGACCGAGCGCGCGCTGCTCGACGCGCACGATCCGCTACGCGGCGCGCTGCAGGGCCTCGCCGGCTTTCCCGTGTACGGCACGCTGTGGGCGGCCGGCGCCGCGTGCGATGCCGCGCTCGCCGAAATGCTTGCCGCGCGGATGCCGTTCGACGACACGCTGCGCGCGGGCGCGACCTGCGTGACGCCGGGCGTCGTGCTGGTGCGCGCGGTGTCGACGTCGATGGAAGCGCTGCAGCGTCACTTCACCGACTGCTGGCTCCACCTGCGCCCGCTCGTGCACGGTGTCGACGCGCGACCGCTGCGCCTCTGGCAGACCTGAGCACGCGGCCCGGCACGCACCGTTTCGGCGCAGCAGCGACGCCCGCGTTGCCCACGATCCATGCATCGCGCACCACGATCGCGCATCGCCGCACGCCGCACCGACATGGCACGCACCTTGCTGCTTACATATCGGATACACGACGCAGGAACAACGGCGCGGTGCTACGATGAACCGCGCCCCCGCCGGCATCCCGCGCACCGATAAAAATTACGTTTTCCTGAACGACTGCCTTCATGAAACTGACTCCCCGAGAAAAGGACAAGCTGCTGATCTTCACGGCAGCGCTGCTGGCCGAGCGCCGCCGCGCGCGCGGGCTGAAGCTCAACTATCCGGAAGCGGTCGCGTTCATCACCGCCGCGCTGATGGAAGCCGCGCGCGACGGCAAGACCGTCGCCGAGGTGATGCACTACGGCACGACGCTGCTCACGCGCGACGACGTGATGGACGGCGTGCCGGAGATGATCCCCGACATCCAGGTCGAGGCGACCTTCCCGGACGGCACCAAGCTCGTGACCGTCCACCACCCGATTCCGTGACCGAGGTAGCACGCATGATCCCCGGCGAAATCCTCACCGACGACGGCGAGCACGAACTGAACGCGGGCCGCGCGACGATCTCGCTCGTCGTCGCGAACACCGGCGACCGCCCGGTGCAGGTCGGCTCGCACTACCACTTCTTCGAAGTCAACGACGCGCTGTCGTTCGATCGCGCGGCCGCGCGCGGCTTCCGGCTCAACATCGCGGCCGGCACGGCCGTGCGCTTCGAGCCGGGCCAGACGCGCACCGTCGAGCTCGTCGAGCTGGCCGGCGAACGCGCCGTCTATGGTTTTCAGGGCAAGGTGATGGGGCCGCTGTAAGCCGCGCCCCGCTCTTCAGGAACAGCACATGACACTACGCTTGAGCCGCCGCGCGTACGCGGAAATGTTCGGGCCGACGACGGGCGACCGCGTGCGGCTCGCCGATACCGAACTGCTGATCGAGATCGAACGCGACTTCACGACCTACGGCGAGGAGGTGAAATTCGGCGGCGGGAAGGTGATCCGCGACGGGATGGGCCAGTCGCAGCGCGTGGCCGCCGACGTGCCCGACACGATCATCACGAACGCGGTGATCCTCGATCACTGGGGCATCGTGAAGGCCGACATCGCGATCAAGCACGGCCGGATCGCCGCGATCGGCAAGGCCGGCAATCCCGACATCCAGCCCGGCGTGACGATCGCGATCGGCGCGGCGACCGAAGTGATCGCCGGCGAAGGGCTGATCGTGACGGCCGGCGGCATCGATACGCACATCCACTTCATCAGCCCGCAGCAGATCGACGAAGCGCTCGCGTCGGGCGTCACGACGATGCTCGGCGGCGGCACGGGGCCCGCCACCGGCACCAACGCAACGACCTGCACGCCGGGCCCGTGGCACATGGAGCGGATGCTGCAGGCGGCCGACGGCTGGCCGATCAACCTCGGCTTCCTCGGCAAGGGCAACGCGAGCCTGCCGCAGCCGCTCGTCGAGCAGATCGCGGCCGGCGCGATCGGCCTGAAGCTGCATGAAGACTGGGGCACGACGCCCGCCGCGATCGACAACTGCCTGTCGGTCGCCGACGACACCGACACGCAGGTCGCGATCCACACCGACACGCTGAACGAAGGCGGCTTCGTCGAATCGACCGTCGCCGCGTTCAAGGGCCGCACGATCCACACGTACCACACCGAAGGCGCGGGCGGCGGCCATGCGCCGGACATCCTGAAGGTGTGCGGCGAAGCGAACGTGCTGCCGTCGTCGACCAACCCGACGCGCCCGTACACGATCAACACGCTCGACGAGCATCTCGACATGCTGATGGTGTGTCACCACCTCGATCCGTCGATCGCCGAGGATCTCGCGTTCGCCGAATCGCGGATCCGCCGCGAGACGATCGCGGCCGAAGATATCCTGCACGATCTCGGCGCGCTGTCGATGCTGTCGTCCGACTCGCAGGCGATGGGCCGCGTCGGCGAAGTGATCATCCGCACCTGGCAGACCGCGCACAAGATGAAGGTGCAGCGCGGCGCGCTGCCCGAGGACGGCGCGCGCAACGACAACTTCCGCGCGAAACGCTACGTCGCGAAGTACACGATCAACCCGGCGATCACGCACGGCATCGCGCACGAAGTCGGTTCGATCGAACCCGGCAAGTGGGCCGACCTCGTGCTGTGGGAGCCCGCATTCTTCGGGATCAAGCCGTCGATGATCCTGAAGGGCGGGATGATCGCGATGGCGCAGATGGGCGACCCGAACGCGTCGATCCCGACGCCGCAGCCGGTCCACTACCGCGAGATGTTCGCCACGCGCGGCGGCGCGCTCGCGCGCACGTCGCTGACCTTCGTGTCGCAGATGGCGGCCGACGCGGGCATCGCCGAACGCTACGGGCTCGCGAAGCGCGTCGTGCCCGTGCGCAACTGCCGCAACGTGACGAAGGCCGACATGATCCACAACGCATGGCGCCCGTCGATCAGCGTCGATCCCGAAACCTACGACGTGATCGCCGACGGCCAGCTGCTCACCTGCGAGCCGGCGACGGTGCTGCCGATGGCGCAGCGCTATTTCCTGTTCTGATTTCCGGTTTTCCGTTCCATGCGCACCCTCGACAAACGCATTGCCCCGAACGTGAAGCTCGCCGCGTCGCTCGTCGCGCGCGCGCCGACGCTCACGCTCGCCTATGACGCCCGCTGCAAGAGCCGCCTCGCGGCCACGCTCGACACCGGCGAGGACGTCGCGGTCCTGCTGCCGCGCGGCACCGTGCTGCGCGACGGCGACGTGCTCGTCGCCGACGACGGCGCGCTCGTGCGCGTCGCAGCTGCCTCCGAAACGGTGCTGCTCGTACGCGCGGCCGACCCGCTCACGCTGATGCGCGCCGCGTATCACCTCGGCAACCGTCACACGCCGGTCGAGATCGGCGACGGTTACCTGAAGCTCGAAGCCGATCCGGTGCTAGCTGACATGCTGCGCCGGCTCGACACGCAGGTCGAAGAAACGAGCGCACCGTTCCAGCCGGAAGCCGGCGCATATGGTGGCGGCCACAAGCACGGGCACGATGCGACGTTCGCCGAGGACTACGCGCTCGCGCAGCAGGTCTTCGGCGAACACCACGGCCACTCGCACTCGCACTCGCACTCGCACTCGCACGATCACGATCACGATCACGATCACGATCACGATCATCAGCATGGTCCCGGCTGCTCGCACGGCCACCACGGTCATGACCACCACTGAGCTCGTCGCGCTGCTGCATCTCGCGTCGCCCGCATTGCCGATCGGCGCGTTCAGCTATTCGCAGGGACTCGAAGCCGCGCTCGACGCGAACCTGATCCGCGACGCCGACACCGCGCGCGACTGGATCGCGAGCGGGCTGACCGACGTGCTCGCACACGGCGAGCTGCCGTTCCTCGCGCACCAGCTCGCGCGCTGGCACGCGCACGACGCCGACGCGCTGGCGCGCGAGAACGCATGGTTCGTCGCGAGCCGCGAATCGGCGGAGCTGCGCCGCGAGACCGAGCAGATGGGCTGGTCGCTCGCGCAACTGTGCGCGTCGCTCGAATGGGGCGATGCCGCACGCCGCGCGACGCTCGCATCGCTCACGCCGATCGCGCTGCCGACCGCATTCGCATACGCGGCGGCCGCACACGGTGCCGGCGCCGACGCCACGCTCGCCGCATACGCGTTCGGCTGGGTCGAGAACCAGACGTCGGCCGCGCTGAAAGCGGTGCCGCTCGGCCAGCTCGCCGGCCAGCGCATCATCGTCGCGCTGCGCGGCGCGATCGACGCGGCCGTGCGCCGCGCGCTCGCGACGCCGCCCGACGCCATCAACACGTTCGCGCCGCAGCTCGGCATCCTGTCCGCACGGCACGAAACCCAGTATTCGCGGTTGTTCCGCTCCTGAACCCGATCCACGCCATGAACGCACCCGCAACCTCCTCCGCCCGCCGCACCAAGAAACTGCCGCCGCTGCGCGTCGGCATCGGCGGCCCGGTCGGCTCCGGCAAGACCACGCTGCTCGAAATGCTGTGCAAGGCGATGCGCGAGCGCTACGACCTCGTCGCGATCACGAACGACATCTATACGAAGGAAGACCAGCGCCTGCTGACGGTCGCGGGCGCGCTACCCGAGGAACGCATCATGGGCGTCGAGACGGGCGGCTGCCCGCACACGGCGATCCGCGAGGATGCGTCGATCAACCTGGAGGCCGTCGACCGCATGCTGTCGCGCTTCCCCGACGCCGACATCGTGTTCATCGAATCGGGCGGCGACAATCTCGCGGCGACCTTCAGCCCCGAGCTGTCGGACCTGACGATCTACGTGATCGACGTGGCCGGCGGCGAGAAGATTCCGCGCAAGGGCGGGCCCGGTATCACGAAGTCCGACCTGCTCGTGATCAACAAGACGGATCTCGCGCCGCTCGTCGGCGCGAACCTCGACGTGATGGCGTCCGACACGAAGAAGATGCGCGGCGAGCGGCCTTACGTGATGACGAACCTGAAGGCGCTCGAGGGCGTCGCCGATGTCGTCGCGTTCATCGAAAGGAAAGGATTGCTGACGGTGTGAGCGACGCGGCGGCGACATGCCGCCGCCACGTCGGCCCGGGGGACGGCCTTGCGCCGCCCGCTCAGTCGTCGGATGCGTCGGCCGCGCCGTGCATCGCACGCCCGCCGCGCTCGACGGGCGGCAGCAGCGCCGCGAGCACGTCGACCGAGCGCGCGGTCGCGCCGCGATGGCGCGACGCGAACGCGGCGCCGGCCGCGCCCATCGCGACGCGCCGCGCGTGGTCGGCGAACAGCGCATCGAGCACGTGCGCGAGATCGAGCGGATCCGCGACCTGCATCGCCGCGCCGGCCGCGACCGCATCGGCGGTCGCCTGCGTGAAGTTGAACACGTGCGGGCCGATCAGCACCGGCACGCCGACCGCACACGCCTCGATCAGGTTCTGCCCGCCGAGCGGCAGCAGGCTGCCGCCGATGAACGCGACGTCGGCGGCCGCATAGTACGCGCCGAGTTCCCCCATCGAATCGCCGAGCAGCACCGTCACATCGGCCGGCAACGGTTCGGCGGCCGGTCGGCCGGCCGCGAGCGCCGCGGCGTCGGCGGCCCACACCGAACGCCGCACGCACTTGAGCCCATTGCGCGCGACCAGCGCTTCGACTTCGGCGAAGCGCTGCGGATGACGCGGCACGAGAATCAGCAGCGCGCCGGCCGTCTTCATCGCGGCGAACGCCTGCAGCACCAGCGCCTCCTCGTTCTCGCGCGTGCTGGCCGCGACCCACACTGGCCGCGTGCCGATCGCGTCGCGCCATGCGTGGCCGCGCGCCGCCAGCTCCGGCGGCGTCGTCATGTCGAACTTCAGGTTGCCGAGCACCGCCACGTTGCGTGCACCGAGCGACGTCAGCCGCTCCGCGTCGGCCGGGCTCTGCGCGAGCACGCGCGAGAATCCGCCGAACACGTCGCGCGTCGCCGCGCCGAACTTCGCCGCGCGCCGATGCGAGCGCGCGGACATCCGCGCATTGGTCAGCACGAGCGGCACGTCCGCGCGGCGGCACTCGTCGATCAGCGTCGGCCACACCTCGGTTTCCATCACGAGGCCGAGCGTCGGCCGCCAGGCGCGCAGGAAGCGCCGCACCGCGCCCGGCATGTCGTACGGCAGGTAGCAGCGCAGCACGCGCTCGCCGAAGATCTGCTCGCCGGTCGCGCGGCCGCTCGGCGTCATGTGCGTGAGCAGGATGCGCGCGTCGGGCCGCGCGCGCATCAGCGCGTCGATCAGCGGCTGCGCGGCGCGCGTCTCGCCGACCGACACCGCATGCACCCAGATCAGCGGCGCGCGATCGTCCGGCGAACGGCCGGCGACGTGGCCGAAGCGCTCGCCGATGTGCTCGCGATAGCCGCGCTCCTTGCGCGAGCGCACGAGGAGCCGGATCACCGCGATCGGCGCGACGAGCCACCACAGCGCGCGATAGATCGCCCTCAGCATGCAGCAGCCCTCGTATTGCGTCGGTGAAAAGTCGAGCTCAAACCAGCGCCCTGCCCTGCAGGCGCTCGAGAATCCCGAGCGGCGCGCATTCGCGACGCACCATCGCGTCGACCGGCAGGAAGAAGGTCTGCTCGAGCATGAACTGGCCGGACATCACAGCGTGCGAAGTCTGATCGGAGAAACATATCCACACGCTGCCTGGCGGAAACGGCATCGTCTGCTGTGGACAAGTCTTCTGGTAGTCGAGATCGGCCTTCATCCCGTCGTGCAGGTTCAGCATGAGGTGGTCGTACGCGCTGCGTGGCGACTTCGTCACGTGCAGCAGGTTCAACAGCCACGCCGAGCCCGGCAACTGCGGCCGGATCTTCGGCAGGAAGCGTTTCGCGACGTCCTCGAACGGCTCGCCGACACGCCACACGCGCGGCACGCCGGCCGGGTTCACGTTCGTGAACACGCGCAGGATCCGCTCGCCGTAGTTCGGCCGCGACGGGAACGCGTCGACGTGCAGCCGGCTGTCGTCCTTGCGCCAGGATGTCTGGCGCGTCTCGACCTGCATCAGCCGCAGGCTCGTCGGCGCGACGCGCAGCTTGCCGCGGTATTCGGGAAACAGGCCGTCGACGAGCGTGCCGGCCTGCTGCTGGAAGCGCGCGACCAGCGCGCGCACGGCCGATTGCGTGACGCTGTCGCCGAGCACGCCGACGAGCGCACCGCCGTTCGGCGCGAGGCTGATGTTCTTGCGTTTCGGGTCGGCGAGCGCCGGATCGAGCAACGCTTCCTCGCCGCCTTCGATCGCGAAGCGCAGGTGCGGGAAATACAGCACCTTGCCTTCCTCGACCGCGGCGAGCAGCTGCTCGCGCGGCGTCGACAGGTTGTGTCCGCTCCAGTCGGCGGACGGGACTTCGATGATCTGGGATTCGCTCATGATCGGTTCGCGTGCGTGACAGGCAAGGCAGGCAGGACAGGCATGACGGGCTTCACAGCAGGCCGAAGCCCGCGAGTGCCGCCTTCACCTGCGCGATCGACGGCGGCTGCCCCGCCGTGCCGAGATTGACGACGTTCGGCGACCAGTATCCGCCGGTGCGCCAGGCCGTCGCGAAATTGTACAGTTCGACCGTCGGACGCTTCAGCGCGGCCGCGATGTGAACCAGACCTGTATCAACCCCGACCGTCGCGGCCGCGCCGTCGATCAGGCCGACGACGGCCGGCAGCGACAGCTTCGGCGGCACGATCGCCGCCGCGCCGAACGACTGAGCGAGCCGCTCGCTGGTCGCGCGCTCCGCGTCGTTGCCCCACGGCAGCACGAGCGACGCGCCGCGCCGCACGAGCGCCTGGCCGAGCTCGATCCAAGCGGCATCCGGCCACTGCTTGTCGGCGCGCGACGTCGCGTGCACGAACACCACGTACGGCACCGGCAGGTTCAGGCCGAGCGTCGCGACCGCGCGCGCCGCCGCGCGCGTATCGAGGCCGAAGTCGACCGGATCGGCCGGCGTCGGCGCCGGGTCGCCCAGCGCGGCCGCGACCAGCTGGCGCGAACGCTCGACCACGTGCGTGCGCGGCGCGATCGGCACGCGCTTGCGATAGAAGAAGCGCACCGGCCATTCGTAGCCGGCGCCGTCGGTGCGATTGCCGAGGCCGGCGAGCGGGCCGCGCGCCCAGCTCGCGACCCAGGCCGTCTTGATGAGCCCCTGGCAGTCGATCACGAGGTCGTACTGCTCGGCCGCGAGGCGCTTGCGGAACGCGCGGATCTCGCGCCACGTCGCGCCCGAGAACGGCTTCTTGCGCCAGCGGCGCAACGAGAACGGCAGCACGTCGCGCACGCCGTCGACGAGCCGCACGAGGTCGACGAAGCTCTCCTCGACGAGCCAGTCGATCTGCGCGTCGGGATGGCGACGCCGGATATCGGCGATCACCGGCATGTTGTGCACGACGTCGCCCAGCGACGACACGCGCACGATCAGGATCTTTTGCACGCTGAAAAAACGCCGGCGGACAGCCGGCGACAGGCATAAAGACGCGATTTTATCGCGCCCGGGGAGGCACACAGGCAAAAAGCGGCCGCACGCCGTCCGCGTGCGCCGCTTTTCGGGAATGGCGCGACGATCCTTCTACCGTCGTCGCACCGGCGGCGGCCCGCAGGCCGCCGGGGTTCAGAACGGCAGCTCGACGTCCGGCTTCGCGGCCGTCAGCACGCGGCGGAAGTCCGCCTGGATGCGCTCGAGCCC
>NZ_QTPV01000013.1:0-158517 GCF_003857985.1 Burkholderia sp. Bp9090
CAGCCGCGCGGGCTTCCAGCGCCAGCCGAGCACGACGAGCGCCGGCACGGTGCCGATCATCACCGCCTTGTCGTAGTCATTCATGTGTTCGTTGTAATGCACGAACGCATGGCCTGCGCCCGCCACGAGTGCCAGGGCGAACAGCCAGTCGATGACCGACCGGCGTGCGAGGAACGGACGGTCGTCGCCCGGCCCGCACGCGCGAACCGCGGCCGGCGCGCGAAGTCGTCGAGGCAGCCGATACAGTGACGCGGCAACGGACATCATGCCGCCGCGTGACGATTGAATGGCTTTCATGAGCGTCACCAGGATGGAACCATCGGATGCAAATAAAAAGAGGCGCCCCGCCCCGGGGGAGACGAGACACCTAAACGATCGCCGCCGGCGCCGCTCGTCTGCCCGCCCCGCGGCACCTGCCGCATGTGACGCCGGTTCGGCGCCGGCGGCTCATTGCTCGACCGACGGGCTCGCCGGGCTCGCCGGAGCGTCGGCTTCCGGCGGAAAGGCCTCGACATAGGCCGCGACCGCGCGCATTTCCTGCTCGGTCATGTTCGCGCACACCCCCTTCATCACCGCACCGCGTGGGCGCGTGTCGGTTTCCCGGAAAACCCTCAGCTGCTTCAGCACGTAGTCCGCGTGCTGGCCGGCGAGCCGGGGGAACCCGGTCATGCCCTCGCCATGCTGGCCATGACATCCGACACAGGCCGATACACCCTTGTCCGGCAGTCCCGACACGAAGATCGCCTTGCCCGTGTCGAGCAGCAAGCGATCGCCGACCTCGCCGAGCACCGCCGGCTGGCTCGAGAAATAATCGGCGAGCTGCTCGATCTGCGCATCGGTCAGATGCGTGAAGCCCCACATGTAGCGCTTCGCATTCGGATCGGCGCGCGCGTGATGCTTGAAGTCGGTCAACTGATCGACGAGGTATTCCTTGCGTTGCCCGGCGAGCTTCGGAAACATCGGCGATACCGACACGCCGGTCGCGCCATGGCAGTTCGAGCACACCTGCAATGCAATGGTCTTGCCCGACACGGCCGGATTGTCGACTTCCCGCGACCGCTCCAGGTCGTGACAACCCGATGCCGCCAGCACCAGCGCAAGCCAAGCGAAATGGGTCACCTTGTTCATGTCAGCGCTCTCCCTGCCGCAATGTCCGTCGCCCCGCCGGATGTCAGAACGAAGCGAGCCATAGATAGATGAACAGCGTGTCGTTGTCCCTTGCATTGCGTCCGTTGCCGTCGTAGTTGGTCGTCGCACCGAGGAACTTGGTGAAATGCGTGTACTGGATACCGATGCGCACGCGCTGATCAGGTATCCAGAATATTTCCGGCGTCCATCCCTGCGTATTCGGATGGAAGTTCGCGCTCGCCGCGTAGGCGGCGCTGTCCGCGGTCCCCGTCGTATTGAAGAACGACAGGCTGACGCCATACTTGGCCTGGTAGATGTACGACGCCTTGAGCCGCAACGAATTCAGGTTCGCCGCCGTGTTGTCGCTCACGACGAAGTTGTTGGGATCGTGAATGTTCTCGCGCACGTAGCGCGCTTGCGCGGTGATCGTGTGCGGCTCCAGCAGGTACTGGTACTGCGTGTCGAAACCGTAGTCGCGATAGCGCGTCACGCCCGTGCCGAAGATCGGGAAACTGTTCGGGTCGTTCGGATAGACGTTGACGCTCAGCCCGAACGCGCCGACCATCAGGCTGTGCGGCCCCCATTCGCGCGTCAGCGCGATGCGCGCATACGGGTTGTAGCCGCGCAGATAGACCTGCGGGTGATCCGGGTTGCCCGCGTGGTTGCCTTTGCTCAGGAACGACCAGATGCCGTCGGCCGTGCTGTAGGCGGTCAGCTCCGCATAGACCGTCTTGTTCCAGTACAGGTAGCCGCCCATGCCGACGACCTGCATCTCGAGACCGCCCTCGATGATCGGCGTGACCGGAACGCCGGCCACCGGGCTGATCGCCGAGCCGATGTACGGATAGCTCCAGGCCGGCGCGGTATTGAAGACGTCCTGCACGGTCGGGTTGTTGTGCAGCGTCAGGCCGAGGATCAGATCGTTGGCGGGTGACATGATCCGGTCGACGAAGCGAAAGTCGGTGTTGTCCGATGCCCACCAGCCTTTCCATTTTCCGTTGGCATCCTGATGATCGTAGTTCGCATAGGTGAACTGCGCGAAGCCGCCGAGATGGTCGGTGATCTTCCCGGCGAGGAACACGCTCGCGAAGTCGAAGATCGGCAGGCCGTTCTTCGGCGTGACCGGATTGCCGCTGGCGTCGCTGTTGGCTCGCGTCTTGCTCATGTCGGCGACGGCCATCGCCGCGAGCGGAATCGTGCGCTCGCCCAACGTATAACCGTTCAGCTTGAACATGCGCCCGTACGGCGTCAGTTCGGGAAACTGGCCGCCGGCATGGCACGCGACGCAACTTTGTCCGGTCTGGCGCGCGAAGATCGGCAGCGCGTGCCCGACGGACGCCTGCAGCAGCGCGAGCGCCGCGATCACGATCATCCCGCCGCGATGCGCCCAGCGATGACGCGTGTCATGCCCGACAAGAAACGTTGTCATGGCGGTTTCCCTCCTCACGCCGTGTGGCCCGCGCTGCGCCGGAACGTCGCGCGATGTCTCCATTGTGCGAAGCGTCCGCGAAAACCGGCATGGGGAGACTTCCTCCATACGCGGTCTGATTCCTACTCCATCCATCTCGACGTGCGCGCTCCGCTCAGGGAACGATCCAGCCTCCATCGGCGGCAAGCGTCGCGCGATCCGGCCCGGCGAACCGCGCGATATAGCCGCCCTTCGATGCGAAGCGCTGCCCGGGCGCGAGCGTCAGGCGCGGGTAGTAGCCGGTCAGGATGCGACGTTCGAGCATGTCCTCGATGCGCTCGACGAGATACTCGCCCACGAACGCATCGACCAGATGCTTCAGCGTCTCGGCGAGCAGGCCGCATGCGAGATACGTGTCGGCCTGCACCTGCGGCGCGACCATCGGGATGTGCCGGATCGTGAACCAGCCGAATGCGTAGTCGACGCGCACGCGCCGCCCCTCGGGCAGGTCGAACGGATAGGCGACGCGCGTCACGCCGCGCCAGCGCGTCGGCAGCGGCGTGCTGTCGAGCCCGCCGAGCAGCCCCGACATGAACACCGTGTCCGACGCGGGCGGCACATGCGCGAGCGCCGCGAGGTCGGGCGGCCGCAGCCACAGCACGAGCGCATCGTCGCGCGGCATCCCGTGCAACGCATGTGCGACATCCTCGTGAGGCGCAAGCGCGCGATTCGACACCGCGATGCCGTGCGCCTTCAGCGCGGCGGCCAGCGCCTGTGCGCCCCGCTCGCCGTTGTCGCCCGCGCGATAGACCTGCTTGACCGTCTTCGCCGGCCGCGCACCCGCTTCATCCAGGATGCGCTTCGCGATCAGGTCCGACTCGAGCAGCACGCCGCGCGAGAAGTACACGGAATAGAAATCGTGATCGGTCTCGACCGGCACCTCGACGTTCGGAAACAGGCACGGCACGGCCTGCTGTTCGCAGAAGTCGTGAACGGGCGCCCAGTTCCTGCCGCCGAGCCCCGACACGACGGCCAGCACCGGCTGTCGCGCGAAATACTGCCTGAGCTGCTCATGCCACGTGTCGGGCGGGCCGGTGAGCGACCACACATGAAGCTCCCAGCGCCGATTGACCATGAACATCATTTTTCGCGTCGAGCGCAGCGGCGGCGTCGCGCCGATCGGAAACGCGTTCTTGTCCGCGAAGTAGTGCTGCAGGACGTCGAGCATGCCCGCCCGCTTCACCGGGTCCGCATCGGGCGTGACGATCGTCGCGAAATGCAGCACCGTGTCGGTCACGCCCGACGGCCGGCGGCGATCGAGGCGCTTCAGATAGGCCGTCAGCGCAGCCATGTCGGCATCGCCGAGCGCGTACTGCGGCATCAGCCTGCCGAGCGGCTGGCCATCCGGGGCGGTCCCGTCGCGCACGGCCCGCGCGAGCCGTTCCTCCGTGTACGGTTCGCGATCGGTGCGCATGCCGGCAACGTACGGGATGTCGAGATCCTCGGCGGTTTGCGCGCGCGGATGCGCCAGATAGCGCCACGTGATCGGCGGGACCGTATTGTTGCCTTCCTTCGAACCGAGGCCGCTGCGCCGGTGGCAATTGATGCAGGCGGCCGCCGCGCCGCGCAGGCGCACGCCGTCCGGATGCACGGCTTCGAGCGGCGCGCCCGAACCGAGGACGCCGCGCTGGTAGATCGCCTCGCCCGCGTCCGCCCGCGCAACGGGCACGGGCGCGACCGGCGCGACAGGCTCGGCGGCCACCACCTCGTCGCAGCGCGCGTAACCGGCGGGCGCGCACAGCGCGGCCAGCAACATCCAGCGCGCCAGCCTCCGGCTCACGGCAAGCGGACGCGCCGCCACGAGGGCGCGCAGCCGCTGCCGGATGCCGTTCATGGCCGCGCCGTCGGCAGGCCGGCACGCGGCGGCGCCGGCGACACGCTCGCATCGATCGCGACC
Organism: Burkholderia sp. Bp9090; assembly: GCF_003857985.1. Taxonomy (NCBI): domain Bacteria; kingdom Pseudomonadati; phylum Pseudomonadota; class Betaproteobacteria; order Burkholderiales; family Burkholderiaceae; genus Burkholderia; species Burkholderia sp. Bp9090. The sequence continues at coordinate 4,494 of NZ_QTPV01000013.1, forward strand.
GAACGGCGTCCGCCCGGCGACGCGGGCCGGGTGAAGATCGCATCGTCGAGCGGCGGATTCAGCGACACCTTGTCGATGACCAGCGTGTCCCTGTTCGGGGAAGCCGCCGTATGGCTTTCGATCCTGAGCGGGATCTGCAGGCCGTCGATGGCCTTGAAATCGCTGTAGCTCACTTCGACGGTGACCGGGCCGCGCGGGCCGCGCAACTGACGGTCGAACTTCACGTCCAGGAACGTGCGGCCATCGATCCACACATGGCGAACCGCGCCGGAAGGCAGCGTCACCGCGAGGCGGTATGCATCGTGGCCGCCGATCTGGTCGACCCCTTCCAGCGCCACGCCGACGCCCTTCGCGTCGTGATCGATCAGCGGCCCGTCGATCACCTGCTCGTCACGCGCCGACCTGATCTCGTCGCTCGAATACGGCCGCGGACTCGCGCCCAGCTTCCAGCCTTCCCTGCCGTCGAAGACACGCACACTCTTCTCGTTCAATACCGTCAGCTCGAAGCGCGTCTTGTTCGGCCGCTTCATCGCGAGGACGAACGGCATGTCCCGCACGGGGGCGTTCGCGCTGTCGACATGGCCGAACCAGACCATCGTCCGGACCTTGCGCCATGCGTCGAGCCCGCCCCGCGCGGCGACATTCTTCTCGACGATCTGGTCCGCGGTGAGACCCTGCCCCGGTACTTGCTTGCACGCGCACAAGGCTGCCGCCATGCAGCCGGCGAGCACCCACGATTCGATTCGCTTCATGGCCTCGGTCCTCGCCCGATCGTCCGGCTAGCGGCTCGACACCCTGGCCGCCCCGAGCTGCGGCTTGCCGAACGACGCATCGTCCACCGGCTGATTCACCGCCACGTGATCGATCGTCAACTTGTGCGTGCCCTTCACGCCGGCAACGGCCGTCTCGAGCGTGTGCGGCACGACGATTCCCCCCTCCTTGCGGAAGTCGCGGAAGAACACGGAGACGCCGTGCGTCCTGCCGTCGAGCACGCGCGGCTCGCCGTCGATCTTCAGCTCGAGGAACGTGGCCGCATCGATCCAGACGCGACGCTCCGCGCGCTCTTTCGTCGTCACTTTCAACACGTAGGCGCGATGCCCTTCCACCGTTTCCGAGCCGATCAGCTGAACCGTGCTGCCCTTGCTCGCGTAATCGACGAGCGGCCCGTCCAGTTCCGCGGACTGCGCCGCCGATTTCGCCTCGGCCGGCGTATAGGGCTCGACTTCGTCACGGCCGAGGAACGGCCGGACTTTCCAGCCCTGCGCACCGTCATAGACCTGGAACGCCGTCTGCCCGTTGAAGCGGACTTCGAAGCGACTCTTGTGCGGACGCTTCATCGTCATCACGAACGGCAGCGCGGTGTTCTTCTTGCCGCCGGCCTCCATCAGCCCCGACATGGTCAGCGTGCTGACCGTGCGCCACGCTTGCAGCCCGCCGCGCGCCGCCACGTTGCGCTCGACGATCTGCGGCGCGCTCATGTGCGCCGCAAACGCGGCCTTGGCCTGGGCCGTCCCCGCGGTCGAGGCCGCGAACGAATCGGGAGCCGATACCAGAAGGCCCACGGCCGAAGCCACCGAAATCGCCATCAAAAGATACCGTGTCATGAGTGATCTCCTCTTACTATGTCGAGCAACGCTGCCGCGCGGTCATTCGACCACCAGCCCGTCGATATGGAACGACCCGATCAACACGTTGACGCGCTCGCCGGGCTTGATCAGGTTGCCCTTGTTCGAGAACACCATCCAGTACTCCTGGCCGGCCTGCGGCGGACCGCTCTGCCGCAGCGGGCCGATCTTGTCCATCACCGGAATGTCGAGCAGCGCGTGGCTCGTTTGCCCATACAGGTGCGGCATCGCGTTCTTGTCGCCGAGCCCCTTCGCTGCCATCGGATCAGTCACGCGATAGCTGAAGCGAATCAGGTTGTCCGACGCGGTATGACGCACCCGCATGTTGTCGATGCCGCGCGTCGCCTGGTAGTAGGTCTTTGCGTGCTGCGGCAGCTTCACCGGCCGATACGGCGAGTGGTTGGCAGGCGCCGGCTGCCCCCCCCGGTGAGCCGCCGGCGCGCCCTGTTGGGCCGCGGCAGACTGGGCCAGCGCTGCGGCGAGGCACGCGGCGCCTGCGCACAGCGCCGCCTGCTGCGTCAAGGAACGTGGATGTCTCATGGTGCTACTCCAGTCACCGTAGCGGGTATCGCCAACGGTGCAATTGTCATCGCGGGGACGGCGAGCGGCGTCGCGGCGAACGGCGTCACAGTCAGCGGCGAGCCGTGCAGCAGGAGCAGCAATGGGTTCCCCAGCCCGATGGGGTCGGTCAGAAACGCCTTGAGCACAGGGTTCGAAGTGAATTCGACCGCGCCGATGTCAAATCCGCTGCCTCCCGGCCTAAGTTGAGGCCTCGGCGTACCGAAAATGTCATGGTTCGGTGCGCCAGCTGACGCGGCGGTATTGACAGCAGGCGAGTTCGCCGTGATTTGATAGTTCCCCAGCAAAGGCATTAGCGTCCCTCCGCTCGAGTAAGCAGCGGCATTGTTCAGCGACAGCGGACCGTAAGCCATGTTGACCCAGTTGTTGCCTTCATCCACCGTCGCCGCCGGAGTCAGGTTGAACACGGGGTTGGGTAGTGTCGCGTCCGAGATGCCTGGAGCCACGTTGTAGCCTAACCCTCCGTTTTCCGGTGGCACTCGTGAACCGTTGCAGTACTTGTTGACAAAGGCAGGGTCACTCGGTGCCAAGTTCCCATTGCCGGCGTAACTACCGCTGAAGCTCGTCAGGATCGAATTCACCGGGTGGAGTGTGAACCCTGAGTTATGGTTGGTCGGTCCCGTGTCGCCACGGATACCGATGTCCCAATAGTTCGCCCCACTTGGGCAGTTACCCGTGGAGGTTTGATTCAAGGTCGGAACCAGTGTGACGAGGTGCTGCTGGTTCAGCAGATTGGGACCGAAATCACCCACCGTAATGTTGAACGTGCGGTTTTGCCAGAAAAGGTCGTTCTTCAGAATCGGATAGGAAATCTGTCTGCAGGCCGTAGCAGTCGGATAGCCTGCGGGGCAGGTTACCGTCGCGGGCAACGACGCGATCAGGTTCGAGGTATGTCTCATCGCAACCAGTCCTGCCGCCTGAGGCGTCGATGTCGTGACCGGGTTCACGCAACTTGGATTCTGAGGTTGGGTCGGGTCCGGGTTCGGTGTGCAGCTGGAGCCGTTCCCGCTTCCGGCAGCAGGTGGTGGCGTGTTGGTACTGGCGGCTCCGAGCGTGTTGAAGAGCACTCCCGACGAAGCAGTCGTATCGTTGGAAACGACCGTGTTGTTGATGAAGCTCACCCGCAACGCATCCTGGAGCGAGACCCCGCCGCCATCCCAGCCTGCAACGTTATTCGCGATGATGTTGTTGGTGACGGACACGCCATACCATTTGGCGGGTGAGGTGGCGTTACGGGCCACTTCGGTGCCATTGATGCTCTGCATCCGCAGGCCGCCGCCGCTGCCGCTCTCGGCGCTGTTACCCATGATCAGGTTCGAGTCGATCACGAGGTTGGGCCCGATGCCATCGCTAAGCATCGGCGGACAATCAATATCCACAGCCGAGTTTTCACAAACCGATCCGTCGGGTGGTGAGCCCATGATCGACAACCCACCACCATGAGTCGGGATGGTCGGGTTGAAACTCTGGTTGAAGAGGAACCAGTTGTTCGAGATATTGGCGTTGGCGCTAAACCCGAAGTGGGCGAAACCACCGCCGTCGCCACCGCTCATATTGCCGCAGACCCAGTTGTAATTGAACCGGTAGCTGTCGGCCCCGGTGCACATGGTGACGCCACCAGCCGCCTCCGGCGTGACTGAATTCAGTTCATCTCCAATGGAGGAGTTCTGCGTGATGGCGTTGTGATGGAGGCTCACGTTCCTGTTGAACCCGAACGGCACCTCATTCCCGTTTGCGTCAATGGTCGCATCTGGGGTTTCCATTTGGCCGACGGTGATGCCGCCCGACAAAGTCCCCGAATTTGCGTAGATCCGGTTGTTGGAAACCTCTGTGAAATGATTCCACGCGTGAAGGAAGACGCCGCCACCACCCGCGGAGCTGTTGGTGAAGCTCATGCCATCGATGCGCGACGGATTGCAGAGGAAATTGCTCCCGAAGAACGGTGAAGTTGGGCGACAGTCGCTGGTCGCGTTGAGCTGGATACAGCCATTGGCATCCAACGCGTCGCAGACGCCTGGCGTATTCCCGTTCCTGAGCCCTTTGCCCAGGACCGTGATGGCCGCGCCTTCATAGGCTCCCATCAGCGTGGGCTCCTGCAACAGTTCCGCAAGATTGCCATTGAGGGCGGGGTCCCAGCCGACCAGGGGCTCGAGCGGGATCGGATCCGCCTTCCCTTGCATCGTTGCGGAACACGAGAAATTGCCGGCCGGATCATACGGATTCGTGCTGCTGATGAACCCGCCGTTCAACGACAGGCCAAACAGACAGTTGACCTGACGACGCCAGAAATCCAGCTTGCCCGCCGGATGGGCATTCGCGTTCACCGTCACAGAAGACGCGCCGACGCCTTGCAGCCTCACGGGCTTCCACATGAGCAACATTTCGTTGTATGTGCCCGGGCCGACGATGATCAGATCACCCGAGGCGGCCTTGTCGATGGCAAGCTGGATCGCGTTGTCGGCAGACACCCCGCTCACCGCGCCGCCGGAGCTGTTCACGATGGAGGTTGGCGTTACATACGTCGGAGGCTTGCCCGCGACCGTCACGGTGACCGTGTCGATCGACCGCTTGCCGTTGCCGGCGGTGACCACCAGTTCGCCGCAGCGGTAGTTGGCCGCCGCCAGACCGGTCACGCCGCTTTGCGGCAGCGTACAGCTCGACTGCGGCAAGGTCAGTTGAGGCACGATAACCGTGATCGACGTGTCGCTCCACGCAGTAATCGGCGCAGGTACGTTACCGATGGTTACGCTCGAAACCGCCGCGCAGCTTCCGCCTACGCTGGTGCACTGTTGCCCGAATCCGTAGTGCCGTGTAATGAACTTCTGGTTAAACGGAGCGGACGTAGCCGCTGGCCCGGAGTAGGCGGGATTGGGCACGTTCGTATCATCACCTCGCGCCGTGATCGTCAATGTGTGCCCAGCACCGGCCCCGCTCACCCAAGGCCCTGTGCCACTGGCTCCCGCAACCGCACCAATCGTATCGTTGCCGATCACTTTGGCGACGGCCGGCGTTGCATCCGGGTACTTGCAGTCCGGCGCGGTATAGCTGTCCGCGAAGGCCGCAGTGGGTATCACCGGCGTATCCATGTACGCTGTCTGACCCGGCATGAACGCCCATTCATAGCAGAACTGGCTGTAGTTCGTGTTGTACAGAGGATCGGTCATCGTCTGGCCAGGATGCAGTGGATCGGGAATCGGGCCCGGGTCGTTCATGCAGGTGATCATCATCGTCGGCGCGTATCCCGTCGGGTTGGGTGGGTTGACCTCCCAGCTCGAATAATTCAAGCCGTTGAAGAATCCCCACTGGTCCGAATAGAAGCGTGCAACTTCGTTTCCGTTGAAATCCTTGAATGAGACCGGCAGGTTGGGGACGGCAAATTTCTCACCGAATGCTGGCGAAAATGGATCGAACTCCGAAGCGAAGTCGTTCGTGATAATGCCGGTGAAATGGGCTGCCACATGCGTCGAGCTGAAGACGTAGAACTTGGCCAACGCCGACGTCTGGTCCGCGAGGGTGACTTCCTTGCGATCGCACAGGTGCCGCGAAGCTCCCGCGAACGGCGCCACTTCATGAGAGCCCGGGAATAGGCTGATGTAATCGGGCACGACGCGCAGCGCCCCGACGCAAGGCCAGAATGATTCGACACTACCCGTGTCACCTTCGTGACGAGGCGAAGAGCCGAGATCCGTGGTCGAATTCTGCGCGTTGTACGAGTTGAAGGTCGCGTTCATCGCTGCCTGATCAGGCAGGATGAAGATGTTACCCAGACCGCCGAACTGCTGCGTCACCGGCGCGATGTAGTTGTCGCCAATCAGGATGTTCTTGTCTTCTTCCTTCACGAGCTCATAGCCCGGCGGCACCACCACTTCGACCACGTACTTGCCCGAAGGCAGCATCGGCGTGCCGTCGTCCGGGTTCGCCACACAAATCGTGCAGTTCGAGCCTGGGCGCGATCCGGGCGTGCCGTTGACTGATCCGGCGCCCGTGGGTGCTCCGCTGTGCGGATCCCGGCCAATGATGCTCGGAAACTGGTACATGCCGTCGAACGGCGCCGGCTGTACCTGATTGAACGCGTGCATGCCGTCATAGCACTTGAACTGGCTGTCGTTCGGCAGCGCAGTGTCAGGATTGAGCCACTGCCTGCTGCCCTTCAACGTAAAGAAGAAGGGACTGGTGGCGTCCTGGCCCGGGCAGTTCATGTTGGGAATGCCGTCGGAACGGAAGCCTTGCGCCCAACGGTCCCAACTGCTGGTCTGGGTAGTGTCCACCAGCGTCAGGCTGGTGGTTCCATCGGCAGCCGTGCCCTCCTTATAGAGGTTGACCGTGACGTTCGGCACATTCGGCGTCCAGCTCAAGTGGAGCAGCAGCGCGGGATCGTCGAATGGGCGCGTCGAGGCATAGACTACCTCACCCTTGATGCCACCGTTCTCGCCAGCAGCGAAGGGTTTCTTGCCAAACTCCACAAACTCGGCGTTGCCGATAAAGCCTTGCCAGCCCTCGGTGGTCACCCATGGAGGATCAATGCGGCCGGTGGAAGGACTGGCGGCACTGCTGCCCGGGCCATTCTGGATCGAAAAGCCGCTGCAGTCGGCGTTGTCACAGTACACGGCGCCAGGAATCCGCAGATTGGCGGGAAGATGGTTGGTTTCCAGCGTGTTTGCAAGGCCGCTGGCGATGGCGGAGGTACCCCCGCCATGCCCGTCCGCGGGCCCGCCGGCGTCATAGACCACGTGAACACCCGTCTGTTTGAAACGTGTGGTGTCAGCCTCGAGCGTAAGCCAGTTGAAGTACGGAAAGATCTCGTTAAAGCCAGCGAAACCGTTCAGATCCGTGTTGTTGAAGTTCGAATAGCTGCCGTCGCGGAAACGGATGTTGGTCGGAACCAGGGCGAGCCCAGGATCGTCGTCGTGCGACACGCCGTCCCCGTGGAGGTCGATGAAGGTCCGGGTGTAGAAATTCGTGCGCCACTGCTGCATCGGAACGTCTCCCATGTCGACATTGCCGCCCGACACCGCTACTGGCACCGAAAGGCCATCGACGAGAAGGTCGTTCCACTGGTCGAAAACAGTGACTCTCCAGGAACCATCGGGAATGCCCGTCAGCGTAAAGGTCCCATCGCTGTTGCACTTGGTGAACGCGAAATCTTCGGCATCGGGGTCACCCAGGCTCACGTAGCACTGCGTGAAACCATAGGCATCGTTCGAACCGCTGCTATAGAGCCTCTCGTCTGGTGACCGGCTTATGCGCGCCATCGTGACTTTACCCTTGACCGTATTGGTGCAATGAGCCGTTGCACTGGCGCAGACATCAGCCTTCCGGGCATTGATGATTTTCGGGTTGGCAAAGCCGATGGAGACGTGATATCCGGCCGGCCCGAACTCCTGGAAGTACGCGGGCTCGCCGGCCTTGATGAAAGCCTCGTGACTCTTCGTACCATCCAGGGTGTTGGTCTGGAGCCACTCTTCGCCACGCGCAATCCGGTCGGCGCCAGGCGTGGCCACCACTTCGTAGAGGCCGGGGTACAGGTTGGCAATGACCGCCTGACCTTCGAGTGGCGAAACCGTTTTGCCGTCCGACTCAAAATGCGGACAGGTGACGATCATGCCCACCAGCCCGTCCGGATTTGTTGAAATCGGGCACGCATCCAGTCCGGTGCGTGGATCCTTTGTGCCTGCCAGGCTATTCGACAACGGCATGTTGAACATGTCATAGGTTGGCTGTCCGGTCGAATCACCAAATCCGCCCGCTTGGTCAAGGAGCGTAATCGCGAACCCTCCGAGCCCAGGCTCCTGGGTTGCCACGGTTGTGTCAGCTCCGCCGCCAGCGTCGTTTTCGCCGTTGAGCGGGAAGTCATCCTGAAATACAAACACCGCTATCTTCGCTGTCGGCAGAGGCGTCTCCTGCGGCGCCACGGTGACGGCCTTCGCCCCGCTCCCGGCCGGGATTGGTGCGCCGCCCATCGTGTGGCCGCAGGTACCGCTTCCGGGAGCCCAGTTTGAACTGGTGGAGCTATAGGGTCCGCAGTCCACATCGATGTTGAAGGGCCTTGATTTGCCGCCGCCCAGATCCACCGGAGCGCCTGCGCCGGCAGTGAACGAGTTGCCTGCATCGCCCGGCAGGATCGAGATGTAATAGCGCTTCGTCGGGTCGAGGGCGACCTGGCTCGGGTTGACCGGCACCTGTTGCGCGGCGCTCGTGCGGCACACGCCGTTACCGACGTCACACACGGCTGGCTGGTTCAGGACAGTCTGCCCGGACTCGCAGGCCACCGTGCCGACGCAGCCTGCAGCAACCACGGGCATGGAGCTGGTATGGAAGTTGGTGCCGAGGCTCGGCACCGGCTGCGGCGCCGCCGGACAACCGGCCGGGCGCGGCGTCGTGTTCACCTGGCAGCGCGGATCGATCTGGAAGGTACGGTCTTCCTCGATGATCCAGCGATAGTCGGTAATCGCTGCTCCATTTTTTGGATCCTTCACCGAAACGGCCAATCCGCTGCCGCCTTGGAACGTCACCGTCACGGTTGCAGGGGCACTCGCGGTGTTCTGCGAGTTGACTGCCTTATATTGAAAGGTCACCGTGGCGGTAGACGCACCAACGGGCGCAGTGGTCGGGGCTGCCGTAAAGGACCCATCCGCGTTCAACGTGACTGTGCCGCCTGTAGGACCGCCGGCAAGAGCCGCGGTAAGTGGCAGGCCTGAAGGGTCGCTTGCGTACGCCAACACGCCCGTTGGGCCGACCTGCAGCCGGGACGCGACGTTGCTGGTGAAGCTTGCATTGTTGGCCGTGGGCGCGCCACTCAGGCAGCCGGCCGCAGAGGTGCAGGCTGCGAGCGTCACGGTCGCGCTGATCGCGGGATTGCCGTTCGCCTGATACACGAAGCTGTCGGACGTCGTGCCGCTGTTCGGCACATAGTTGAACGTGCCGTTTGCGTTCAGTGTCACCGTGCCGCCGGAAGGCGGCGTCTTGATCTGCACGCCGTACACGCCGACGTCATTGGCGATCAGTCCGCGCGATGGATCTGTCACGGTCAGCTGATTGCCCGCGACGAGGAAATACTTGTCAGGATTGGCGACCGCATTCTGACCGCCGCCTCCCGCCGACGGCAACGCGCCACCGTTGACGCTGACATAGGCCTGCATGCCGCCGTCGCGCTGGTTATTGGTGGACAGGCTCAATTGCCGGTCGAACACCGGCAGTGCGAGCGCGCCCGTGGCCGGCGCGTTGATCATCACGTCGTTGGTCTTGCCGGCCGCCATGAACACGGTCGACTGCACGCGCCGATTGCCTGGCAGCAAATTGCCGTCCTCGGCAACCAGCGATACGCCTGACACCGCGGGGCTGCCAGTTTGCGAGCCCACTATCGACGGAATGTGCATCCGAAGCCCGGCGTTCACGAACCGCAGAAGCACCTGGCCGGTCGACGCGGGCGCACTCGCGGGGAACGACGACAGGTTCGGATGCGTGCTATCGAAGGCGACGCCGTTGATCAGGTAGTAGCGCGGATCGTAGTTCACCACTGGCGGATAGCAGGTGCCGAACGAAGCGGAGTGCGGATCGCCGCACCCGCCCGACAGACCCGACCAGACTTTGGTTTCGCTGAAGCCAGAGGTCGTCACGGCCGCCGCGACCGCGACATTCTGCAACGGATCGATTTCACTGAGCACGAGCGGCACATCGGCATCGTAGCTAACACCCGGATAAGCGAGCGCACGGGTCGCACCGTTAGCCGGCGTCCGGACCACCAGCACGCCGTAGAGCCCCATCGGCCCCTGGATTGACGGATGCGTGCCCGATTCGATCAGATAGGTGCCGGGCCTCAGGTTCTGCCAGGTCAGCACCCTTGTGCTTCCCTTGGCCACCTCGGTCGAAAACGACTGGACACGGGGGGCTTGCTTGGGCGGCGTGAACGTTGCGCCGCTTCCAGTGCCGGCAATCGGCCAGGTCGTCGCAGTCTGCGTCGGATGCGGCGGGCTCGCCGTATTCGTCGCCGTCGTGCCCAGACCGCCGCCCAGCTGGCCGACGATGACGAGCGAGGTCGGCACCGAGCCGGGCAGGCTATTGGTGAGATTGATCGTCAGCGGTCCGGGCGGCACGGTGATCACGATTGGCGACCAGTTTGCGCCGGCGCCGGGATTCGCCGCCGCGCAGGTGGCGGGCGCCACCGCAGCCGCGGAGCAGGTGTAACCCCACATCGGCACTGTCTGCCCGTCGGGCAATACAGCGGTCGAGGTCTTCGCTGTCAGCGTGACGTTTTGCGCGAAAGATGCCCCACTGGCCGCCAGCAGAACAGTCGCCGCGGCGCCTGCCTTGAGCAGGTCGGAGAGCATCGCCTTGAACTGAGTGGATCTCATTGCAATTCTCCCCGCCTCTAGTTGCCTTCGTTGATCACGAAGACTTGTGGATCGACGAGCATCATCATCATCATTCCGCCCGGGAAGATGTTGTTCGTGGTGATCTCGCGTTCATTGTGCGAATGCCACATGAATGCAAAGCCCGCTTCGCTTCCCGGCGGATTCGCGATCGTGCCGCTCGGCGGTGTCGTGCCGGTCGGCGAGGTCCCGCGGATCGTCGCATCCGGTCCGAGATAGGGACTGCCGCCATACCACGCACCGTTCGTCAGGATGTGCGAGTCGGGCAGCGTGACCGGTCCGCCGCTGCCGACGTTGCCGAACGGATGCGCTTCGAGCGCCTTGTTGTGGTCCGCGCACCATTCGTAGTAGTTCGGCGCCGTCGGGTCCGCGGTGTAGTAGCCGTTCGCATCGGGAATGCAGACGCTGCCGTCGCCGGGCTTGTGCCCGTAGACGTCCCAGTTGAGCCCCTTGCCGGTCCAGTAGAAGATGCCGTCCAGGGTTTGGCCCGGCGTCGTGGTCGTGGTGAACAGCAGCGGGCCCGCGACCTTGGTCGCGTCCGACTGGGACAGCAGCAGGTTCCCGTCGCGCGCGAGCACGCGGACGTGGTTGCCGTGCTCGTGGAACGGATGCTGCCAGCGGCCCGTGCCGATGATTCGCAACAGCACCAGCTCGCCGGGGTGCATGTGCGGATTGCCGTTGTAGGGCTGATGCGGATACTGCATCGCATAGTTCGGATCCATGTCGTCCGGCATCGAGCGGCCGTTGATCATGAAGTACGCGGGATGATAAGGCTCGGTCTCGACGGTCATGCAGCCCGTCGGCAGCGTGCACGTCTTCGCGGCCTCCTGCTCGGCCTGCGCATGGATGCGCGGATCCATTTCGGAGAACTGAAAAAGATACTCACGGTCGTAGCACGCCGATACATGGTTGTATGCGGCCGCCGCGTTGCGGTAGTCCGGCTGGCCGTCGGGCAGCGTCGCGGCGACTGCGCGGCACCCCGCCGGCACGGCAAGCACGCTCGGCGCCGACGTCGGCAATACGATGATCGCGCCATAGAGGCCCATCTCGATCTGCAGGTCGCCCCGTGTGCCGCTGTAGTAGGCATGCGTGCCGGGCGTCGCCGCGACGAAACTGTAGGTGACCGTGTTGCCGTGCGCCGCCTCGCGCGTGAGCAGCCCGGGCACGCCGGTGAGCGCGGCCGGACACGAGCCGTCGGGATTGAGCGCCGCCGCGCACACCTGGAACCCCTGAAACAGGATCGACGTGTTGCCCGCGGCCGCGGGCAGGTTGTTCGTGAGCGTCACCGTGATCACGTCGCCCTGCCGCACGATCAGTGTCGGCCCGGGAATCTGCATGCTCGGGCAGCTCGCACCCGTGATGCCCGCCGGCGAGAATCCCGCCGGCGCCGTGCGGCAGCCGTAGCCCCACGAATAGACGCTCGAGCCGTCCGGCTGACTGATCCGGCTCGCTTCCGCGCTCAGGTCGAAATGCGTGCCGGTGATGCCCGGCGCGGCGGCCAGAACCGGCCCGCAGAGCAATGCGGCAAGCATCGCCACGGCGAGCCGTACGAGCCGTCCGGCACCCGTGCGCATTGCGGTCCGGATGTCATGAGTGAAGTGGCCCACGATATTTCTCCTAGATGCAGGACTTCGTAGCCGGATCGAGCGCGGCGGGGCAGATGCGGACCTCCGTCATCAGCCCTCCGAAGTTCTCGGCGTCGTTCGACAGGTGATCGAGATTCGGCGTGTAGAGGTAGTAGACCGACCCCGGCGCGTACGTCGTCGTGTCACTGGCATCGAGAATCACGTCGATGGATTCGCCGCCGCCGAGCGTGATCGAGTTCGTGTAGTACGTCATGTCGTTGCCGGCCATGTCGCGCAGCAACCGCGCGTTGACGCCGATCACGTGCATCCTCACGCCCAGCGACGCGAGCGTCTGGAATTCGGTGACGTCGAGATCGGAAATCCTGAGCAGCGCGCGGCCGCCTGCCGGGATATTGATGATGGTCGGCAGCGGCTGGGAAACATGGGCCGTGCCGTCGGCCACCGGGGTCTGCATCGGCCCCTGGGTCACCGTGTCCGGATAGCTGCGCCCGTTCAGCATGAAGTACTTGTCCTTCATGTCGGTGAACGGTTCCGGATTGAACGTCATCCCCACGAAATGGAAGTTCGGATCGAAGCCGTGTATCTGCACCGGATACTCGACGTCGTACGCAGTCGAACCGTCGCCGTCGTTGTACGCGTAGAGCGTCGGCTTGCCGCTCTTGTCGTTGACGTGCAGCACGCCATTCGAAGGCGGCAGCGGCGTCGAGCACAGAATGTCGTTGCCGCACCGGGTGCGAAGATCGTCTTGCTGCGCTACCAGCGCGGCGTACAGCGACTTGCCGGACGGCACCCGGTTCTGGCGCGGCCGCACGAAGATCTGGCCGACCATTCCCATCTGGAGGTGCTCCGGCGGCGTGATGTGGCAGTGCCAGAAGTAGGTGCCGGCATCGGGCGCGAGATAGTAATAGGTAAAGCTGCCGCCGATGTTGATCGCCACCGACGCATCCGGCACGCCGTCATAGAACGACGACGCATTCGGATAACCGTGGAAGTGCACCGTGTGCTGCTCGAACAGGTCGGGGCGCATGATCATGCCGACGTTCGTGAGCGTCAGGAAGAACTCGTCGTCCTCGTCGATCGCCATCTCGGGCGCCGGCATGTTGCCGTTCATTACGCCGATATCCATGATCGGACGCGGATCCACGTGGCCGGTCAACTGGCCCGGGGGCGACGATTCCGGGTCGGGCACGAGGCCGACCGCTCCGTTGTAGGTCGCGTCGGTTCTCGGATCGCCGACCGTGTTGAACACTGCCGCGAATTCCGTACCGGCGCGGCCGGCCTGGATGTCGGCAATGCCGGACAACGGGCCGAAGGCAAACAGGTACGTCTGCGTGCCGTCGGCCATCGTGGCATACCCGTCGCCGCCCGAGATCTGCTGACACTTGATGGCGCCGTTGACGATACCGGTCGGCGTGGAGTTCGGCCCGGTGAAGGACGGTCCGATGTAGGCGGGCTCCGCACCACCGGCCGGCAGTGCCGTCGGATGCGACGGCGTGGTGAACGGACATTGAACGCGAAACGACTGGGCAAACGAGGGAACGGCGCACATCAGGAGCAACAGTGCCGCCACACTGCTGCAACACGCGCGGGTACTGAACATATGACCTCCATCCAAGGGGTCCGCCAGCGACACGCGCTGGACGTCATGCTCTGCTGCAGACGCGGGCCGCGAAGCTTTCACGGCCCGTACCGGCATTCTGCGGACGCGCGCGCAAGGCCGGGATGGGTCACCCTCCTACTTTTGCATAGGGGGTCCCCGGCGAACGGGGGCATCGTTTGCCGCACGATCGGCCCACACCGCGCGGGCATGCCGGCGGCGCGGCCAGCCGATGATCGAAATGACGGAAACGAGGGTCCGGCGCCGAACGACGCGGCGATTCGGGGGAGGATGGCTGGCGACGCGGTAGACTTCGCTGTGGCGAAACCGCGGCGTTCAGGCCCTGATGGCGGGCTTGCCGGGCTGCAACGGGAAACGACGGGCAAAAAAAAGCGCCACGGAGACCGTGGCGCTAAAAAAGTTCTAGCCATTCCGAGGGCCGTGCTAGAACCTGAGAGACTGCGCGAAACACCGTTGCCGGTTAAACTCCTGAAACGATGTTTCGAAAACGTGAGACATTCTTTCCGTTTCCGCCCGACAAGTCAAGCGGTATTTGCACCGGTTTGTTCACTTTCCGGCAATGCTCATTTGAGCACTTTCCTAATAAACCAAGGGTGAACCCGTAAAATCTCATCCGATGAACGATTCACCCATGGAACATGCATCTTTTGACAATCATCCTACAATACCAACAAAATGAAATCGAGTTTCGGAAATAGAGAGAATCCCTCGTGTCGACATCTGTAACGCCTCCCGCGCCCCGAGACCGCGAATCGTCGCCGGACGAGATCACCGCGCTCGCCCGCGGCCTCGCCGTGCTGCGCCGCATCGCGGCCGCCGACGCCCCGGTCAGCAACCGCGAGCTGACCGAATTGACGGGCATCCCGAAACCGACCGTGTCGCGCATCACGGCGACGCTCGTCAGCGCCGGCTTCCTGTTCCAGCTGCCCGACAGCGAGCGCTTCGTGCTGACCGCGTCGGTGCTGGAGCTGAGCCACGGCTTCCTGCGCAACTTCGACATCCGCGCGCGCTCGCGGCCGTTCATGATCGAACTCGCCGAGCGCACGTCGCTGTCGGTGCACCTCGCGGTGCGCGACCGGCTCGACATGGTCGCGATCGACGTGATCCGGCCGCGCTCGGCCGTGCTCGTCACGCGCCTCGAGATCGGCTCGCGGATGGACATCGCGCGCACCGCGGTCGGCCGAGCGTATCTCGCGGCGCTGGAGGACGACGAGCGCCGCACGCTGCTCGACGCGCTGCGCGCGACGGCCGGCGACGACTGGCCGCACGTATCGGCGCGCCTGACCCCCGGCCTCGAGGACGCGATGCGCGCCGGCCACGCGATCGCGATCGGCGAATGGCGCGAAGGGCTGAATGCGGTCGCGGCCGGGTTCGTCGGCCCGTCGGGCCAGCGCTATTCGGTGAACTGCGGCGGCGCATCGAGTCAGTGCCCGCCCGAATGGCTGCAGGAACACGTGGTGCCCGCGCTGCACGAGTGCATCGCGAAAATCACCCGCGAGATCGGCGGCGCGCCGGCCCGGCGCAGCGCCGTGTAATCGATCCGTCATCGCCCCGTCGCGTTCTGTAACGACCGTAACCCGTTGAAAGATCGACGACTGGACTGTAACGGGGACGGGACGTAGGATCATGCCCATCGTCGCGCCGCATTCGCGGCGCGCACCGCTCTTTTCTTTTTCCGCGCAGACCGGAAGGGCCCGGACCGAGCCGGCCTTCCGGCACCGCATGCCCCTGCGCCGCCCAGGCCTGTTTTCCAGCCCGGTTTCGAGCCCGTTTCCCGGCCTGCCGAGCCGTCTTCCTGACAGAACCCGATGGACAATCAACAAAAGCCCACGCCCCCTTCGAAGGATCCCGCCTCCCCCGTCGCGCGCCGTCCGCGCCGCACGCTGGTGATCGGGTCGCTCGCGGTCGTCGTCATCGGCGGCCTGCTGTGGTGGCACCCGTGGAACCGCACGCAGGCCGACGCGCAGGCGGCCGCCAGCGCAGCCTCCGGCGCGAGCGCCGGCGGCGGCCATCGCGGCCGCGGCGGCCCCGCCGCGATGGCGAACGTTCCGCAACCGGTATCGGTCGCGACCGCGACGCAGGGCGAGATGCCGATCGTGCTGTCCGCGCTCGGCACCGTGACGCCGCTCGCGAGCGTGACGGTCAAGACGCAGCTGTCGGGCTACCTGCAGTCGGTCGCGTTCCAGGAAGGCCAGATCGTCAGGAAGGGCGACCTGCTCGCGCAGATCGACCCG
Organism: Burkholderia sp. Bp9090; assembly: GCF_003857985.1. Taxonomy (NCBI): domain Bacteria; kingdom Pseudomonadati; phylum Pseudomonadota; class Betaproteobacteria; order Burkholderiales; family Burkholderiaceae; genus Burkholderia; species Burkholderia sp. Bp9090. The sequence goes on from NZ_QTPV01000013.1 coordinate 20,505, forward strand.
CGCCCGTACCAGGTCGCGCTCGAGAACGCCGAAGGCACGCACGCGCGCGACTCGGCACTGCTCGCGACGGCCCGCCTCGACCTGAAGCGCTACCAGACGCTGCTGTCGCAGGATTCGATCGCGTCGCAGACGGTCGACACCCAGGCATCGCTCGTCAAGCAATATGAAGGAACGGTGAAGACCGACCAGGCGGCGATCGATTCCGCGAAGCTGAACCTCGCGTACGCGCGCATCACGGCGCCGGTGTCGGGCCGCGTCGGCCTGCGCCAGGTCGACCCCGGCAACTACGTGACGCCGGGCGACACGAACGGGATCGTCGTGATCACGCAGCTGCAGCCGATGAGCGTGATCTTCACGACTTCGGAAGACAACCTGCCGCAGATCGTCAAGCAGGTGAACGCGGGCCGGAAACTGTCGGTCACCGCGTACAACCGCAACAACACGGTGCCGCTCGAGACGGGTTCGCTCGCCACGCTCGACAACCAGATCGACACCAGCACCGGCACGGTCAAGCTGCGCGCGACCTTCGATAACAAGGAAGGGCTGCTGTTCCCGAATCAGTTCGTGAACGCGCGGCTGCTGGTCGACGTGATGCGCGATGCGACGATCGTGCCGACGGCCGCCGTGCTGACGGGCTCGATCGGCCAGTTCGTGTACATCGTGAAGCCCGACAACACGGTGACGGTGCGCAAGGTCACGATCGGCCCGGTCGACGGCGAGCGCACGAGCATCGTCAGCGGCGTCGCGCTCGGCGAGCGCGTGGTCACCGACGGCTCCGACCGGCTGCGCGAAGGCGCGAAGATCACGATCCCGGCCGACAAGCCGAAAGGCGCGTCGGGCGCGCACGGCGCCGGCGCGGCGTCCGGCGCATCGGGCGCGGCCGCCCGCCGCGGCGGACACAAGCACGGCGCGTCGCAGGCAGCGGCCCCCGCGGCCCAGTAACGCGCGGGCCGCTCGATGAATCCATCCCGCCTCTTCATTCTCCGGCCGGTCGGCACCGCCCTCCTGATGGCGGCGATCATGCTGGCCGGTCTCGTCGCGCTGCGCTTCCTGCCGCTCGCCGCCCTGCCCGAGGTCGACTACCCGACGATCCAGGTCCAGACCTTCTATCCGGGCGCGAGCCCGGAGGTGATGACGTCGGCGGTCACCGCGCCGCTGGAGCGGCAGTTCGGCCAGATGCCGTCGCTGAACCAGATGTCGTCGCAAAGCTCGGCCGGCGCGTCGGTGATCACGCTGCAGTTCTCGCTCGACCTGCCGCTCGACATCGCCGAACAGGAAGTGCAGGCCGCGATCAACGCGGCCGGCAACCTGCTGCCGTCCGACCTCCCGGCCCCGCCGATCTACGCGAAGGTCAACCCGGCCGACGCGCCGGTGCTGACCCTCGCGATCACGTCGAAGACCCTGCCGCTCACTCAGGTGCAGGACCTGACCGACACGCGTCTCGCGATGAAGATCTCGCAGATCGCGGGCGTCGGCCTCGTCAGCCTGTCGGGCGGCAACCGGCCGGCCGTGCGGATCCAGGCGAACCCGACCGCGCTCGCGCAGTACGGGATGAACCTCGACGACCTGCGCACGACGATCTCGAACCTGAACGTGAACACGCCGAAGGGCAACTTCGACGGCCCGACGCGCGCGTACACGATCAACGCGAACGACCAGCTCACCAGCGCCGATCAATACAACGACGCGGTCGTCGCCTACAAGAGCGGCCGCCCGGTGATGCTGACCGACGTCGCGAAGATCGTCGCCGGTTCCGAGAACACCAAGCTCGGTGCGTGGGTCAATGCGGAGCCCGCGATCATCCTGAACGTGCAGCGCCAGCCGGGCGCGAACGTGATCGCGACCGTCGACGCGATCAAGGCGCAGCTGCCGAAGCTGCAGGAGACGCTGCCCGCCGCGCTCGACGTGCAGATCGTCACCGACCGCACGACGATGATCCGCGCCGCCGTGCGCGACGTGCAGTTCGAGCTGCTGCTCGCGGTCGCGCTGGTCGTGCTGGTGATGTACCTGTTCCTCGCGAACGTCTACGCGACCATCATCCCGAGCCTGTCGGTGCCGCTGTCGCTGATCGGCACGCTCGCGGTGATGTACATGGCCGGCTTCTCGCTGAACAACCTGTCGCTGATGGCGCTCACCATCGCGACCGGCTTCGTCGTCGACGACGCGATCGTGATGATCGAGAACATCGCGCGCTACGTCGAGGAAGGCGACACGGGCCTCGAGGCCGCGCTGAAGGGCTCGAGACAGATCGGCTTCACGATCATCTCGCTGACGGTGTCGCTGATCGCGGTGCTGATCCCGCTGCTGTTCATGGGCGACGTGGTCGGCCGCCTGTTCCACGAGTTCGCGATCACGCTCGCGGTGACGATCGTGATCTCGGCGATCGTGTCGCTCACGCTCGTGCCGATGATGTGCGCGAAGCTGCTGCGCCATTCGCCGCCGCCGGAGAGCCACCGCTTCGAGGCGCGAGTGCACCGCGCGATCGACTGGGTGATCGCACGCTACGGGGTCGCGCTCGAATGGGTGCTGAACCGCCAGCGCTCGACGCTCGTCGTCGCGGTGCTGACGCTCGTGCTGACCGGCCTGCTCTACGTGTTCATACCGAAGGGCTTCTTCCCCGCGCAGGACACCGGCGTGATCCAGGCGATCACGCAGGCGCCGCAGTCGATCTCGTACGGCGCGATGGCCGAACGCCAGCAGGCGCTCGCGGCCGAGATCCTGAAGGATCCGAACGTCGCGAGCCTCACGTCGTTCATCGGCGTCGACGGCAGCAACATCACGCTGAACAGCGGCCGGATGCTGATCAACCTGAAGGCGCGCGACGCCCGCTCCGAATCGTCCGCGCAGATCATCCGCGACCTGCAGCAGCGCGTCGCGAACGTGACCGGCATCTCGCTGTTCATGCAGTCGGTACAGGACCTGACGATCGACTCGACCGTGAGCCCGACGCAGTACCAGTTCATGCTGACGAGCCCGAACCCGGACGAGTTCGCGACCTGGGTGCCGAAGCTCGTCACGCGGCTGCAGAAGGAGCCGTCGCTCGCCGACGTCGCGACCGACCTGCAGAGCAACGGCCAGTCGGTCTACATCGAGATCGACCGCGCGAGCGCCGCGCGCTTCGGCATCACGCCGGCGACCGTCGACAACGCGCTGTACGACGCGTTCGGCCAGCGCATCGTGTCGACCATCTTCACGCAGTCGAACCAGTATCGCGTGATTCTCGAGTCGGAGCCGAAGGAGCAGCATTACGCCGAATCGCTGAGCGACATCTACCTGCCATCCGCGGGCGGCGGCCAGGTGCCGCTGTCGTCGATCGCGTCGTTCCACGAGCGGCCGTCGCCGCTGCTCGTCGCGCACCTGTCGCAGTTCCCGTCGACGACGATCTCGTTCAACCTCGCGCCGGGCGCGTCGCTCGGCGAGGCCGTGAAGGCGATCGGCGCCGCCGAGCAGGACATCGGCCTGCCCGGATCGTTCCAGACGCGCTTCCAGGGCGCCGCGCTCGCGTTCCAGGCGTCGCTGTCGAACCAGCTGTTCCTGATCCTCGCGGCGGTCGTCACGATGTACATCGTGCTCGGCGTGCTGTACGAGAGCTACATCCACCCGATCACGATCCTGTCGACGCTGCCGTCGGCCGGCGTCGGCGCGCTGCTTGCGCTGATGATCACCGGGCACGACCTCGACATCATCGGGATCATCGGGATCGTGCTGCTGATCGGCATCGTGAAGAAGAACGCGATCATGATGATCGACTTCGCGCTCGAAGCCGAGCGGGTCGAAGGCAAGCCGCCGCGCGAGGCGATCTACCAGGCGTGCCTGCTGCGCTTCCGGCCGATCCTGATGACGACGCTCGCCGCGCTGCTCGGCGCGGTGCCGCTGATCGTCGGCGCGGGTGCGGGCTCCGAGCTGCGCCAGCCGCTCGGGATCGCGATCGCGGGCGGCCTGATCGTCTCGCAGGTGCTGACGCTGTTCACGACGCCGGTGATCTACCTCGGCTTCGACAGCCTCGCGCGCCGCGTGCGCGGCTGGTTCGAGCGGCACGGCCCCGGCGCCGATGCCGGCAAGCACACGGGTGCGTAAATGAACCGCCCCCCACGCTCACTTCGTTCGCGTGGGGGGGCGCAGCCCCCCCATCTCCCGAAAACGCATCCGTCGGAACACGCGGCCGCCCAGCGAGTGCCAACATGAACCTGTCGCGCCCCTTCATCACCCGCCCCGTCGCGACGACGCTGCTCGCGCTCGGCGTCGCGCTCGCGGGCCTGTTCGCGTTCATCAGGCTGCCGGTGTCGCCACTGCCGCAGGTCGACTTCCCGACCATCTCGGTGCAGGCGTCGCTGCCCGGCGCGAGCCCCGAGACGGTCGCGACCAGCGTGACGAGCCCGCTCGAGCGGCACCTCGGCTCGATCGCCGACGTCAGCGAAATGACGTCGACCAGTACCGTCGGCAACGCGCGGATCACCCTGCAGTTCGGGCTGAACCGCGACATCGACGGCGCCGCGCGCGACGTGCAGGCCGCGATCAACGCGGCGCGCGCCGACCTGCCCGCGTCGCTCAGGAGCAACCCGACGTATCGCAAGGTCAACCCGGCCGACTCGCCGATCATGATCGTGTCGCTCACGTCGGAAACGTCGTCGCCCGCGAAACTGTACGACGCCGCATCGACGGTGCTGCAGCAGTCGCTGTCACAGATCGACGGGATCGGCCAGGTATCGGTGAGCGGCTCCGCGAACCCGGCCGTGCGCGTCGAGCTCGAGCCGCACGCGCTGTTCCACTACGGGATCGGCCTCGAGGACGTGCGGGCCGCGCTCGCGTCCGCGAACGCGAACAGCCCGAAGGGCGCGATCGAGTTCGGCCCGAAGCACTACCAGCTCTATACGAACGACCAGGCGTCGCAGGCGTCGCAGTACAGCGACCTCGTCGTCGCTTACCGCAAAGGCGCGGCCGTGCGGCTGTCCGACCTGTCCGAGGTCGTGGACGGCGTCGAGGACCTGCGCAACCTCGGTTTGTCGAACGGCAAGCGCGCGGTGCTCGTGATCCTCTACCGCTCGCCCGGCGCGAACATCATCGAGACGATCGACCGCGTGCGCGCGGCGCTGCCGCAGCTCACCGCGTCGCTGCCGGCCGACATCACGGTCACGCCGGTGCTCGACCGTTCGACGACGATCCGTGCGTCGCTGAAGGACACCGAGCACACGCTGCTGATCGCGGTCAGCCTGGTCGTGATGGTCGTGTTCCTGTTCCTGCGCAACTGGCGCGCGACGCTGATCCCGAGCGTCGCGGTGCCGATCTCGATCGTCGGCACGTTCGGCGCGATGTACCTGCTCGGCTTCTCGATCGACAACCTGTCGCTGATGGCGCTGATCGTCGCGACCGGCTTCGTCGTCGACGATGCGATCGTCGTGCTCGAGAACATCACGCGCCACATCGAGAACGGCAAGCCGAGGTTGCAGGCCGCGTTCGACGGCGCGCGCGAGGTCGGCTTCACGGTGCTGTCGATGAGCATCTCGCTCGTCGCGGTGTTCCTGCCGATCCTGCTGATGGGCGGCATCGTCGGGCGGCTGTTCCGCGAGTTCGCGCTGACGCTGTCGCTCGCGATCGGCGTGTCGCTCGCGGTGTCGCTCACCGTCACGCCGATGATGTGCGCGCGGCTGCTGCGCGAAGCGCACGAGGTGCAGGAGGAAGGCCGCCTCGGCCGCTTCCTCGAGCGCTTCTTCACGCGGATGCAGCGCGGCTACGAACGCACGCTGTCGTGGGCGCTGCGCCGCCCGCTGCTGGTGCTGCTGATCCTGTTCGCGACGATCGGGCTGAACGTCTACCTGTACATCATCGTGCCGAAGGGCTTCTTCCCGCAGCAGGACACCGGGCTGATGATCGGCGGCATCCAGGCCGACCAGTCGACCTCGTTCCAGGCGATGAAGCTGAAGTTCGCCGAGATGATGCGGATCGTGCAGGCGAACCCGAACGTGAAGAGCGTCGCGGGCTTCACCGGCGGCACGCAGACCAACTCGGGCTTCATGTTCGTCACGCTGAAGGACCGCACCGAGCGCAAGCTGTCGGCCGACCAGGTGATCCAGCAGCTGCGCAGGCCGCTGTCGGACGTCGCGGGCGCGCGCACGTTCCTGCAGGCCGCGCAGGACATCCGCGTCGGCGGCCGGCAAAGCAGCGCGCAGTACCAGTTCACGCTGCTCGGCGATTCGAGCGCCGAGCTGTACAAGTGGGCGCCGCTCCTGACCGAGGCGCTGCAGAAGCGCGCCGAGCTGACCGACGTGAACTCCGACCAGCAGCAAGGCGGCCTCGAGGCGATGGTGACGATCGACCGCGCGAGCGCCGCGCGGCTCGGCATCAAGCCCGCGCAGATCGACAACACGCTGTACGACGCGTTCGGCCAGCGCCAGGTCTCGACGATCTACAACCCGCTGAACCAGTACCACGTCGTGATGGAGGTCGCGCCGAAATACTGGCAGAGCCCGGAGATGCTGAACCAGGTGTGGATCAGCACGTCGGGCGGCAGCGCGAACGGCTCGCAGACCACCAACGCGGCGGCCGGCACCTTCGTCGCGACCTCGGCCGGCACGTCGAGCGCCGGCACGGCCGCGACGAGCGCCGCGGCGATCGCGTCCGATTCCGCGCGCAACCAGGCGCTGAACTCGATCGCGTCGAGCGGCAAGTCGAGCGCGTCGTCGGGCGCGGCGGTGTCGACGTCGAAGTCGACGATGATTCCGCTGTCCGCGATCGCGACCTTCGGCCCGAGCACGACGCCGCTGTCGGTCAACCACCAGGGGCTGTTCGTCGCGACGACGATCTCGTTCAACCTGCCGCCGGGCGTGTCGCTGTCGCAGGCGACCCAGGTGATCTACCAGACGATGGCGCAGATCGGCGTGCCGCCGACGATCGTCGGCAGCTTCCAGGGCACCGCGCAGGCGTTCCAGCAGTCGCTGAACAACCAGCCGATCCTGATTCTCGCGGCGCTGCTGGCCGTCTACATCGTGCTCGGGATCCTGTACGAGAGCTACATCCACCCGATCACGATCCTGTCGACGCTGCCGTCGGCCGGCGTCGGCGCCCTCCTCGCGCTGCTGCTGTTCAAGACCGAGTTCAGCATCATCGCGCTGATCGGCGTGATCCTGCTGATCGGTATCGTGAAGAAGAACGCGATCATGATGGTCGACTTCGCGATCGACCAGACGCGCAACGGCAACAAATCGTCGTTCGATGCGATCCACGAGGCGTGCCTGCTGCGCTTCCGGCCGATCATGATGACCACGATGGCGGCACTCCTCGGCGCGCTGCCGCTCGCGTTCGGCCACGGCGACGGCGCCGAGCTGCGCGCGCCGCTCGGGATCGCGATCGCCGGCGGCCTGATCATGTCGCAGGTGCTGACGCTCTATACGACGCCGGTCGTCTATCTGTACATGGACCGGTTCCGCGTGTGGGGCGAAAAGCGCCGCAACCGCCGCGGCAATTCGGGCGGACCGGCGGTGGCCGGGGAGTAAGCGGACCACGGGCAGGCGGCCGCGCCACGCGGCCGCCTGACAGGCTTGCACGCCGGCGGCGATCGGCTATCGTGTGTCCATGCCCACCCTCGCGCCCCGTCCCGGGGACCCGCCATGAACGTCCAGCTGAACCATACGATCGTCTGGTGCCGCGACAAGCACGCATCGAGCCGCTTCCTGACCGAGCTTCTGGAACTGCCGCCGCCGACGCCGTTCGGCGCGATGCTGGTCGTCCGGCTCGACAACGGCGTGTCGCTCGATTTTTATGAAAAAGAGGGGGAGATCACGGCCCAGCACTACGCGTTCCTGACCGACGAGGCCGGCTTCGACCGCGTGTTCGCGCGCATTCGCGCGCGCGGCCTGCCGCACTGGGCCGATCCGGCGAAGCGGCAGCCCGGTGAGATCTACCGCCATGACGGCGGGCGTGGTGTGTATTTCGACGATCCGGACGGTCACTTCCTCGAGGTGATGACGCGGCCGTACGTGCTGAACGGATAACGAAGCGCGTCGGCCGGTGTTGCACCGGCCGACGCGGCGGCACGGGCAGCGCCCTCGGTCGGACGCCGTCCCGCCCGGACGCCCTCTGACGCCCGCTGACTCCGTTACTCGGCGGCGGCAGCCGTCTTGCGCGGACGGCGCGCGCGGGTCGCCGTCTTGCGGGCCGGCTTCTTCGGCTTGGCGCCGGCTGCTGCGTCGGCGGCCGCTTCAACGGTCGATTCGGCGGCCGGTGCGGCTTCGTGCGACGGCTGCGCGGCAGCCGCCGAGGCACCGTACTCGCCGGCCGTCGGCGCCGCGTGCTGCGCCGCGACGTGCCGGTCCTCGCCGTGCTCCGCGTCGCGATGCGTCGCTACTGCCTGCTTGCCTTCGGTGTGCTTGCCTTCCGCATGCTTGTCGCCACCGTGCTTCGCACCGCCGTGCGCGGCCTCGTCCGGATTCGCCGCCGTGTGACGGCCGGCCCCCTTCGCATCGCCCGCCTGCTTCACGCCGGCCTTCTTCGCCCCTGCCTTCTTCGCCGCGGTCTTGCGCGCGCGCTTGCGCCCATCCTTTGCGTCACCGTGCGTGTCGGTCGCTTCATTCGCGTCGGCCGTCGCGGCCGGCACGAGCGCCGCTTCGTTCACGACGTCGACGACGTCCGCCTCGTCGACATCGGCCCGCACGCTTTCGCCGACAGCCGCTTCCGCCCGCTGCCCGCGGCGCCGCGGCTCGCGCTCGGCCGTTGCGGCTTCCCCGTGGCGCCCGCCGTGACCGTGCTGCGCGCCGCCCGTATCGCGCGCCGCCGCCACCGGCTCGGCCGCCGCCGCGGACTGGCGCGGCCGCGACACGAACGCGCCCGACTTGTCGTCGCGTCCCACCTCGAGCAGGCCGCGCGCCTGCGCTTCGTCGAGCAGGTTGCCGAATGCGCGGAAACCGTAATACGACTCGTTGAAGTCCGGCTTGCGGCGCTTGATCGCGCTCTTGAGCACCGACGCCCAGATCTTGCCGACGTCGTCGCGCTCCGACGCCAGCGCATCGAACGTCTCGACCGCGAGCGCGATCGCCTCGCTGCGGCGCACTTCCAGTTCCGGCTTGCGCGACGGCTCGTCGGTGCGCTTCGCGCCGCCGTTGCCGGTGCGCTGCTGTTCGCGCTTCGCCAGCGCGCGCTGCTGCTCGCGCACCAGGTCGTCGTAGAAGATGAATTCGTCGCAGTTCGCGACCAGCAGGTCCGACGTCGACTTCTTCACGCCGACCCCGATCACCTTCTTCGCGTTCTCGCGCAGCTTCGACACGAGCGGCGAGAAATCCGAGTCGCCGCTGATGATCACGAACGTATCGACGTGCGACTTCGTGTAGCAGAGATCGAGCGCGTCCACGACGAGCCGGATGTCGGCCGAATTCTTGCCCGACTGGCGCACGTGCGGAATCTCGATCAGCTCGAAGCTCGCCTCGTGCATCGAGGCCTTGAAGCCCTTGTAGCGCTCCCAGTCGCAATACGCCTTCTTCACGACGATGCTGCCCTTCAGCAGCAGCCGCTCCAGCACGGGCTTGATGTCGAATTTCTCGTACTTCGCGTCGCGCACGCCGAGCGCGACGTTCTCGAAGTCGCAGAATACGGCCATGCTGACGTTGTCCAGGGGTAATGCCATGTGTACTCCAACCGGTTGGTCGCCGCGTTGTATTGCCTGGCGGCGAAAAATGCATCGCGCACATGATAGCCGGTCGGCGGGGCGATTCCGCGATCCGTGCGCGCGAGCGCGCGCAGACGGGGCGCCGCGCCGGCCGTTTCGGTGCGGTACAGCCCCAATTACCCGAGCGCCGCCGCCCCGATCGACATACACTTGAGTATCGGTCGTCCGTCCCTATCTGGAAGGACGACGCATCGAGCAAGGAGCGGTTTCATGACGACGAAGGTATTGCTGATTGGCGCGACCGGCCGCACCGGCCGGGCCTGCGCGGATCTGCTGCTGGAGCAGCCGGAATTCGAGGTGACTGCGCTGGTGCGCCGGCACGGCTATGCGCTGCCGGGCGCGAAGGTCGTCGAGGCCGATCTGACGGGCGATTTCTCGCACGCGTTCCAGGGCATCACGCACGTGATCTACGCGGCCGGCTCGGCGGAATCGGAAGGCGCCGCCGAAGAGGAGCAGATCGACCGCGACGCGGTCGCGCGCGCGGCCGAGCATGCGCTCGCCTACAACGTGCAGAAGCTGGTCGTGATCAGTTCGCTGACCGCGTACTGGCCGGAGCGCAGCGGCGACGCGCTGCGCCACTACTCGCAGATGAAGCGCGAAGGCGACGACCGCGTGATCGCGTCGGGCATCGATTACGTGATCCTGCGCCCCGGCCCGCTCGCGGACGGCCCGGGCGTCGGCAAGATCGCGCTGACCGAGGAGCCGCTCGACGCAGCGCCGCCGGTGTCGCGCCAGGATGTCGCGTGGGCCGCGATCGAAGCGATCAAGCTGGGCATTTCGCGCAAGGTCATCGGCTTCGTCGGCGGCAGCGTGCCGATCGAACAGGCATTGCGCGCCTGACGCTTGCCCGGCCTGCCCGCGCCGCCACGGGGCGGCCGCGTGTCATCGCGCCTGCGGCCCGCGAAGCGGGCCGCTTTACGGCGGGCTGACCGCCTGCTCGTGGCTGCTTACGGCTTCGGATGCGCGTCGGCCCACGCCTTCACCGCGCCGAGCGTGTTCTCGACATGCTTGTCGGGCGATAGGCTCGTATATTCGTACAACACCTTCCCTTCCGGCGAAATCACGTAGGACACGCGGTTCGCGCGATCGAGCGCGGGCAGCTTCGCGTCGTATTCGCGGATGATCTTCGCGTCCGGATCGGCCGCGACCGGGAACTTGCTGCGGCACTCGCTCACCGAGAACTTCGTCAGCGTGTCGATGTTGTCCGCGGATACGCCGATCACCGTCGCGCCGTAAGCCTTGTAACGATCGACCGCATCCGCGAACGCATGCGCCTCGATGGTGCAGCCCTTCGTGAACGCGGCCGGGTAGAAGTACAGCACGACCGGTCCGTGCTTCAGCGCATCGGCCAGCGAGTACGTGTAAGTCTTGCCGCCCAGCGACGCCTGCGTCGTGAAAGGGGGCGCCGCGTCGCCCGGCTTCAGTTCCGCCAGCGCGACCCGCGCATGGCCGGCCACCAGCAGCGCCGCCGCGGCGCCCACCCATAGTTTTCGCTTCATCTGCGTCCTCATTTCTTATAAAGTCAGCCTCGATGTAGGCCGTATCGGCGTTCGCCTGTCGAACGCCGATGTGCGCGACCCGGTCCAGCGGCCGTGCCAGCCGCGGCCGGCCGGTTAAAGATTTCGCGCAGCCTGCCGTTATTTCTTCCGGACAACCAGTTCCAGCCCTTCACGTCAGCGAGACACATGGAAGCCAACAGGAAACAGACGCCACGCAAGGGCTCCTGGCGCAATGCCTTGCATACGCTGCGCCGCTTCGCCTGGTCGGGCGGCGCGCTGATGCCTGCGCGCGCCGGCGCGCCGCGCCGCGACGACACCGTGCGCAACTGGCTGGAACAGACGGTCGGCACGGTGGACTTCCTCGCCCATGTCGACCGCGAGCTGCGTTTCCTGTACGTGTCCGATGCGAGCCTGCGCTTCATCGGCTATCACCGCGACTACCTGCACACGCTGACGCTGCGCGACCTGATCGCGGAACAGGATACCGCGACGCTCGAAGGCCTGCTTGCACGCGCCGCGCGCTCCGGCCAGGTCGAGAAGGCGACGATGTGCATCGTCAAGTCGCTCACCTATCCGCTCGACGTCGAGGTCCGCGCGTTCAAGAGCCGCCACCACGGCGTCGACGGCTTCGCGATCGCGGCGTTCGACGTGTCGGCCTGGCGTGCGCTCGAGGCCCGCCTGACGTACGAGATGCACCACGACCCGATGACGGGGCTCGGCAACCTGTCCGCACTCGTGCCGGCGCTGATGCGCGCCCAGCAGGCCGCCGACGAAAGCGGCACCTGTGCCGCCCTGCTGCTGCTCGACCTCGACGACTACCAGCGCATCAACCGCGCGCTCGGCTACGACGCCGGCGACACGCTGTTGCGCGACACCGCGCAGCGGCTGCAGGCGCTCGTCGCGCCCGGCGAGCAGCTCGCGCGTGTCGCGAGCGACAAGTTCGCGGTCGTGCTCACCGCACCGGACCGCGCACACGCGAGCAATGCCGCGGACGCGCTCGCGCGCCGCCTGCAGGCCGCGGTGCGCGAACCTTACGCGTACCAGGGGCAGACCGTCCACCTGTCCGCGAGCATCGGCATCGCCGTGTACCCGGACGAACGGGCTGCGCCCCATCGCGCGCAGCATCACAGCCCGCTGCTGCGCCGCGCCGACCACGCGCTCGCGCAGGCGAAGGCATCGGGCGGCAACGCGCTCGCGTTTCACGCGCCGGTCGACGATCCGGCCGACGCCGAGCGGCTCAAGCTCGAAGCCGACCTGTACGACGGCGTGCGCAACGGCGAGTTCTCGCTCCACTTCCAGCCGATCACGCGCAGCCAGTCGGGGGCGGTGGACGGCGTCGAGGCGCTGATCCGCTGGCGTCATCCGGTGCACGGCCTCGTGCCGCCGGCGACCTTCATTCCGCTCGCCGAATCGATCGGCCTGATCAACTATCTCGGCAACTGGGTGCTCAAGGCCGCGTGCATGCAGCTCGTCGCCTGGGATCGCCAGGGGCTCGCGCTGCAGTACGTGGCGGTCAACGTGTCGCCGCAGCAGTTCCGCGACCCGCGCTTCACGCAGAGCGTGCGCGAGGCGATCGCGCTGACGGGCATCGATCCGCGCCGCATCGTGCTGGAAATCACCGAAAGCCTGCTGATGCACGACCCCGTGCAGGCAAAGGGGCTGCTCGAGGAGCTGACCGAGCTCGGCATCCGCTTCGCGATCGACGATTTCGGCACCGGCTATTCGAGCCTCGCCTACCTGCAGCGCTTCCCGCTCGCGAAGCTGAAGATCGACCGCAGCTTCGTCGAGAACCTGCTGACGTCGCGCAACGACCGCGCGATCGTGTCGGCGGTGGTCGGCCTCGCGCAGACGCTCGATCTCGAGCTCGTCGCGGAAGGCGTCGAGACCGAGGCGCAACGCGAACTGCTGACCGAGATGGGCTGCAACCACATCCAGGGCTGGCTCGTGTGCCAGGCGCTGCCGTCCGAGGAACTCGCACGGCGCTTCGAGGCGCAGCAGCTGCGCCTGCACGCCGCCTGACGCGCGCGGCGAACCGGATAGATCCGTATGTCAATCACCGCACACCTGCCCCGCACGGCGCTGCTCGACAAGCTGTGGGCCCGGATGAACGAACGGGGCGACTTCCCGCTGCTGTCGGAGTCGCTGCGCGCGACGATGGCCGCGATGAAGAACGACGACCTCGACTTCACCGCGCTCGTGCGCGTCGTGCTGTCGGATTTCGCGCTCACGCAGAAAGTCCTGCGGCTCGCCAATTCCGCGATGTACATGGCGTTCGGCGGCAACATCACGACCGTCACGCGGGCGCTGATGGTGCTCGGCATGGACACGGTCGGCCATCTGGTCGTCGGGCTGAAGCTCGTCGACCACTTCCACCACAGCACGCCGCGCCGCATCGACGCGAAGCTCGAGCTGAACCGCGCGCTGCTGTCCGGCTGCGTCGCCCGCAAGCTCACCGAGCATGCGGAGCTGCGCGGCGGCGAGGAAGCCGTCGTCTGCACGCTGATGCGCCAGGTCGGCAAGCTGCTGGTGGTCTGCTATCTCGACAGCGAATGGGACCGGATCCGCCGTCGCGCCGCCGAGCTGGACGGCGACGATGCGGCCGCGTGCATCGACGTGCTCGGCGTCGGCTTCGACGAGATCGGTCTCGAGGCCGCCGCGAACTGGCGGCTGCCCGACGTGATCCGCGCCGGGATGGCCGACGGCGACGGCAGTACCGCGCATGCCGCGAGCCTCGACGAGGACGAGGACGACCCCGACCGCCAGCGCTCCCGCGACGCGTGCGCCGACGACAGCCCCGGCCGCGTACGCTGGCTGCGCGCGGTGAGCCGCTGCTCGACCGATGTCGCCGGTGCGCTCGCGATGCCCGCGGGGCCGCAGCGCGACGCGCACATCGCGGTGCTCGCGCAGCACTACAGCCAGGAGCTGGACATCGACGCCGACGCGCTGGTGGCGATCGCCGAGCGGCTCGCATCCGAGGAAGCGAGCGACACCGTGATGCGCGAGATCGTCGAGCTGCGCGCGAACGCCGACGCGATCGCGCGGGCGCAGCCCGATCCCGAGGCATGCCTCGAGGCCGGTCTCGCGGACCTGCGCGCGCTGCCGTCCGAGCACGTGCTGACGCCGGTGCTCGCGCTCGCGTCGGAAAGCCTGCTCGCGGGCCTCGCGTTCACGCGCACCGTGATGTTCGTGCGCCGGGAAGACGGCGCGTTCGCCGCGCGTCTCGGCTTCGGCCCGGGCGTCGATGCGGCGCTCGACCGGCTGTGCTTCGACGAGCGCTTCGAGCCGGACGTATTCCATCTCGCGATCACGAACTCGGTCGGCATCTTCATCGAGCAGGCGCAGGACCCGAAGATGGTGAAGCGCCTGCCCGCGTGGTATCTCGACGCGCTTCCGGACACGCGCGCGTTCGTGCTGCTGCCGGTGCGCGTCGGCGCGAAAACGGTCGGCCTGCTGTACGGCGACTGGGCCGGCGCGCAGCCGGCGCGCAAGATCACGCAGCAGGAGATGAGCGTGCTCAACGAACTCGCGCGCGAACTGGGGCGGTTCTTTCCAGCGTAATCAGCGTGATGCGGGCGGCGCCCCAAAAGCAAACCGGCCGCAAAAGCGGCCGGCTGCATGCAAGACGGATCGAAATGCTTACTTGAGCGTGACCGGCACGCTGAAGTACTTCTTCGCGAGGTTGTCGATCGTGCCGTCGGCCTTCAGTTCCTTCAGCGCCTGATCGAGCGCGGTCTTCAGCGCCGCGTCGTTCTTGCGCAGACCGAAGCCGACGCCCGAACCGAGGATCTCGGCATCGCTGACCGTGCCGCCGGCGAAGCCGAAGCCCTGGCCTTGCGGCTTCGACAGGAAGCCCTTCGAGCCCGCCTCCGAATCCTGGAACGCCGCGTCGAGACGGCCCGACTTCAGGTCGGCGTAGGCCAGATCCTGCGTCTGGTACGGCACGACTTCGACGCCGGCCGGCGCCCACTTCTTCTTCGCGTACGCTTCCTGGATCGTGCCCTGCAGCACGCCGACTCGCTTGCCCTTCAGTGCTTGCGGGGTCGGCTGCAGGCCGCTGCCCTGCTTCGCGATCAGCTGGTTCGGGATCGTGTAGATCGAATCGGTGAACGCGATCGCGTGCTTGCGCTGGTCGGTGATCGTCATGTCCGAGTTGATCGCGTCGAACTTGCGCGCCTGCAGCGCGGGGATCAGGCCGTCGAAGTCGTTCTCGACCCACACGCACTTCGTCTTCAGCTTCGCGCACACCGCGTTGCCGATGTCGATGTCGAAGCCGGTCAGCTTGCCGTCGGGCGTCTTGTATTCGAACGGCGCGTACGAGGCCTCGACGCCGAACCGGATCTCCTTCAGATCCGCTGCCATCGCGCTGCCTGCCGCCACGGCCGATGCCGCCACTACCGCGTGCGCGGCCACTTTACGCCAATCCAACTTCATCAGGTGTTCTCCTCGATACTCGAATGTTCCGGAACTACGGGCGCATGCATCATCGCAGGGTCGGATGACGACGCCAATGCCGATGCCGCGCCTTGATGCGGCGCAACAGCCGCAAGGCCGCGATTGTACCAATCCGCGCGGCCCGGCACGGCAAAGCGGCCGCCGGCCCGCGATGCTGCGCTGCGTGCACGATGACGGCAGGATGCGCCGTCGAACTTGCAAGACGATGTCGCAAATACGCAAGCGCGCCGCACGGGCCATCCGCGCGGCATGCGGGCGTCGATTGCAAAAAAGGGAAATGTGGCCGGACGATGCGCGTGCCGCGGCCCCCGCAGCCACGCGCCACCGGCCTTGGATCAGACGAGTGCGGCCAGCGTCTCGCGCGTCGTATCGACCACGAGCAGGCCCGCGCGCAGGCCCGGCTTCACGGCCGGATTCGGAAACACGATGCGCTCCTCGTCGTGCTGCACCGTGTAGCGGTAGTCGCCGTCCTGCGCGAGTACCGTGCCGCGCGCGAACGCGGTGAAATTCGCGACGTCGGCCGCGACGAACAGCTCGAGCGCATCGCTCTGCTTCGTGATCTGGTCGATCACGGTGAACACGCGCGGCAACGCGGCGTCGACGTCGCGCGGCGCACCCGACACGAGCCTGCGCACCGCACGGTCCGCCGGCGCGAAGCGCGACAGGTCGTTCTGGCCGAACGGCCGCACCTTGCCGAGTTCGAGCGTGCACGCGAGCGCGCCGCAGTGCTCGGCCGTGTAATGCGAATACGTGTTGCCCTTCGCGGTATGCAGCAGCACGGCCGCGATGCGCGCATCGCCGAGCCATTCGACCATCTTGCGGGCAGGCGGCGTGCCCGTGTGCGGCAGCAGCGCGAACTGTTCGAACACCGATGCGCGGATCGCCGTGTGCATGTCGACGTGCCAGCGCGCGCTGCCGGCCGGCGCGGCCGCGAAGAACGCGGCGGCCGCCGCTTCGAGCTGCACCGCGCGCGGCGCTTCGCGGCTCGCGGGCACTTGTGCGTGACGGCCGCTGAACAGGCGGTTCAGGTCGTCGTCGAGATAGCGTGCGCCCGCGCGCATCGCCGGCACGTTGCCGAGCACGACGAGCAGGCGGCACGCGAGCGGCAACGTGCCCGCCGCGAGATCGCGCACGAGCATCGACAGCAGCTCGATCGGCGCGGTCTCGTCGCCATGCACGCCGGCCGACACCAGCACGCTCGCACGCGCCGCAGCGCCCGCTTCATCCGCTACCGGCTCGAGCGCGAGCAGCCCGTCGCCGAGCCAATGCCAGCGCACCGCGCCGTTCGCGCACGTGCCGACCTTCACGGCCGGCGCGTCGCCCGCGAGCGTGAACGCGAGGAAGTCGTCGAGCAGCACGGCGGCCGGCACGCGGGACTCAGCGCTGGAAGTCATACAGCGACCCGACGCGCAGGATCTGCGTGAGCTCGTCGAGCGCCGTGCGCGATTCGTCGAGCAGCGTCGGATCGGCGAGGTCTTCCGGTGCGAGACGGTCGCGGTAGTGCTTTTCGATCCACGCGTCGAGCGACGCGAACAGCGTGTCGTTGATCCACACGTTCGACGTGACGGCCGCACGCTCGGCGTCGTTCAGCACGACGCGCAGGCGCAGGCAAGCCGGGCCGCCGCCGTTCTTCATGCTTTCGCGCAGGTCGAACACGAGCACGTCGCGGATCGGGCCGTTGCCGGCCGCGAGCTGGTCGAGATAGGCGGCAACGTTCGCGTTCTCGCGGCATTCCTGCGGCACGACGAGCACCTGGGAGCCGTCCGCGCGCGACAGCAGCTGGCTGTTGAACAGGTACGACGTGACCGCATCGTTCACGCTCACGGCCGCATCGGGCACCTCGATCACGTTCAGCCGCGCGCCGCGCGCGTCGAGCGTGGCCGTCAGCGTGTCGTAGATCGCCTGCTTGTTGACGAACGCGCGCTCGTGCGTGAACAGCGTGTCGCGGTTGCCGACCGAGATCACGTCATTGTGGAACACGCCTGCATCGATCACGTCCGGATCCTGCTGCGCATAGACCGTCGCCGTTTCGGCGAGACCGTGGCGATGCGCAACCGCGCGGCTCGCCTCGAAGGTCTGGCGCGCCGGGAAGCGCTTCGGCTCCACGCCGCGGCGGTATTCCGCGCGGCCGTACACGAAGAACTCGACGCCGGGCAGGCCGTATTCGGCGCAAAAGCGCGTATGGTTGGCCGCGCCCTCGTCGCCGAGTGCCGGCGTGCCCGTCAGCGCCTCGTGCACCGCGAAGTGCGCGGGATCGGCGAACAGCGTCGACAGCGTGCGGCGCGTCGCTTCGTGCTCGATCGCGCGATGCAGCTTGCTGCACAGGTTGGCCGGCGTGAAGTGCACGCGGCCGTCGCTCGTGTCGGCCGACGGGCTGACGGTCGCCGCGTTCGCGGTCCACATCGCCGACGCCGAGCTCGCCGCGGCGAGCAGCTCGGGCGCCTGCTTCGCGGCCTTCGCGATCACGTCCGCGTCCTTGCCGGAGAAGCCGAGCTCGCGCAGCAGGCGCAGCGACGGGCGCTCCTGCGGCGGCAGCACGCCTTGCGCGAAGCCGAGATCCGCGAGCTGCTTCATCTTGCGCAACCCCTGCTTCGCGGCGGCCTTCGGATTCGCGGCCGACTTCTCGTTGTTGAGCGACGCCACGTTGCCGAACGACAGCCCGGCGTAGTTGTGGGTCGGGCCGACGAGTCCGTCGAAATTGGCTTCTTGTGCGTTCATCGTCGTTCCCTCGATCAGAAATGCAGGCCCGGCGACAGGCTCGCGGGCAAGGTCAGTTGGGTGCTTTCCACCGACGCCATCGGATACGCGCAATAGTCGGCCGCGTAGTACGCGCTCGGCCGATGGTTGCCCGAGCGGCCCGTACCGCCGAACGGCGCGGCGGACGATGCGCCGTTGGTCGGGCGGTTCCAGTTGACGATCCCCGCACGAATCGTGCGGCGGAAGTGGTCCCATGCGTTGGCGTCGTCGGCGAGCAGGCCGGCCGACAGGCCGAACGCCGTGTCGTTCGCGCGCTCGATCGCTTCGTCGAACGTCGCGTAGCGGACGATCTGCGCGAGCGGGCCGAAGTGCTCTTCGTCGGGCAGGTTCGCCACGCCGGTCACGTCGATGATCGACGCGTTCACGAAGCCCAGGCGCGGATCGCGCTGCGTCATCGCGATGATCGGCTGCGCGCCCTGCGCGATCAGGCGCGACTGCGCGTCGACGAGCTTGGCGGCCGCGCGTGCCGAGATCACCGCGCCCATGAACGGCTGCGGATCGGCGTCGAACACGTCGGCCGTGATCTTCGACGTGACGTCGGCGAAGCGTGCGAGGAAGCGGTCGCCGAACGCGCCCTGCGGCACGAAGATGCGGCGTGCGCACGTGCAGCGCTGGCCGGCCGACAGGAACGCCGACTGGATCGTGTGATGCACGGCCGCGTCGACGTCCTCGACTTCGCCGATCACGAGCGGGTTGTTGCCGCCCATCTCGAGCGCGAGCACGATTTCCGGACGGCCGCCGAACTGCTTGTGCAGCAGCGTGCCGGTATCCGAGCTGCCGGTGAAGAACAGCCCGTCGATCTGCCGGTGATTCGCGAGCGCGATGCCCGTGTCCTTCTCGCCCGGCACGAGGTTCAGCACGCCGGCCGGCAACCCGGCTTCCTGCCACACCTCGACCGTCGCGCGCGCGACGCCCGGGGCGAGCTCCGACGGTTTGAACACGACCGTGTTGCCCGCGATCAGCGCCGGCACGATATGACCGTTCGGCAAGTGGCCGGGAAAGTTGTACGGGCCGAACACCGCGACGACGCCGTGCGGGCGATGGCGCAGCACCGCGACGCCGTCGGCCATGTCCTGGCGCTTCTCGCCGGTGCGTTCCTGGTAGGCCTGGATCGAGATGCCGACCTTCGCGGCCATCGCCGCGACTTCGGTACGGGCTTCCCACAGCGGCTTGCCGGTCTCGCGGCCGATCGCGGTCGCGATCGCTTCCTTGCGTTCGGTGAGCAGCGCGGCGAAGCGCTTGACGATTTCGCAGCGCGCTTCGAAGTCGAGCGCCGACCAGCCGGCGAACGCGCGGCGCGCGCTCGCGACCGCGCGGTCGACGTCGGCCGCCGACGCGCTTTCGCCCTGCCATGCAATCGCGTCGGTGCCCGGGTTGCGCGAAGCGAAGACGGGGCCCGAGCCTGCGACCCAGGCGCCGTCGATGAAGAGTTCCGTCATGATTCGTTTATCCCTGTTTGACTTTGAGCGGCAGCACGCGGACCGGATCGCCAGCCTTCACGTCGAGCGCGGCGGCATCGTCGGCCGACAGCACGAACGACCCGTTCACGACCACGCCCGGCGCGACGCCGACGCGGAAATCGCCGAGCGACGTGTTCGATACGAGCGACTTCGGCATATCTTCCCGCACGTCGGGCACGCCGATCGCGACCGGCACGACGACGCTCTCGCGCACCGTGCGCAGGTCATTGATGTGGCATTCGAGCACCGGGCCCGCGTCGAAGATGTCGACGTGGTTCTGGTAGCGCAGCCCTTCGGCCTCGAGCATCTTGCGGGCCGGCAGCGTGTCGCGGTGCGTGAGGCCGACCGCGTCCTGCGCGTCCTGCGGCAGCAGGTCGACGTACACCGGATAGCGCGGCATCAGTTCCGCGAGGAACGACTTGCGGCCGTGCGAGCTGAGGTAGTCCGCCGCGTTGAAATCGATCTGGTAGAAGTGCGAACCGACCGCGCGCCAGAACGGCGACGTTCCGTCCTCGTCGAAGTGGCCGCGCAGTTCCGCGCAGATGCGTTCCGGGAAGCGTTCGCGGAACTGCGCGATGAACATGAAGCGCGAGCGCGACAGCAGGCCGCCGACGCCGCCCGTGCGGTAACGCGGGCTCAGGAACAACGAGCACACTTCCGCGTAGCCCGTCAGGTCGTGCGAGATGTTCAGCGCGGACATCCGTGTCCACACGCCGAGCTCCTGGCTCGCGTGCACGACCGTGCTCACGCGATAGTTGTAGAACGGCTGTTCGAGGCCGACCTGCGTCTCGATCCCGCACACGCCCGCGATGTCGCCCGTCTTCGATTCTTCCATCACGAAGAAGTAGCCGGCTTCGCCCGGCGCGGCCTCGCCGTCGAGCGTGCGGCGCGTGCGTTCGATGCGCGCGGCGAGCGCGTCGCGATCGGGCTTGAACGTGGTCAGGCCCGGCCCGGTTTCCTTAGCGAGCGACACGAGCGCGTCGACGTCGCCCGTTTGTACGACCCGAACGACGATCATGCTGCGTCTCCCTTCATGTCTTCATCGTCGCGGCGGTGCAGCGGCACGCAGCGCACGACATCACCATCCTTCACATCGAGCGCCGCGCGCACGTCGCCGGCGAGCGGCGCGTCGGCCGTATCGCCCGGCAGGTCGGCCAGTACGCAGCGGAACGATTCGCCGCTGCCGGTCGACACCATGTACGCGACGTCGCCCTGCTGATGCGCGGCTTCGCGCACCGTGCGCTCCGCGCCGTGCTTCACGCATGCGGTGCGGTCGACCTGCGCGGTCAGCACGGGGCCCGCGTCGAAGATGTCGACGAAGCGGTCCGGCTCGAAGCCTTCCTCGAGATGGATGTCGTACGCGAGCAGCGCCGTTTCGTTCGGCTCGCCGAGCACGCGCTGCGCAGCTTCCGGCAGCAGCGGCACGTAGAGCGGATACGCCGGCATCACTTCCGCGATGAACGTGCGGCTGCGGCCGCCCGACGCGATGTCGACGTCGGTGAAGTTGCGGCCGAAGAACTTGCGGCCCACCGCTTCCCAGAACGGCGATGCGCCCGTGCTGTCGCTCACGCCGAGCAGCAGCGTGAACACTTCCGGCGTGAAGCGGCGGCGGTTCGCGGCGATGTACATCATCCGCGCACGCGAGATCAGGTGCGCGGCCGCGTCGCCGCGCAGCGACGGATCGACGTAGAAGCCCGCCAGCCGGCTCTTGCCGGTCAGCTCGTGCGACATCGTGAGCGCGTGGATCTTGCGGTTCACGTGCAGCTCGCGCGACGCGTGGATCAGTGCATCGTTGCGGAATGCGTAGAACGGTTCCGAGTAGCCGGCCGCGGCCACGATGCTCGCCGTGCCGAGCAGCTTGCCCGTCGACGAATCCTCGAGCACGAAGAGATAGAACTCCTCGCCGGCGAAGTCGACGTCCGCGCGAAACGAATCCTCGGAGAGCGCCACGCGCGCTTCGAGCGCCGCGCGATCGTGCGGCAGCGAGTGCAGGACCGGCTGCGCGGTGCGCGCCATGTGCGCGAGCGCATCGAGATCCGTGAGTTTGCCGGGGCGAACAAATAGCATCGTCGTTCCTGTCTGCGATGGGCGCGCCGATCAGCGCGCGGTGGCTTCCTGGGCCGCGAGCACCTGCTCGACTGCCTTCTCGAAGCGCTTAACGCCTTCGTCGAGCAGGTCGAACGGGATCACGAGCGACGGGACGAAGCGCAGCACGTTCGGGCCCGCGATCAGCATGATCAGGCCGTTCTCGGCGGCGGCGGTGACGAAGTCCTTCGCGCGGCCGTCGAATGCGGCGGTGAGTTCCGCGCCGACCAGCAGGCCCTTGCCGCGAATGTCCTTGAAGATGCCGAAGCGTGCGTTGATGCGTTCCAGCGCGCCTTTCAGGCGCACGCTGCGTTCGCGCACGCCTTCCAGCAGCGCCGGGTCGCCGATCAGCTCGACGACCTTGTCCGCGATCGCCGACGCGAGCGGGTTGCCGCCGTACGTCGTGCCGTGCACGCCGACCTTGAAGTGGGCGGCCAGTTCGTTCGTCGTCAGCATCGCGCCGATCGGGAAACCGTTGCCGAGTGCCTTCGCGGTCGTGAGGATGTCCGGCGTGACGCCCGTGTCCATGTATGCGTAGAACTGGCCCGTGCGGCCGACGCCCGTCTGCACTTCGTCGAAGATCAGCACTGCGTCGTTGGCGTCGCACGCTTCGCGCAGTGCCTTCAGGAAGGCCGGATCGGCCGGGATCACGCCGCCTTCGCCCTGCACCGGCTCGACGATCACCGCGCAGGTTTGCGGGCCGATCGCGGCCTTGGCCGCTTCGATGTCGTTGAACGGCAGGTGCTTGATGCCTTCCGGCACCGGGCCGAAGCCTTCCGAGTATTTCGGCTGGCCGCCGACGCTGACCGTGAAGAACGTACGGCCGTGGAACGACTGGACGAACGACACGATTTCGTACTTGTCGGCGCCGTGGCGGTCGAATGCGACGCGGCGCGCGAGCTTGAGGGCGGCTTCGTTCGCTTCCGCGCCCGAGTTCGCGAAGAATGCGCGGTCGGCGAAGGTCAGCGCTTCGAGGCGCTTCGCGAGGCGCAGCACCGGCTCGTTCGTGTAGCCGTTGCCGATGTGCCAGAGCTTGCGGCCTTGTTCGTCCAGGACCTTCAGCAGTTCCGGGTGGCCGTGGCCGAGCGACGTGACGGCGATGCCGCAGGCGAAATCCACGTATTCGCGGCCGGCCGTGTCCCACACGCGCGAGCCCTCTGCACGGTCCGGCACGAACGGCGCGGGGGAGAATACCGGCACCATCACTTCGTCGAATGTCTGGCGGGTCACGGTCGAGGTCGTCATGGTCGTTCCTTTCGGTTTCGTAAGAGGGTTCAACAGGATCAAGTTTAGGTAAGGGTGACGCAAGCGTCTTGCGGAATTGCGACGGGTTCTATCGGAAGCGGATAGGGCGCTTTATTTTGCCTGTCCCCGGCGGGGGGCGTGGCGTTTTGTGCTTGGTTGCTGTTTCGCGGTTTTTTGGCGGTGCGCTCGCCGTTTGGCGTGAAGCACCTGTGATCGTGTCGGTCTATTAGCGTCGCCCCTGCGCGGGGCGGCGGTTACTTTTCTTTGTCTTGCCAAAGAAAAGTAACCAAAAGAAAGGCGCCCGGATAACGCATGACTTCCCGGTGCCGTAGTCCACCAGGTGGCCCTCGCCTAAGTGTCCGCGCCAGTCGGGAACCCGGAGTGGTTCGAGCAATGGTTCTGACACCACTCACCACCCCGCGGAGTGGTATACCGCCCGCTAGCTCCGCCCTCGCTTCGCTCGGTCGATAGGTCCACACGTCCCGCTTCGCAAAGCTGTCGGTCGATTGATTTGCACAATTGCGGCAAGCGACGCATGAATTCAATAAATTGAAATCGTCGTTGTGGTACAGCGGCCCCTCACTGATTTGGGGAACTGATCAGTGGGTGTCCATGCGTGGCGCGGGCGCATGAATGCGGCCGAAGAACCTTGCAGCCGAGCATAGCGAGGATGGAGCTAGCGGGCGGTATACCGCTCCGTTGCGTAGGGAGTGGTGTCAGAACCATTGCTCGAACCACTCCGGGTTCCCGACTGGCGCGGACACTTAGGCGAGGGCCACCTGGTGGACTACGGCACCGGGAAGTCATGCGTTATCCGGGCGCCTTTCTTTTGGTTACTTTTCTTTGGCAAGACAAAGAAAAGTAACCGCCGCCCCGCGCAGGGGCGACGCTAATAGACCGACACGATCACAGGTGCTTCACGTCAAACGCAAGCGCACCATAAAAAAAACAGAATCAATCCTTAGCACCCCGCTCAACAAGCGCGCCCCCGCGAGGTTCACTACCACCGCCGGTCTGCTTCTCGAGCCAGGCTCTCCGATCCTCCCGAGGCGTGACCCCAAACCTTTCGCGGTACGCATTAGAAAAGTGCGCAGCAGAAGAAAACCCACAGGCGAGGCTCACCTGAACGACCGACTTGCTGGTCCGCTGCAACTGCGTGCGAGCCTTGAGCAACCGGAGATTGAGGTAATACTTGGAGGGCATCGCCCCGAGATACTGCCGAAAGAGCCGCTCGAGCTGCCGCCGCGACACGCCGACGAGCCCGGCGATCTCATCGGTCGTCAAAGGATCCTCGACATTGGCTTCCATCAAAAGCAACGCATCGTTCAGCCGAGGATGCCGCTCACCGGGCGCGGTGACAAAAGGAATCCGCTGCCGCTCCTCGCCGCTGCGCAGCGTGCCGGCCCCGAGCGCGTCGGCAATGCGCTCACCCAGGTCCGCCCCGTGTTCCCGGCCGATCATGGCCAGCATGAAATCGACGGTCGCCTGCCCGCCCGCACAGGTCGCCCGATCGCGATCGATCTCGAAGATCTGCTGCGTGACGATCGACCGCTCGAACTGTTCGGCGAACTGCTGATACGTCTCCCAGTTCACGCTCACGCGATATCCGGAAAGCTGCCCGGCCATCGCGAGCCACCACACGCCGTGGTGAATCCCCGTGACGACCGGCGTGCGCTGCCCCACCCGCGCGAGACTCGCGAGAAACAACCGATAGTCGGCAAACTGCTGAAACCGCTCCGACACGACGATCAGCCAGTCGCACGCGATCGCATCGTTGAACGCCGCATCGGCATGCCACTGCGCGCCGCCGGCGAGCGGCACCGGCCGCCCATCCCACGAACACACCTGCCAGCGATACAGCAAGCGCCCGTCGATCTCGTTCGCGAGATGCAACGCATCGACGATCGGACCCACACCCGACATCGACACGGGCGGCAATGCAACGATCGCCACCTGCGTCGTGCGGGTGGCGCCTGCGGGACGAGACACCGGTACCACGTATGAAACGCCCTTCGCGTTACTTGAGGCTACCCGACAGGAACTGCTTCAGACGCTCGCTCTGCGGACGCACCAGCACCTCCTTCGGATCACCCTCTTCCTCGGTCCGCCCCTGATGCAGGAACATCACGTGATTCGACACGTTGCGCGCGAAACCCATCTCGTGCGTGACGACGATCATCGTGCGGCCCTCCTCGGCCAGCTTCTGCATCACCTTCAGCACCTCACCGACGAGCTCCGGATCGAGCGCCGACGTCGGCTCGTCGAACAGCATCACGTCCGGATGCATCGCCAGCGCCCGCGCGATCGCGACACGCTGCTGCTGGCCACCCGACAAATGCGACGGATACTGCTTCTCGACGCGCGGCGGCAAACCGACCTTCTCCAGGTACTCGCGCGCACGCTCCTCGGCTTCCTTCTTCGCAATGCCGAGCACGTGCACCGGCGCTTCCATCACGTTCTCGAGCACGTTCATGTGCGCCCACAGATTGAAGTGCTGGAACACCATCGCGAGCTTGGTGCGGATGCGCTGCAGCTGCTTGTGATCGGCCACCTCGAGCGCACCGGCGCGGTCGGTCCTGGTGCGCACGGCCTCGCCGTCGACGACGATCTGCCCCGCATTCGGCCGCTCGAGAAAATTGATGCAGCGCAGGAACGTGCTCTTGCCCGAACCGCTGGCGCCGATGATGCTGATGACGTCGCCGGCCTTCGCGTTCAGCGACACGCCCTTGAGCACCTCGTTGTCGCCATAGCGCTTGTGAATGTCGACCGCGGCAAGCTTGGTGGAAGCGGACGCGCTCGTTTGAGTGATCTCGGCCATCTGGCTCTCCTCGAATGAAATCAATGACGGCCGGCCGCGAGATACGCGAGCCAGTGGCGCTCCGCCCGGCGAAATGCCGCGACGAGTGCGAACGATACCGCAAGATAGATCAGTGCGGCGATCCCGAACGACTGGAACGCCATGTACGTCGCGGAATTGGCGTCACGCGCGACCTTCAGGATGTCGGGCACGGTCGCCGTGAACGCAACGGTGGTCGCGTGCAGCATCAGGATCACCTCGTTGCTGTACAGCGGCAGCGCACGGCGCAGCGCCGACGGCAGGATCACCCGGCGGTACATCGTGAACGGCGACATCCCGTACGCACGCGCCGCCTCGACCTCGCCGTGCGGAATCGCACGAATCGCACCCGCGAAGATCTCGGTCGTGTACGCGCAGGTGTTCAGCGCGAACGCGAGGATCGCGCAGTTGAAGCCGCTGCGGAAGAACGCGTCGAGCAGCGAGTGCGAGCGCACGAACTCGAGGCTGTACATGCCCGTGTACAGCAACAGCAGCTGCACGTAGAGCGGCGTGCCGCGGAACACGTACGTGTAGAACCGCACCGGCATCGACAGCCACTTCTTCTTCGACACGCGTGCGACCGCGAGCGGCACCGCGCACACGAAGCCGAGCGAAATCGACGCGACGAGCAGCCACAGCGTCACCGCAAGGCCGGAGAGGCGCTGGCCGTCCCAGTAAAGGAACGCCTGGCCGAATTCCTGGAGGATCTCGATCATAGTTCTGCGTGGCGCACGCCCGTGGAATAACGTTTCTCGAGCTGGATCAGCACGAGGTTGGAAACGGTCGTGATCGCGAGGTAGATCAGCGCCGCAACGAGGATGAAGAAGAACATGTTGAACGTGCTCTTGCCCGCGTCCTGCGCCGCCTTCACGACGTCCGCGAGACCGATGATCGACACCAGCGCGGTCGCCTTCACGAGCACCTGCCAGTTGTTGCCGATGCCAGGCAGCGCGAAGCGCATCATCTGCGGAAACATGATCCGCACGAACACGCGCAGCCCGTTCATCCCGTACGCCGAGCCGGCCTCGAGCTGGCCGCGCGGCACCGACAGGAACGCACCGCGGAACGTCTCGGTGAAGTACGCGCCGTAGATGAAGCCGAGCGTCAGCACGCCGGCGACGAACGGGTCGATGTCGATCTGGTCCCAGCCGACGAGGTCGGTGAACTGGTTCAGCCAGATCTGGATGCTGTAGAACAACAGCAGCATCAGGACGAGATCGGGCACCGAGCGGATCAGCGTCGTATAACCGGTCGCGACCGCTCGCAGCACCCGGTTGTGCGACAGCTTCGCCACCGCGCCGATCAGCCCCAGCGCCACCGCAGCGGCGAGCGACAGCACCGACAGCTCGATGGTCTGCACGGTGCCGGCCCAGAGGACAGGACCAAAGCCGTAAAGGAACACGCGCGTCTCCAGTGTTGATGTGAACACCGGCGCGCTCACTGTCCGGCGCCGGGCTGACGCGGATAGTCGCAAGCGAAATTGTTTGCCTCAAATCACCGTGCGCGCGATTGCTGCGTCGCAGCAATTCATCCCACCATTTGCAGGCACGGCCTACCGCGCTGTTTCAAAAGGAAAAAAGCCGCTTCCTGACAGTCGGATGACACGCAGGGAAGCGGACTTTTTGCAATTTTCCGGTCGCTTTTTCGATATAGCGCCGGACGCGGGTTCAGCGCCCTTTCAGGATGTCGGAGCGCGAAGTCGTATAGACAAGCCCGTCCGGGCCGAAATGGACGTTGAAGAACGCGTCGGTGTTGACGCCGTCCTCGAGCCAGCGCCAGCTCCATACGGTCTCGGGCTTCAGCGGATACTGCGCGACGTCGCCCGGCTTGCCGAGCAGGCGGCGCACCTCGTCCTCGGTCATCCCCGGGCGCACCTTCGCGAAGTTCTCGGCGGTCAGCACCTGCGTCGCGCCCGTGTAGTACCCGCCCGGGTCGAGGTCGACGAACCAGGTCTGGTTGCCCATCGGGCCACGCGGGTATTCCAGGCGCTTCGAGCCGTCGGTGAACGCGCGCTCGGTCTCGGGCTTGCCCATCGTGGCGCGCACGTCGGCTTCGGTCGAGACGCCGGCCTTCAGCCCCTTGAGCAGCAGCGGCGCCGGCTTGATCGCGTTGAAGAAGTCCCTGATACGTTGCACGTCGAGATTGCCTTGCTTGTCGTCGCAGCCGGTCAGCGCCAGCGCGGCGGCCAGCATCGTGACGGGAAGCAGCCGGAAACGGAAGATCATCGGAAGAAATGCGCGTCGAGAAAACACGCGGCAAGGATACCCGCGCAACGCCAAAAGCGCGAGACGGACCGCGCGGCCCGTCTCGTGATCAATGCGTCGTTTCGGTTTGCACCTGGGCCTCGCGGCCCGCTTGCGGGGCGCGCGGCCCGGCCGGCACCGCCTTGATCCGGCGGCGCGTGCGCACCAGCTCGGCCAGTTGCCACGACCCGAGCGCGAGACAGCCGAACAGCACCTCGCGGCCGCGCTTGACCAGCGCGAGCGACAGCGCCGTCTCGCGATCGACGCCGAACATCTGCGCGAGCAGCACGACGGTCGCCTCCTGCACGCCGAGCCCGCCCGGCACCATGAACGCCGCATGGCGCACGGCCTGCGTCATCGCCTCGATCGCGATCGCGCCGCCGATCGAGACCGGATGACCGAGCAGCGCGAGCGCCCAGTAAATTTCGAGCGCGCCGAGCACGTAGCCCGACAACTGCCAGAAGAACGCACTGAACAGCAGCGGCGTGCGCGACATCAGCGCGTCGATGTCGCCATCGAGGCGGCGGCCGTCGACGCCCTGCAGCAACCGGTGCGAATCGCCGAGCAGGCGCCCCGCGAACCGCTCGATCGCATGGAAGACCCCGCCGCGCCGCATCAGCACGACGCCGAGCACCGGCAGCGGCAGGGTCAGCAGCAGCGCGAGGCCGATCGTGCCGCCGCCCATGTCGTGCGTCGTCGCGAGCAGCAGCACGAGGCCGAGCGCCGCGAACGCATACTGGACGACGATCGTCACCAGCACCTCGACGATCACCGACGCGGTCACGCGGCTCGCGTCGGGCACCTGCCAGCGCGCCATCCGGATCCCGACCAGCTCGCCGCCGATCCCGACGACCGGCAGCAGCCGGTTCACCGCTTCACGCACGGTCGCGACCCACCACAGGAACGACAGCGACGCGCGCCGGTCGAGCAGCTGGTGCCACGCATACGCGTCGAGCAGCAGCGGCAGCGCATGGAACGGCACGAGCCACAGCAGCGCGAAGCCGGCGCGCTCGAGCATCCGCGTCACGTCGCCGATGCCTTCGTGCAGCCCGAGCGCGAGCAGGATCCCGATGCCGATCGGCCAGCCGAGCCATTTGATCCACTTGGTCATGACGGCTGCGCCCCCGCTTCGCGCGACGCGTGCGTGCCGCGCCGCGCCGCCGGCTGGCCGAACACGTCGGCAAAACCGCCGGTCGCGACGCCCGCGGCCTTCAGCGCGGCCGCGACGCGCGGCGACAGCAGCGCATCCAGTTCGTCGACCGGCCGGTAAGCGGCCATCGTCGGCGTGATCGGGCCGTCGCCGGCTTCCGCCGGATGACAGTAGATCTCGCCGACCCCGGGCGGCAGCGCCGCGAGCGCGTCGAGCAGCACGCGCTCGTCCATCGCGCCCGTATGCTCGATGCCGACCACGTAGTCGTTGTGCGCGAGCCCCGCACGGTCGAGCCGGGCGCGCACCAGCGCGATCCACGGCTTGAGCAGCGCGGGCGCGCGCGTTTCGTACGGCAGCCGCACCGCACGCAGCCCGTAGTCGCGGCCGATCTCGATGATCATCGACAGCACGGTCGGATGCAGGTGGAAATGCTTGTGCGCGTTCACGTGGTCGAGCGGCAGGCCGCTCGCCGCGAACGCGTCGAACTGCGCGCGGATCTCGCGGCGCAGCTGCGCACGCACGTGCGGCAGGAAGAAGAAGCGGCAGCCGTCCTTCGCCATCGCATCGCCGAAGCGCCCGTCGCGGCCGACGAGCGCGGGTATGTCATGTGCGGGCAGCGTGGCCGGCCCGTCCGCGAGGACGAGATGCAGGCCGACCGCGAGCGACGGCAGGCGCCGCGCGCGTTCGATCGCGTCCTGCGCCGCGGGCGCACCGACCATCAGGCTCGCGGCGTTCAGCACGCCGTCGCGATGCGCGCGCTCGACCGCCGCGTTGACGCGCGGATGCAGCCCGAAGTCGTCCGCGGTGAAGATCAGCGCCCGCGCCGCCCGCTGCGTCGCCACGAATCAGGCCTCGTGCGCGCGCAGGAAGCGGAAGAACTCGACGCCTTCGCGCAAGCGACGCTTCATCATGTCCCAGCTCGTCAGCATCTCGCGGACGATCTCCCAGATCTTCGACGGGCGGAAGTAGAACTGGCGATAGAACTGCTCGAGATGGTGATAGATCTCGTCGCGCGACAGGTGCGGATAGCCGATCGCCGCGAGCTGCACGCCTTCCTTGCTGACCAGGTTGATGGTCTTGTTCTCTTCCATCCAGCCGTTCTCGACGGCCTGCTTGTAAAGCGTCGTGCCCGGATACGGCGCGGCGAGCGACACCTGGATCGTGTGCGGATTGATTTCCTTCGCGTACTCGATCGTCTTCTTGATGGTGTCCTGCGTCTCGCCCGGCAGGCCGAGGATGAAGGTGCCGTGGATCTTGATCCCGAGCTTCTTGCAGTCCGCGCTGAAGCGGCGCGCGAAATCGGTGCGCACGCCCTTCTTGATGTTCACGAGGATCTGGTCGTCGCCGGATTCGAAGCCGACCAGCAGCAGGCGCAGGCCGTTTTCCTTCATGATCTTCAGCGACTTGTACGGCACGTTCGCCTTCGCGTTGCACGACCACGTCATGCCGAGCTTGCCCAGGCCGATGGCGATCGCTTCGGCGCGCGGCAGGTCGTCGGTGAAGGTGTCGTCGTCGAACATCAGCTCCTTCACTTCCGGCATGTTGTCGCGGATCCACTTCGCTTCCGCGAGCACGTTCTCGACCGAGCGCGTGCGGTAGCGATGGCCGCTGACCGTCTGCGGCCACAGGCAGAACGTGCAGCGCGACTTGCAGCCGCGGCCCGTGTAGATCGACACGTACGGGTAGTTCAGGTAGCCGATGAAGTAGTTGTCGATCTTCAGGTCGCGCTTGTAGACGGGCGCGACGAACGGCAGTTCGTCCATGTTCTCGAGGATCGGACGCGCTTCGTTGTGCTCGATCGAGCCGTCCTTCGCGCGCCAGCTCAAGCCCTTGATCTCGGGGAACGGCTTGCCTTCGGCGATTTCCTTGCAGGTGTAGTCGAATTCCTCGCGGCACACGAAGTCGATCGCGTCGCTCGCCGTGAGCGAGTTGTGCGGATCGACCATCACCTTCGCGCCCACCATGCCGACCAGCATCGACGGCTTCATCTTCTTCAGATCCTGCGCGAACATCGCGTCGGTCGGGAACGACGGCGTGCTCGTGTGGATGATCACGAGATCGTAGTCGTTGGCGATCTTCAGCGTTTCCTCGACCGACAGGCCGTCGGCCGGCGCGTCGACGACGCGGCTGCCCGGCACGAGCGCGGCCGGCTGCGCGAGCCACGTCGGGTACCAGAAGGAACGGATTTCGCGCTTCGCCTGATAGCGCGAGCCGGCTCCGCCGTCGAAGCCGTCATACGAAGGGGCCTGCAAGAACAGCGTTTTCATGAATGCTCCGGTAGCCTGCATAGTTCGATTCGTTTCAACGATTCAGTCAATCAACCGCGGGCCGCCCTGCCGGCGCCCGCCTCTCTGTCATGTCGCGTCGCGCGGCGTGGCCGCGCAACGCGTCTCGGCCTTCGGGCCGGGTTCGATCGGGACCGGGCGCATCGCCGGTTCCCTTCGGGGAACGTACGTCAGCGGCCGTCCCCGCCCTCCACGATCACCGTCGCTCGTTCGCCGCCGACGACCGTCATCCGCGCGCCGCGCCACACGACGTGCGTGCCGAACACGGCCGCGAGCCATTCGAGCGCGAGCAGCGTGTCGCGCACCGCGACGAGCGGCAGGTCGCGCCAGAACGCGCGCCAGCCGTCCTCGCCGCGCGCGTGCAGCACCAGCCGCCCGAACGCGCCCACCACGGCCGCGCCACCCGCCAGCGTGCCGGCGATGGTGCCGTCGAGACGCAGCGCGAGCGCCGCGCCGATCGCGAGCCACGGCGCGGTAAACGTGATGAACAGGAACGCGAAGCCGGCCGGGTTCAGCGAACGGATCGTGCGCAGCCAGCGCGTCTCGCGGTGCCAGAGCGGCCCGAACGACGGCTCGATCACGTCGGTCGCGACCTCGACCTCGGACAGCACGGTGCGCCGCCCGAGGCGGCGCGGCAGCTCGGCCAGCCAGAAGTCGTCGGCCAGCTCGTCCTTCAACGCGAGAAAACCGCCGATCCGCTCGAGCGTGTCGCGCGTGAGCGCCAGCGTCGCGCCGAAGCCGAAGCGGCTCGAGCGGCCGAGGTGCGTGATCCGTACCGACGGCGCGAACCACGCATCGACGAACTGCGCGCCGATCCGCGTCCAGAACCCGCCGACGCTGCGCGCATGATACAGGCACGTGACGACCCCGACCGACGCGTCGGCGAGCGGCGCCGTCACGCGCTCCAGATAGTCCGGCTTCACCGCGATGTCGCTGTCCGCGATCACGATGCGGCCGTACTTCGCGCGTTCGGCGAGATTGATCAGGTTGCTGACCTTCAGGTTCTTGCCGTGCACGCGCGCGTCGATCACGAGCGTGATGTCGCATTCCGGATAATCGGCGCGCAGCCGCTCGACCACGGCGACCGCCGGATCGGATGCCGACGCGACCCCGAACAGCACTTCATGGCGCGGGTGGCGCTGTTCGCAGAACGTCGCGAGGTTCTCGTACAGGTGCGGCTCGGCGCCGCACAGCGGCTTGAGCACGCTGACGGGCTCGAAACCGTCGCGTGCGGCGGTGCGCGGCGTGCGCGGGCGCGGCGCGAACGCCGCGACGAACGCATAGCCGGCCGCAGCCAGCGTGAACACGGTCAGGAGCCAGTCGAGCAGCGTGACGGTCGGGGTCATGCGCGACGCCCTCCGGCGACGCGGGCGCCCTGCCGACCGATCGAACCGGGTTGAACGTGATTGGGTATTCCGACAGCAACGAACGCGGGCACGACCCGACTCCTTGTTCCAGCAGCGTCTGTGTAATGGGGAGGCACGGCCCATTTCCCCGAAAGCGGCCATGCCCGGCATCGCGTGGCACATCCTCGCGCGATGCCCGGACGG
Organism: Burkholderia sp. Bp9090; assembly: GCF_003857985.1. Classification (NCBI taxonomy): domain Bacteria; kingdom Pseudomonadati; phylum Pseudomonadota; class Betaproteobacteria; order Burkholderiales; family Burkholderiaceae; genus Burkholderia; species Burkholderia sp. Bp9090. The sequence continues at coordinate 53,722 of NZ_QTPV01000013.1, forward strand.
GATGCGGGAAGATTCTAATGGCTACCGTCGGCACAACATGGACAGGCGCCGGATTTTAGCAGCCCGCGCCACCCCGCGCTTGGCACCACGCGAAACGGACTACTGCGATTTCGGCAAAGCTGTGCGGCCGGGGAACCATTCCGGTGCCACCTCGTTCACGTTAGCGTAAGCACTTTGCAGGCGGATTGCAGTCTTGAAAATCAAACGTTTCGTGGAAATTTGTATGTCGATGCGAAGACATGCCCAATCGCCGTAAAGATCGGTAATTATTCGGCGATTAGATTGATTTTTGCAACAGTTGCCCGCGCCACCTTGCGCCCCTGAAAGGCGCATGGGTATCCGCGCGTCGCCAGCGCGTTCCGGAACGCCAGCGCGTTCCGGAACCCTTTGGCAAAATCATCGCCATCTGTTGCGCATCCGCATCACCGCGCCCCTCCCTTCCGAAGGCCACCCGATGATTCCGTTTTCCGTACTCGATCTCGCCCCCATTCCCGCCGGCGCAGACGCCGCGCAGGCGTTCCGCAACACCGTCGATCTCGCGCAGCACGCGGAGCGCCTCGGCTACCGGCGCTACTGGCTCGCCGAACATCACAACATGCCCGGCATCGCGAGCGCGGCGACGGCCGTCGTGATCGGCCACGTGGCGGGAGCGACGAAGACGATCCGCGTCGGCTCGGGCGGGATCATGCTGCCGAACCATGCGCCGCTCGTGATCGCCGAGCAGTTCGGCACGCTCGCGTCGCTGTATCCGGGGCGCATCGACCTCGGGCTCGGCCGCGCGCCCGGCACCGACCAGACCACGTCGCGTGCGCTGCGCCGCGACCTGATCGGCAGCGCCGACTCGTTTCCGGACGACGTCGCCGAGCTGCAGCGCTACTTCGCGGAACCGGTGCCCGGCCAGCGCGTGCGCGCGGTGCCCGGCGCGGGGCTGGACGTGCCCGTGTGGCTGCTCGGTTCGAGCCTCTTCAGCGCGCAACTCGCCGCGATGCTCGGGCTGCCGTTCGCGTTCGCGTCGCACTTCGCGCCGGACTACCTGATGCGCGCGCTCGAAGTCTATCGCGCGCAGTACCGGCCGTCGGCCGCGTGGCCGAAGCCGCATGCGATGGTCGGCGTCAACGTGTTCGCGGCCGATACCGACGACGAGGCGCGGCGCCTCTTCACGTCGCTGCAGCAGCAGTTCATCAACCTGCGCCGCGGCACGCCCGGCAAGCTGCCGCCGCCCGTCGACGCGCTCGAGGCGAGCGAGTTCGAACTCGCGAACGTCGCGCATGCGCTGTCGTTCGCGGCCGTCGGCTCGCGCGACACGGTGCGCGACAAGCTGCGCGACCGGATCGCGCAAACCGGCGCTAACGAGGTGATCATCACCGCGCAGATCTACGATCACGCCGCGCGCGTGCGCTCGTTCGAGCTGGCCGCGCAGATCCGCGACGAACTCGCGAACGAAACCCGCTGACCCGGCGGGCGGCCCACCCAGGCGGGTGCGCCCGCCTGCGCGTCACTGCGGGTGCACCGCCCCCATCCCGTCGAGCAGCGCCTTGTGGAACGCGTCCGGATCCTGGATCTGTGGCGCGTGCCCGAGCGCCGGGAATTCGACGAGCTGCGCGCCGGGAATCGCCGCCTGCGTGCGTTTCGCGAGTTCCGGGTAACGGCCGAGCTTCGCGTGCACGTCCGGCGGCGCCACGTCCTTGCCGATCGCGGTCGTGTCCTTGTCGCCGATCAGCAGCAGCGTCGGCACGCGTATCGCGCCGAGTTCGTAGACCACCGGCTGCGTGAGGATCATGTCGTAGATCAGCGCCGAGTTCCACGCGACCGCGTCGCGGCCCGGGCCGCGATACATGCCGGCGAGCATCTGCACCCAGCGCTCGTAGGACGGCGCCCACTTGCCCGCGTAGTAGGTCGCCTGCTCGTAACGGCGGATGCCGTCCGCCGTCGTCTTCTGCTCGCGTGCGTACCAGTAGTCGACCGACAGCGGCGGCACGCCGAGCGCCTTCCAGTCCTCGAGGCCGATCGGGTTCACCAGCACGAGCTGCTCGGTCGCCTTCGGGTACATCAGCGCGTAACGCATCGCGAGCATCCCGCCCGTCGAATGGCCGACGATCGTCGCCGATTTCACGCCGACCGACTCGAGCAGCGCATGCGTGTTGCGCGCGAGCTGCTGGAAGCTGTACTGGTAGCGCTCGGGCTTCGACGACTTGCAGAAGCCGATCTGGTCCGGCGCGATCACGCGATAGCCGGCGCGACTCAGCACGCCGATCGTGTCTTCCCAGGTCGCCGCGCAGAAGTTCTTCCCGTGCAGCAGCACGACGGTGCGGCCGTTCGGGTGCGCCGGCTGCACGTCCATGTACATCATCTCGAGGGTGTCGCGCTGTGACACGAACGCGTAGCGATGCACCGGCTCCGGATAGGCGAAGCCTTCCAGGCGAGGGCCGTACGCGGGCCCGTCGTTGCCGGCCGGTGCCGGGACGGCGACCGCGACCGACGTCGCGCATGCGGCGGCGACGCCCGCGCCGAGCACGGCCGCGCGCGCGAGGGAGAACATCTTGCAATTCGAAGGCATGGCGCTCACGGTAATGGGAAATGCACGCGGTCAGCCGGGCGGCTTCACGCCCCGCGATTCTACGCGGTCGGGCTGACGACGGCGCGCAACACTCGTCGGCCGAGCGACTTCCGCGCACGCGACGAACTCGGGTATCGTGTGACGAGACCCTGAAACGCCTGCAGGCGAACGCTCATGAAAAACGTCCTCAGCATTCAGTCGCACGTCATCTACGGACACGCCGGCAACAGCGCGGCCGTGTTCCCGATGCAGCGCCTCGGCGTCAACGTCTGGCCGCTCAACACCGTCCAGCTGTCGAATCACATGCAGTACGGCCACTGGGCCGGCAGCGCGATCGACGCCGCGAAGATGGAGCAGCTGGTCGACGGCGTCGCCGCGATCGGCGCCCTCAAGCGCTGCGACGCGGTACTGTCCGGCTTCGTCGGCTCGCCGGCGCAGGCGCGCGCGACGGTCGAGATCGTGCGCTCGGTGAAGGCGATGAACCCGAACGCGTGGTACTTCTGCGATCCGGCGATGGGCCAGACGGGCGGCATCCGCCCCGAACCCGGCGTCGAGGAATTCATCGTCGCGGAGATGCCGGCGCTCGCGGACGGCATGTCGCCGAACCACACCGAGCTGCAGAAGCTCGCCGGGCGGCGCATCGAGACCGTCGCCGAAGCCGTCGACGCGTGCCGCGCGCTGATCCGCCGCGGGCCGAAAATCATCCTCGTCAAGCACCTGCACGACCGCAGCAGCCCGGCCGACCGCTTCAACATGCTCGCCGTCACCGAGACCGAAGCGTGGATCGGCCAGCGCCCGCTGTATGCGTTTCCGCGCCATCCGGTCGGTGTCGGCGACCTCACCAGCGCCATTTTCGTCGCGCGCCGGTTGCGCGGCGACTCGGTGCGCGCCGCGTTCGAGCACACGCTCGCGGCGGTGCACGCGGTCGTGAAGGCAACCTACGACGCACGCCGCTACGAGCTCGAACTCGTCGCCGCGCAGGACGAAATCGCGCGCCCGAGCGAATGGTTCGGCGCGTGGGTGACGGACGCCTGACGCCGCTGCATCCGCATCGCCGGCGCGCGTCAAGCGCCATCTGCTGTCCTGCTGTCCTGCTGTCCTGCTGTCCTGCTGTCCCGCTGTCCGCTATCCCGCTATCCGCGTCCCCGCTGCCCGTTGCACCGCAACCGTCGGCCGTTGTCCGTTCAACGCCGCGCCTGCAAACGTTTCCGGACTTCACATGAATGACACCGATTTCTCGCTATGCTCGCGGCGGCACGACCCGGCGCAGCCGCATCCTGCGCCACGGGGCGCGTCCATTTTCCGCATGTCCCGCCAACCGGCTCCCCCCTTTAACGCACGATAACGACCATGACCCGATCGAACCGTCGTGACTTCCTGCGCGTCGCCGCCGGCACCGCCGGCGCAGCCGCGCTGAACCTGTTCCCGCCCGTGATCCGCGATGCGCTCGCCATCCCCGCGAACCGCCGTACCGGCACGATCCGCGATATCGAACACATCGTGATCCTGATGCAGGAGAACCGCTCGTTCGACCATTACTTCGGCACGATGCGTGGTGTCCGCGGATTCGGCGACCCGCGCCCGCTGCGCCTCGCGAACGGCAAGTCGGTGTTCCATCAGCCGGTCGGCCCGGCCGAGCTGCTGCCGTTCCACCCGGGCGCCGACAAGCTCGGCCTGCAGTTCCTGCAGGACCTGCCGCACGGCTGGCAGGACATGCACGCCGCATGGAACAAGGGCCGCTACGACCAGTGGGTGCCGAACAAGGGCACCACGACGATGGCGTACCTGAAGCGCGACGACATCCCGTTCCACTACCAGCTCGCCGACGCGTTCACGATCTGCGACGCGTACCACTGCGCGATCCCGAGCTCGACCGACCCGAACCGCTACTACATGTGGACCGGCTACGTCGGCAATGACGGCACGGGCGGCGGCCCGGTGCTCGGCAACGAGGAAAAGGGCTACGGCTGGACGACCTATCCGGAAGTGCTCGAGCAGGCCGGCGTGTCGTGGAAGATCTACCAGGACGTCGGCACGGGGCTCGACGCGAACGGCTCGTGGGGCTGGACGCAGAACCCGTACATCGGCAACTACGGCGACAACGCGCTGCTCTACTTCAACCAGTACCGCAGTGCGCTGCCCGGCACGCCGCTGTACGACAAGGCGCGCACCGGCACCAACATCAGCGCCGGCGGCACGCTGTTCGACGTGCTGCAGCAGGACGTGAAGAACGGCACGCTGCCGCAGGTGTCGTGGATCTGCGCGCCGGAAGCGTACTCGGAGCACCCGAACTGGCCGGCGAACTACGGCGCGTGGTACATCGAGCAGGTGCTGAAGGTGCTCGTATCGAATCCGGACGTGTGGAGCAAGACCGCGCTCTTCATCACCTACGACGAGAACGACGGCTTCTTCGACCACGTGCCGCCGCCGTTCGCACCGCAGTCGCGCGACAACGGGCTGTCGACGGTCGCGACGACCAACGAGGCATTCGCCGGCGACGCGTCGCACATGGCCGGCCCGTACGGGCTCGGGCCGCGTGTGCCGATGCTGGTGGTGTCGCCGTGGACCAAGGGCGGCTGGGTCTGCTCGCAGACCTTCGATCACACGTCGCTGCTGCAATTCATCGAAGCACGCTTCGGCGCGCAGTACGCGGTCACCGCGGCGAACGTGTCGCCGTGGCGCCGCACGGTGTGCGGCAACCTGACGTCCGCGTTCGACTTCGCGACGCCCGACGCAAGCTGGCCGCAGCTCCCGGACACGAGCGGCTACGCGCCGCCCGACCGCAACCGTCACCCCGACTACATCCCGGTGCCGCCGGTCGTCCAGCATCTGCCGAAGCAGGAGGCCGGCCTGCGTCCGGCGCGCGCGCTGCCGTACGAACTGTTCGTGCACGGCCGGATCGACAATGCGAGCGGCCAGTTCCGGCTGACCTTCGCGAACACCGGCACCGCGGGCGCGGCGTTCCAGGTCCAGGCGCGCAATCGTGTCGACGGCCCGTGGACCTACACGGTCGACGCCGGCAAGCGGCTCTCCGACCTGTGGAGCCCGGCGCCGTCGCTCGGCCTGTACGACCTCGACGTGTACGGCCCGAACGGCTTCTACTGCCACTTCCGCAGCCCCGCGGCGATGGCGGTCGGCCCCGCGAGCATCAATCCCGAGGTGATCTACGGCTACGACGTCGCGAACGGCAACATCACGCTGCGCCTGATGAACCGCGGCCACCAGGCCGTGCGGCTCAGGGTGACGAGCGCCTACGGCCACGGCCATGCGCGCGAGTTCGACCTCAAGCCGGGTACGCACGTCGACGACTACTGGGATCTGCGCGGCAGCCACGGCTGGTACGACCTGACCGTCAGCGACGGCCGCCCACTCGGCTTCCTGCGCCGTTTCGCGGGCCACGTGGAGACCGGCCGCCCGAGCACGAGCGACCCGGCGATCCGCACGAACGCGTCGCATGACGACGCCGAAGCCGCGTCGGACGCCCTGTCCGACTGACGACGGCGAACGCGGCGCGGCCCCCTCTGGGGGTTGCGCCGCCCGCCCGCACCCGCCTCCCGTCCATTCGTGACGGGAAACTCCCGATACCAGCCGCCCGCGCTCGCCCGGAAGCTGTGCGCAAATCCGCATCGAATGCGCGGCAAATTGCCAAGACCCGCGCATATCGGCGACCTATATATCGAGACGATCGGGGCTCCTCGCAGAGCCTGACGGGAGGTCCTTTCCGGGAAGCATCAGCAAGCCGACCTCCACGTCCGATTCCGAGAAGCGGTCGAACCGCCCGCCCGTCGCACGCGCCCGGCCCGCCGGCTGCGTGCGGTACCCACCCGCTGGTGTTAGAACAAGAGGAACGAACATGACATTCCGTCATTCCCTGTTGTCGGTATCGGTCGTATCCGCGGTAGCCCTTCTCTCGCAACACGCCGCCCAGGCCGCCGACGCGTCCGACGTGAAGGTCGGCTTTGCCGCGCCGCTCACCGGCGTGAACGCCGGCTACGGCAAGGATCTCCAGAACGGCGTGCAGCTCGCGCTCGACGACGCCGCCGCGCAGAAGGTGCAGATCGCCGGCAAGCCCGTGCATTTCGACCTGGTCGTGCAGGACGACCAGGCCGACCCGCGCATCGGCGTGCAGGCCGCGCAGGCGCTCGTCGACCAGAACGTGTCGGTGGTGGTCGGCCACTTCAACTCGGGCACGACGATTCCGGCGTCGGTGGTCTACGACAAGGCCGGCATTCCGGTGATCGACCCGGCCGCGACCAACCCGACGCTCACGTCGCGCGGGCTCGCGAACATGTTCATGGTGATCGCGACCGACGGCCAGAACGCCGGCAACGCGGGCAAGTACGCGGTCGACGTGACCAAGGCGAAGCGCATCGCGATCATCGACGACCGCACCGCGTTCGGCCAGGGTGAGGCCGACGAGTTCGAGAAGGCCGTGAAGGCGGCCGGCGGCAACATCATCGGCCGCGAGTTCACCAGCAACCAGGCGGTCGACTTCCGCGCGCAGATCACGAGCCTGAAGGGCAAGAACCCCGACCTGATCTTCTTCGGCGGTCTCGACTCGCTCGCCGCGAACTTCATCAAGCAGATGCGCCAGCTCGGGCTGAACGCGCAGTTCGTCGGCGGCGGCGGCGTGAAGGACAACGAGTTCATCAAGATCGCAGGCCCGGCCGCGGAAGGCGCGATGGCGTGGGAATACGGGCGGCCGCTCGACGAGCTGCCGCAGGGCAAGGATTTCGAGCAGCGTTTCAAGAAGCGCTTCGGCGTCGACGTGCTGTCGTACGCGCAGTTCGGCTACGACGCGGCGTGGGCGGCGATCAAGGCGATGCAGGCGGCCAACTCGACCGACCCGAAGGTCTATCGCCCGGCGCTGAAGAAGGTCGACTTCGAAGGCGTGACCGGCCGCATCTCGTTCGCGAACGACGGCTCGCTGAAGAGCGGGATGTCGACGCTGTACCAGGTGAAGAGCGGCGCGTGGAAGACCATCGTGACGAAGGGGGGCTGATCGGGCAGGCTCGGCGGTCCGGGTAGCCGGGCCGCGCCCGGGGCGCGGGCGACGGCGGGAACGCCGCCCCGGCGCCCCTCCCACGATGCAGGTGACCGGACGATCCGCAGCCGGCGCTCAAACGATCGGCGCAATCGCATCGATCTCATACGATGACTGATGTTGCGGCGATATTCGTCAAGGCCTGCGGCGCCGCGCAGGCCATGTCAGCGGCCACGCGTCAGCTGGCCTGCGTGTCGCGTTCCGCCTCGGCCGCCTCGTGCGCACGGCGCAGCCGCTCGCGGCTGTTGGTCAGGTGCGTGCGCATCGCGGCGCGCGCGGCTTCCGGGTCGTGACGCGCGATCGCCTCGTAAATGTCTTCATGCTCGTGATTGAGCCGGCCGACATAGCGCTCGAGGTCGTCGCCGGCGAAGCGCGCCGAATTCACGCGCGTGCGCGGAATGATCGACGCGCCGAGCTGCGTCATGATGTCGACGAAATAGCGGTTGCCGGTGGACTGCGCGATCTGCAGGTGGAACTGGAAATCGAGTGGTGCCGTGTCACGGCCGCCGCCCGCCCCCGACGCGATCGCGTCGAGCGCGCGCCGCAACGCGGCGAGGTCGGTATCGTTCGCGCGCTGCGCGGCGAGGCTCGCGCATTCGCTTTCGAGGCTGATGCGCAGCTCGAGCACCGCCAGCACGTCGCGCAGCGTCGTGATGGTCGCGGGATCGATGCCGAGCGTCTGCCGGCGCGCCGGCTCGAGCACGAAGCTGCCGATGCCGTGGCGCGTCTCGACGAGGCCGCTCGCCTGCATCCGCGAGATCGCTTCGCGCACGACCGTGCGGCTGACGCCCTGCGCCGCCATGACTTCGGTTTCGGTCGGCAGCTTGTCGCCGGGACGCAGCGTGCCGTTTTCGATCTGCGCGGTCAGCGCGTCGACGACATCTTGTGCGAGGCTGCGTGCGCGACGGCGCGGCGCTGCGGGAAGCGTGGGCACGGACATGAGGCCGGTTCCTTTTTGAATGATCGTAATGTGAGCCGAGGGTTTACGCGGGGTTTGAGCGAACGCCGATGATTCATTATACTGCGTCACAAGTCATCCGACGACTGATGATCGCGACACGGATCTCCTGTCGACCGAGGCTGGCGCTCCAGCGCTGCCCGGTCCCGTGGTTCGCGATCGGCCGGCATTCGCGCTTCTGCGCGGCTGCCAGCGCCCGGTTTCGCGACCGATCGAAGCGCGCTTGCGCGCGTGCTCCGGCCTGTCGCCACACCGGCATCGAGCGGGTCGCCCCCATCCTTTCGGGTTGCCGTCGACATGCGGGGCTTGCGCACCGCGCACGTCGGTTGTCGAATGATCGCACCTCCCGCCGCGCGCAGCAAAGATTTTGCCGCACGGCATTGCCCACTCTTTTGCCATCGCCGCCATGAACGCCGTCACTGCCTCGCCTTCCCACGACACGCCGCGCATCGTCGACCTGCAAGCCATTCCGGTCGCCGGCCACGACAGCATGCTGCTCAACCTGAGCGGCGCGCACGGCCCGTTCTTCACCCGCAACCTCGTGATCCTGAAGGACAGCGCGGGCCGGACCGGCGTCGGCGAGGTGCCGGGCGGCGAAAGCATCCGCCGCACGCTGGAGGACGCGCGCGCGCTCGTCGTCGGTCAGCCTGTCGGCAACTACCATGCGGTGCTCAACGACGTGCGGCGCACCTTCGCCGACCGCGACGCGAGCGGCCGCGGCCTGCAGACCTTCGACCTGCGCACCACGATCCACGCGGTCACCGCGCTCGAAGCCGCGCTGCTCGACCTGCTCGGCCAGCATCTCGGCGTGCCCGTGGCGGCCCTTCTCGGCGAAGGGCAGCAGCGCGAGCGCGTCGAGATGCTCGGCTATCTGTTTTACATCGGCGATCGCACGCAAACTGCGCTGCCCTATCGCGACGGCCGCGGCGCGACCGACGACTGGACCCGCGTGCGCGACGAAGCCGCGCTGACGCCCGAGGCGGTCGTGCGCCTCGCCGAAGCCGCGCATGCGCGCTACGGGTTCAACGACTTCAAGCTGAAGGGCGGCGTGTTCGAAGGCGCGCGCGAGATCGACGCCGTGACGGCACTTGCCGAGCGCTTCCCCGAAGCGCGCGTGACGCTCGATCCGAACGGCGCATGGTCGCTCGACGAGGCCGTGCGGCTGTGCCGCGACCTGCATCACGTGCTTGCGTATGCGGAAGATCCGTGCGGCGCGGAGAACGGTTATTCGGGCCGCGAGGTGATGGCCGAATTCCGCCGCTCGACCGGGCTGCCGACGGCCACCAACATGATCGCGACCGACTGGCGCCAGATGGGCCACGCGGTGCAGTTGCAGGCGGTCGACATCCCGCTCGCCGATCCGCACTTCTGGACGATGCAGGGCTCGGTGCGCGTCGCGCAGATGTGCCGCGACTGGGGCCTCACGTGGGGCTCCCATTCGAACAACCACTTCGACGTATCGCTCGCGATGTTCACGCACGTCGCGGCCGCCGCGCCCGGCCAGGTCACCGCGATCGACACGCACTGGATCTGGCAGGACGGCGAACGGCTGACGCGCGAGCCGCTGAAGATCGAGAACGGGCTCGTGGAAGTGCCGAAGCGTCCGGGCCTCGGCATCGACATCGACATGGAGGCGGTCGCGGTCGCGCACGAACTGTACAAGCAGCACGGGCTCGGCGCGCGCGACGACGCGGCCGCGATGCAGTATCTGATTCCGGGGTGGACGTTCAACAACAAGCGCCCCTGCCTCGTGCGCTGAGCGCGGGACGAAACGGGCGGCGGGTCCGCCCGGTCGACATGCGCGGCCGGCCGGGCCTAGTCGGCCGAGCCTAGCCGACCGCACCTACCCGGCCAGACCTAGCCGGCCGCCCCAATCCCCCGCGCCATCCCCGACGCGGCGAGCACGATCACCATCACGAGCACGGCCTGCCAGTGGCCGATCCGCACATAGGTCCGTGCGCGGCCCAGATCGGGCATCTGCTGCTGCCGCGCGGCGATGCGCCAGCGGATCAGCCCGAGCATCGGCACGATCTCGAGCAGGAGGATCAGCACGAGCGCGGTCATCTTGAGGTGAAAGAGCGGCTCATGAAGGTAGTACGCCGAGCCCTTCTCGAAGCCGCCGAATGCGCGCGTGAGCCCGGTCGCGATCAGTACCAGCGCGGACAATCCCCAGGCCGCGTCGGCCTTGAACACGCCGGGCAGGTCGGCGGCCTGCGCCGACGCGATGACCCGGCGCAGCGCACGGTTGCGTCCCGCGATCGCGGCGAACGCGACGCCGAATGCCATCAGGTGAACGGCTGCCAGCAACCAGCGGACGATCATTGCGCCTCCTTGTCGCCCGCGCGCCGCGCAGGCCTTGTCAGACGATCTGTTTGAGCGCCGCGTCGAGCGCGAGCACCGCGACGCGGTCGCCCTCGGTCGCGAGCGGCGCGCGCATCACGATCTGCCGGTTATGGCCGACGGCCGCCGGCGAATCCCACAGCAGTTCCACCTTCGGCCGCCGGAACAGGCTGCCGCGACGCGGCGGCACGGCGGCCGGCTGCGCACCCTGCTCGCCCGCGGCGGGCGCGACCCGGCCGGGCCAGCGCACCGACAGTTCGCGCGCGTCGTACTGACCGACCTTGCGGCTCTCCATCCAGACGATCGCAGTACGCGTGAGCGTATCGAGCGAGATCGCATAGCGGCCGACCGCGAAGCGGCGCGCGGCCACGTTGGTGCGCCACAGCGGCCGCGGGCGGCACATCCAGACGATCGCCGCATACAGCGCCGGCGCGGCGACGAGCCAGCCGTTGGTCGCCGTCACCGCGTGCAGCGCACGGCGCCAGCCGGCCGCCCACGCGAACGCGCCGATCGACCACACGGCGAACAGGAAACCGATCAGCGCGAAGACCCGCAGCGCCTGGCGCAGCCACTGGGGCAGCGGATGGAACGGCCGCTCGGCGCGCGCGACGGCGCCCGGCAGCGCGAGCAGCAGGAAGATCAGGACGAGATAGACGAACGCCCAGGGCGACGACACCATCGCCGACAGCGACGCGCGATAGCCCATCTGGGACATCGAGAACAGCCAGCGCGCGAGCAGCACGAGACCGATCGCGCGCAACGCGAAGATCACGCCGGCGCCGGGGGCCGGTGCTGCGCGCGTGGTTTTCGTTCTCGCCAAGACTGCTCTCCTCTCGATGTTCGTGCGGGCCGGATTTCACGGCACGGCCATTATAGGGACATTACCGTCTGGACAGACGGCCGGATGGCGTGCCGGACCGCTTCCGCGTCCGTTCGCGGCGCCGGGCGCGGCGAGAATACAACAGATCCGCGCCGCAGATGTGACAACGCCCCGCCGGAGACCCGGACGGGGCGTCGATGACGGGGCCTCAGCCGCGGTGCGGCCGGCGGCCCGGCATCAGCCTGCGTTGACTTCGCGCAGGACGGTGCGGCGCTTCTGGCGCAGCAGTTCCTCGTAGCCCTTCACGTAGTTCTGCGCCATCACCTTCGACGAGAAACGGGCTTCGAACGCGGCGCGCACCTTCTCGCGCGGCAGCGTATCGAGGCGCTTGAGCGCCGCGACGGCCGACAGTTCGTCTTCGACGACGAAGCCCGACACGCCGTTCTCGATCACTTCCGGCACCGAGCCGCGCTTGAACGCGATCACCGGCGTGCCGCACGCCATCGCCTCGATCATCACCAGGCCGAAGGGCTCCGGCCAGTCGATCGGGAACAGCAGCGCGTGCGCGTTGCCCAGGAATTCGGTCTTTTCCGACTCGCTGATTTCGCCGATGTACTCGACGTGCGGCAGCGCGAACAGCGGCTTGATCTTCTCTTCGTAGTACGCGCGGTCAGCCTTGTCGAGCTTCGCGGCGATCTTGATCGGCAGGCCGGCCTGCTCGGCGATGCGGATCGCGGTGTCGACGCGCTTTTCCGGCGAGATGCGGCCGAGGAACGCGAGGTAGCTCGGCTTCACGTTCGGGATCGGCGTCAGCAGGTTTTCCGGCAGGCCGTGGTACACGGTCGACAGCCAGTTCGCCTGCGGCAGCGGGATACGCTGGTTGTCGGAGATCGACACGACCGGCACGTCGCTGAACGCATTGAAGATCGGCTGCAGTTCCGGCAGGTCGAGACGGCCGTGCATCGTCGTCAGATGCGGGACCGGCTGGCGCGAGAACAGCGAGAACGGGTAGTAGTCGATGTGGCAGTGCAGCACGTCGAACTCTTCCGCGCGGCGGCGCACCTGCTCGAGGAGCAGCATGTGCGGAGCCATCACGTCGCGGATCGTCGGGTCGAGGCGCAGTGCCTGCGGCCAGCACGCTTCGAGCTTCGCCGACGTTTGCGAATCGCCGCTCGCGAAGAGCGTGACGTCATGCCCCATCTCGACAAGTGCTTCGGTGAGGTAGGACACCACTCGCTCGGTGCCACCGTACAGTTTCGGGGGCACCGCTTCGTGCAACGGAGCGATTTGGGCGATTCGCATGCGTAACTCCTAAAAAATCGGCTAAAAACCAGGTATGGGTCGGCAACCTGCCGGCGGTCCGGGCTGGATGCATTTCATCCGAAAAATCGGACGAATCAGCCTGCCGGGGGCGTCGAACCCGCGCTGCTCAAGGAGCGTCGGCGACGCGACAGGCATAGAACGTTTGAAACGAAGACCCGTTGACAGGGGTTCGTAAAAACCTGGAATCGAACCCGGAGCCGATTATCTAGGGTTAATCCCGATACGGCGCACAACATTTCAAACTCTTTGCTTTGTTACAAAGGCGCAACACTTTGCAACCCGCGGACTTGGGTGTCCGTTCTAGAGTGGAAGGCTCTTTTTGGCGTTCCGAGTCATCCGCCACGGCCGGCATCGTGATTCCGGTGCACGCGGCAGGACGGATGCCGGATTTTATCTCAAAATTGATCGCGCGCCCCTGACCAAGGCAAGATTCGCGCTGCGCAATGCACGGCCTTGTTTACAATGCCGGATTATTCAGTCCGGGCGGCCGTGGGCTGCGATCCTGACGATCCGCTCAACCACCGAATCACCGCACGCATATTTTGGAATCTCTCACCCCTGCCCAGCGCAACGCCCACAACGCGAAGCTGTCGAGCTACGCGCATCGGCCGATCGCGTTCCTGTTCCGCTACATCCGCCTGCATCCGGTCGCGCACCTGGTCGTGCTCTGCAGCGTGCTGGCCGCCGTCGGCTGCGCGCTCGGCTCGCAATACGCAATCAAGCACCTGATCGACGTGCTCGCGACCGGGCGCCATCATCCGGGCCCGCTGTGGAGCGCGTTCGCGCTGCTCGTCGGCCTGATCGCGGCCGACAACCTGCTGTGGCGCGTCGGCGGCTGGGCCGCCGCGCACACGTTCGTCGCGGTCACCGGCGACCTGCGGCGCGACCTGTTCCAGTACCTGATCGGCCATTCGCCGACCTACTACTCGGAAAAGCAGCCGGGCACGCTCGCGAGCCGCATCACCGCCACGTCGAACGCCGTCTATACGTCGGAGAACACGATGGCGTGGAACGTGCTGCCGCCGTGCATCGCGGTGATGGGCGCGATCCTGATGATCATCGTCGTGAACCCGCTGATGGCCGCCGGCCTGCTCGGCTGTTCGGCCGTGCTCTCCGTCGTGCTGTTCAAGCTCGCCGGGCGCGGCTCCGCGCGCCATCACGCGTTCGCGTCGAAGGCCGCCGCGGTCGACGGCGAGCTCGTCGACGTGATCGGCAACATGGGCCTCGTGCGCGCATTCGGGATGACGCTGCGCGAACAGAAGCGCTTCGGCGCGACGGTGAAGGCCGAGATGGACGCGCGCCAGCAAAGCCTGTTCTACCTCGAGAAGCTGCGCCTGCTGCACGCGGTGATCACCGCGATGCTGTCCGCCGGCCTGCTCGGCTGGGCGCTGTGGCTGTGGGACCAGGGCCGCGCGACCTCCGGCGACATCGTGCTCGTCAGCTCGCTCGGCTTCACGATCCTGCACGGCACCCGCGACCTCGCCGTCGCGCTCGTCGACGTCACGCAGCACGTGGCACGCCTGTCCGAAGCCGTGAAGACGCTGCTCGAGCCGCACGGGATGCCGGACCGCTCCGACGCGCAGCCGCTGTCGGCCAAGGGCGGCCGCGTCGATTTCGAACGCGTGACGTTCGCGTATCCGCATCGCCGCGCGATCCTCGACCACTTCGATCTCCATATCGAACCGGGCCAGCGCGTCGGCCTGATCGGCAAGTCGGGCGCCGGCAAGTCGACCGTGCTCGCGCTGCTGCAGCGCTTCTACGACACGCAGGACGGCGCCGTGATGGTCGACGGCCAGGACGTGAAGGCGATCACGCAGGACAGCCTGCGCCATGCGATCGCGCTCGTGCCGCAGGACATCTCGCTGCTGCACCGGACCATCTACGACAACATCGCGTACGGCCGCCCCGAGGCGACCCGCGAGGAAGTGCTTGCCGCCGCGCGCGACGCCCGCTGCTCGGAGTTCATCGAGGCGATGCCGGAAGGCTATGACACGATCGTCGGCGACCGCGGCGTGAAACTGTCGGGCGGCCAGCGCCAGCGCATCGCGATCGCGCGCGCGATCCTGAAGGACGCGCCGATCCTGCTGCTCGACGAAGCGACGTCCGCACTCGACAGCGCATCCGAGGAAGCGATCCAGAGCGCGCTCGACCGCCTGATGGTCGGCCGCACGGTGATCGCGATCGCGCACCGGCTGTCGACGCTGCGCAACTTCGACCGGATCATCGTGATGAGCAACGGCAAGGTGATCGACGACGGCAGCCCCGACGTGCTGCGCAATCGTCCGGGCCTGTACCGCGACCTGCTCGCAAAGCAGCACGGCCGCCATCACGCCCCCGACGGCACCGCGCCGACCGGCGAACGCGTGGCCTGACGCCGCCCAGGCAGCATCCCGTCCTGGCAGCCGATAAAAAACCGCCGTGCGCGAAGCACGGCGGTTTTTTTCATGGCGCCGCGCGACCGTCGCCGCGCGGCACGCGGATCACACGCGCTGCAGGTCGCGCAGGAAGTTGTCGCGCCACACCGACACGTTGTTCTCGCGCAGCTGCGCGATCATGTCCGCATAACGCGCGCGCCGCTCCGCGAGCGGCATCGTCAGCGCCTGCGACAGCGCATCGGCCATCCCGTCGATGTCGATCGGATTGACGATCAGCGCGCCCGTCAGCTCGCGCGCGGCGCCCGCGAAGCGCGACAACACCAGCACGCCCGGATCGTCCGGATTCTGCGCGGACACGTACTCCTTCGCGACCAGGTTCATCCCGTCGCGCAGTGGCGTCACGAAGCCCACGCGGGCGAGGCGATACAGTGCGGCCAGCACCTGCCGATCGTACTGGCGGTGAATGTAGAGGATCGGCGCCCAGTCGAGCTCCGCATAGCGGCCGTTGATGCGCCCCGACTCCGCTTCGAGCTGCAGGCGGATGTCCTGGTACGCGCGCAGGTCGGCGCGCGTCGACGGCGCGATCTGCAGGAACGACACGCGGTTGCGGATCGAGGTCTGGTGCTCCAGCAGCTTCTCGAACGCGCGGAACCGCTCGACGAGCCCCTTCGAATAATCGAGCCGGTCGACGCTCATGATCAGTTGGCGCCCGCGCAGCGACGTGGCCATGCGCGCGGCCTTGCCGTGCTCGCCCGCCTGCGCGAGCGACGCGATCTCGTCCGGATACACGCCGATCGGATAGGCGGCCGCGCGCAGCGTGTTGCCGAACGCGCTCACGCGCACCGTGTGCCCTTCGCGCGCCACTTCGCCGCCGGCCTCGAACTCGATGTAGTCGCAGAACGCGCGCAGGTCCGGCTCGGTCTGGAAGCCGAGCAGATCGAACGCGCACAGCGACTCGACGAGCTCGCGATGCGGCGGCACGTTGACGAGCACCTGCGCGGCCGGAAACGGAATGTGCAGGAAAAAGCCGATGCGGTTCTTCACGCCGGCCGCACGCAGCGCACGCGCGAACGGGATCAGGTGATAGTCGTGCACCCAGATCACGTCGTCGTCCCGCAGCAGCGGCACGAGCTGCTGCGCGAGCCAGACGTTCACGCGGCCGTAGCCGTCGAACTCGTGCCGGTCGTACTGGATCAGGTCCGCGCGGTAATGGAACGCGGGCCACAGCGTCGCGTTCGAGAAACCGCGGTAATACTGGTCGTAATCGCGGCGCGACAGCCCGACGGTCGCGAACGTCACGGGCCCGCGCTCCTCGATGCGGATCTGCGGCGCACCGGACGCGACCACCTCGCCGCTCCAGCCGAACCACATGCCGCCCGTCTCCTTCAGCGCATCGTAGACGCCGATCGCGAGACCGCCCGCCGCCGGCTCGCCTTCCGAAATCGGGGCGACGCGGTTCGAAACGATGATGAGTCGACTCATGCGCCCTGCAGCTCCGCGCCAAGCCAGCGGGCGATCTGCGCGTGCAGCGCGTCGACCGAGTCGAGCCGCGTGCGGGCCGACGTCTCGCCCGCGCCGACCTTGATCGACAGGCCGCCGCGCGCGTTGACCACCGCGAAGCCCTTCTCGTCGGTCAGGTCGTCGCCCGCGAACAGCGGCACGCGGCCCGCGAACGGCGGCTCGTCGAGGAACGCGGCCAGCGCGCGCCCCTTGTCGACACCCTTCGGCTTGATCTCGAACACCATCTTGCCGGGCTGCAGCACGTACGCATCCGCATATTCGGCGACGAGGCGCTCGGCCGCCGCGCGCGCGGCCGGCTCACGCTCGGGCGCGTTGCGGTAGTGCAGCGCGACGGCCGCCCCCTTGATTTCGAGCAGCATGCCCGGATGACGGTCGACGACGGCCGCGAGCTCGCGCTCGATGCGCAGCAGCCGTTCGTCGTTGAAGCCGATGCGCTGCGTGTCGCCGTTCGCGTCGCGCCGCTCGGCGCCGTGCAGGCCGGCGATCGGCAGGTCCGGCATGTTCAGGAACGTGTCGAGGTTGTCGATGCCGCGACCCGACACGATGGCGACTGCACCGTGCGAACGGCGCCGCAGTTCATCGAGCAGCGTCAGCAGCGACGCCGGCACGTGAATGCTGTCGGGCGTCGGCGCCAGCTCGACGAGCGTGCCGTCGAAGTCGAAAAAGAACGCGGTATCGGTCAGGGACAGGGAAGCCGGAACGGATTGCATCGATTCGATGGTCTGAGAGCGGCCTGCCAACGCGGGGGCCGCCGCTGCGAGAATGGAATTGTGCGCATCTTACCGCGCCTGCGTACCGAGATGGGCGAAACCGGTGCGGGGCTTGCCTCGCGCCGCCGTCCGCGTCAACTGCGACATATTGCCCCGCTCGCCCGTGCCGTACGGGTTTCGAAAGGACGCGGGCGCGGGAATTGCGCTACAGTCGGCAACCGCCGGCCGCGCGACGCATGGCGCCGCGCCGGCCGACGACCGTTCCGTCCGATCGAGCCCCAGGATGTCGTCTGCCCGTCCCGCGCCGCACTGGCGCTTCCTCAGCCTGACCCGCCTCGTCCGCGCGGCCGCGGCGCTGACCGCCGCCGTCGCGCTCGCGGCCTGCACGCACGACGAGCCGGGCTGGCGCCTGACCAACGTCACGGGCCACCTGCCCGACCTGTCGTTCACGCTCACCGGCGGCGACGGCCGCACGGTCGACGCGAACGCGTTTCGCGGCCGCATCGCGCTCGTCTACTTCGGCTACACGCACTGTCCCGACGTCTGCCCCGAAACGATGGCGCGGCTGATGGAAGTGCTCGCGAAGCTCGGCCCGCAGGCGAACGGCGTGCGCATCCTGTTCGTCTCGGTCGATCCCGCGCGCGACACGCCGCAGGCGATGCAGTCGTACGTCGCCGCGTTCGATGCCGCGCACGCGCGCGGCCTGACCGGCACCGACGGCCAGATCGAATCGCTCGCGAAACGCTATCGGGTTGCGTACCAGATGGAAAAACGCGACCCGTCCGGTGGCTACGAAGTCACGCACAGCTCGGCCGTGTACATCTTCGACGCGACCGGCCGCGCGCGCCTGCTCGCGACCGACCGCGATTCGCCCGACGCGATCGCCGCCGATGTCCGCCGTATCATCGACACCGCCTCCACCTCCTCCTGAATTCCGAACTCCGACATCTCCGACATGAAGACGACCCTCAAGACGCTCGCCCTCCTCGCCGCGCTGTGCACCGCTGCGCAAGCCTGTGCCGCGGGCGCGATCACCGCGCAGAATGCATGGGTGCGCTGGCTGCCGAACCGGCTGCCCGCGGGCGGCTACGTGACGCTCGTCAACACGGGCGACAAGCCCGTCGATCTCGTCGACGTCGACAGCCCCGACTACGGGATGGCGATGCTGCACCAGACCGTGTCGAACGGCTCGACGCAGAAGATGGAAATGGTCGACAAGCTGACGATCCCCGCGCGCGGCAAGGTCGACATCGCGCCGGGCAGCTATCACTTCATGCTCGAGGAACCGAAGCACGCGATCAAGCCCGGCGACACCGTGCGCCTGCGCCTGAAGTTCTCCGACGGCGAAACGGTCGACACGCCGTTCGCCGTGAAGTCGCCGGCCCAGGCGAAGTGATGCGCGCGCGATGAACGTCCTGTACTGGCTCGATCCGTGGGAACCGTCGCCGACCGTGGTCATCGCGGTGCTGACGGCCGCCGTGCTGTTCGCGCGCGGCGTGAAGAAGGCGAAGGTGTCGCCGCTGCGGCAGTTCTCGTTCTGGCTCGGGCTGACGGCGCTCTACATCGCGCTGCATACGCGGCTCGACTACTTCTTCGAGCACGAATTCTTCCTGCACCGCGCACAGCACCTGGTGCTGCATCACCTCGGGCCGTTCTTCATCGCACTGGCCTACCCGGGCGCCGCGATCCGCGCGGGCATTCCGTTTCGCTGGCGGCAGCGCTTCGTGCGCCCCGCGCTCGCGTGGGCACCCGTGCGCGCGACGCTCGACGTGGTGTTCCATCCGGTCGTCGCGGTCGTGCTGTTCGTCGGGCTGATCTATTTCTGGCTGCTGTCGCCGATCCACTTCGTCGCGATGCTCGACTGGCGCCTGTATCGCGTGATGAACTGGAGCATGGTGATCGACGGGCTGCTGTTCTGGTGGCTCGTCGTCGATCCGCGTCCCGCGCCGCCCGCGCGGCTGTCGCCGGGCCGCCGGATCCTGATCGTCGTCGCGGCGATTCCGCCGCAGATCGCGCTCGGCGCGCTGATCTTCTTCACGCCGCACGAGCTGTATCCGATCTACTCGATCTGCGGACGTGCGTTCACGTGGCTCAGCCCGCTGCGCGACCAGCAGATCGGCGGCCTGCTGCTGTGGATTCCGGGTTCGATGATGAGCGTGATCGGCGCGCTGATCGCGCTGCGGCACTGGTTGCGGTTGTCCGCGCGCGGCCGCTTGATCGAAGAGCGGGCTGCCGCCCTGCACGCGGCACGCCCGCCGGTGACGCGCGCCGCCCACTGACGGCGCGCCGCGCGTCAGCCGCGCGCGCTGGTCATCCACACGTGCGGGATGCCGTCCTCGTCGTGCACGTCCGAACTCGGCGTGAAGCCGAATGCCCCGTAGAAGCGCTGCAGGTGCGCCTGCGCATGCAGGCTCACCTGCGCATCCGGCCACTGCGCGCGGATGTGCCCGATCGCGCGAGAGAGCAGCGCGTTACCGAGGCCGGCGCCGCGAAACGCGGCGGTCGTCAGCACGCGGCCGATGCGCACGTCAGGGTGCTGCGCATCCGGCAGCAGCACGCGCAGGTAACCGGCGAGACGGCCCGCGGGATCGTATGCGGCCAGGTGCCACGCAGCCTGGTCCGCACCGTCGATGTCGCGATAGACGCAGTTCTGCTCGACGACGAACACGGCGCTGCGCGCGTCGAGGATCGAATAGACTTCGCGCGCCGTCAGCGCGTCGAAGAATTTCCAGTGCCAGTCGAGATCGTCGGCATGCAGGGATGCGGCGGGTGCGGAAGCATTCATGGTCGGTCCTGATTCGGGCGCGCCGGCCGGCGCGCGGCAACCGTCGATTATGCCTCGAAGCGCACGCGGCACGCGTGCCGCCCTTCCGCGCGCGAAAAAAAGGCCCCGCATTGCGCGGGGCCTGTCCGTCATGCCGGCATCTGGCCGAAGCGGCCGTTGTTGAAATCCTCGATCGCGGTCCGGATTTCCTCTTGCGAGTTCATCACGAACGGGCCGTAACCGACGACCGGCTCATCGATCGGCTCGCCGCTCAGGATCAGCAGCTTGGCGTCGCCGTTCGCTTCGATCTCGACGTCGCGGCCGTCGCGGCTCAACTGCACGAACTGCGCTTCACGGGCGACCGTCTCGCCGTTCACCAGCAGCGTACCGCTCAGCACGACCACCGCGAGCGTGCGCCCTTCGGCGATCGGGAACCGCGCACGGCCGCCGGCTGCGAGCCGCACGTCCCACACGTCGATCGGCGTGTGCGTGCGGGCCGGGCCGCGCCGGCCGTCGAATTCGCCCGCGATGATCCGCGCGCGACCTGCGCCGTCCGGCAGTTCGACCACCGGGATGTCCGCGTCCAGAATCGTCTGATAGCCGGGCGCACCCATCTTGTCGGCGGCGGGCAGGTTCACCCACAGCTGCACCATCTCGAGCGGGCCGCCCCGCTTCGTGAACGCTTCCGAGTGGAATTCCTCGTGCAGGATCCCGCTCGCGGCCGTCATCCACTGCACGTCGCCCGGGCCGATCACGCCGCCCGCACCGGTCGAGTCGCGGTGCGCGACTTCGCCGTCATAGACGATCGTCACCGTTTCGAACCCGCGGTGCGGGTGCTGGCCCACACCGCGCGGTGCCGAAGCCGGCTCGAAGTTCGCGGGACCCGCGTAGTCGAGCAGCAGGAACGGGCTCAGGTGCGTCCCGTGAGACTGGTAGCTGAACATCGAACGCACCGGGAAACCGTCGCCGACCCAATGACCGCGCGGCGCACTGTACACACCCTGGATCTTCTTCATTTGCCTTCTCCGAATTGCGGCGAAACACGTGTTTCGCAACCTGAGTAGGAATATAGAGGTGGAACGATCGATCCGGTAGACTGCCAAAATCGCACTCAGCGTTCTATTTCATGAACGATAACGAACGGGATCTGAACGATCTCTATTACTTCGTGCAGGTGGTCGAGCACGGCGGCTTCGCGCCGGCCGGGCGCGCGCTGAACATGCCGAAGTCGAAGCTGAGCCGCCGCATCGCGCTGCTCGAGGCGCGGCTCGGGATGCGGCTGATCCAGCGTTCGACGCGCCGTTTCACCGTCACCGACGTCGGCCAGACCTACTACGCGCATTGTCGCGCGATGCTCGTCGAGGCGGACGCCGCCGACGAGGCGATCGCGCTGCTGCACGAGGAGCCGCGCGGCATCGTGCGGCTCAGTTGCCCGGTCGTGCTGCTCGATTCGCTGGTCGGCACGATGATCGCCGCGTTCATGGTCGCGTGCCCGCGCGTCGAGATTCACCTGGAAGCGACCAACCGGCGCGTCGACGTGGTCGGCGAAGGGATCGACGTCGCGATCCGCGTGCGCCCGCCGCCGCTCGAGGACAGCGACCTCGCGCTGCGCGTGCTGGCCGAACGCGGCCAGTGCCTCGTCGCGAGCCCCGCGTTGCTGCGCGAGCGCGGCGTGCCGGCCGTCCCCGCCGACCTGACCCGCCTGCCGAGCCTCGACCACGGCGTGCCGCAGGCCACGCACGTGTGGCGGCTGCGCGGCCCCGACGGCGCGCATGCGGAAATCCACCATCAGCCGCGGCTCGTCACGGGCGGCATGCTCGCGCTGCGCGCGGCCGCCGTCGCGGGGGTCGGCGTCGTGCAGCTGCCGACGATGATGGTGCGCGACGAAGTCGCGCGCGGCGAACTGGCGACCGTGCTGCCGGACTGGGCGCCGCGCCGCGAGATCGTGCATGCGGTGTTCGCGTCGCGGCGCGGGCTGCTGCCCGCGGTGCGCGCGCTGCTCGATTTCCTGGCAGAGCGGTTCGCCGAACTCGAGCCCGATTGAGCGGCATCGCCACGGCGGTCGCCCCGCGTTCGGCGTTCGGCGTGTGCGTCGCGAACCGGACGCTGCAGACCGGCCGCGCGTGCCGTAGACTGCGGGACGCGCATCGCGCTTTTCACGCCGTTTTCACAACCCCGCTGTTCACAACCTCTTTTCGCCTTTCAGCCATGTTCACGCTGTCCACCGACCCTCACGCCTCCAAGGCCGAACTCTATGCGACGCTCGTCGAGCAGGCACGCGCGCTCGTCGAATCGGAACGCGACCTGACCGCGAACGCCGCGAACTTCTCCGCGCTCGTCTATCACTCGCTCGACCGCCTGAACTGGGCCGGCTTCTACTTCTTCGACGGTTCGGAACTCGTGGTCGGGCCGTTCCAGGGCAAGCCCGCGTGCGTGCGGATCGCGCTCGGCAAGGGCGTGTGCGGCACGGCTGCGCAGACCCGCGAGACGCAGGTCGTGCGCGACGTGCATGCATTCCCCGGCCATATCGCCTGCGATGCCGCGTCGGAATCGGAAATCGTCGTGCCGCTGGTCGCTGCCGACGGCACGCTGATCGGTGTGTGGGACGTCGACAGCCCCGTCGCCGCGCGTTTCGACGACGCGGACCGCAACGGAATGGAAGCGCTGTGCCGCGTGTTCGTCGAACACGCGTGGCAGAAGGCGCGCGGTCGAGCCGCGTGACGCTGCCGGCGGTGGCTGCGGAGGCCGCAGCCTGCTGATCGCGCCGCTTGGCCGCCAACGAACACGGGCCCCGCTCATTCACGCGGGGCCCGTTTTCGTTGCGTCGCGGCGCGCCGCGTGTCAGGCCGCGTGCGTGCCGGAAAGCGCCGCGAACGCCGGCGGCTTCACGTCGTCCGACAGGATCTCGAAGCCCTGCTCCGTCACGACGACCATGTGCTCCCACTGCGCGGACAGCGAATGATCCTTCGTGACGACCGTCCAGCCGTCCGCCAGCACGCGCGTATCGCGCTTGCCCGCATTCAGCATCGGCTCGATCGTGAAGATCATCCCCGGCCGCAGCGGCACGCCGGTGCCCGGGCGACCATAGTGCAGCACCTGCGGCTCGTCGTGGTACACGTCGCCGATCCCGTGCCCGCAGTACTCGCGGACCACGCTGAATCCCTCACGATGCGCGACCTGCTGGATCGCATAGCCGACGTCGCCGAGCGTCGCGCCGGGACGCACCGCGCGAATGCCCGCATGCATCGCCTCATAGGTCGTCGCGACGAGGCGCCGCGCGAGTTCGCCCGGCTCGCCGACGAAGTACATGCGGCTCGTGTCGCCGAACCAGCCGTCCTTGATCACCGCGATGTCGAGATTCACGATGTCGCCGTCGCGCATCGGCCGCGACGACGGAATGCCGTGACAGACCACGTGATTGACCGACGTGCACAGGGTTTTCGGATAGCCGTGATAGCCGATGTTCGCCGGGATCGCGCCGAGCACGTCGACGATATATTCGCGGCAGCGCACGTCGAGCTCGTCGGTGGTGACGCCCGGTTTCACGTGTTCGGTGATCATCGTCAGCACCTGGGACGCGAGCTTCGCGGCCTCGCGCGACTTGGCGATTTCCGCGGCACCGCGGATCGGGATTTCGCGCCTCGCCATTACGCCACCTGCTCGATGCCGTGGGCGACGACCGATTCCGTGCCGCCGGCATCGCCGCCGCGCGCTTCGGTCTCGATCAGCAGCCGGCAGATATCGCCGTAGGACAGCGACGGATTGAGTTCCGCCAGCATTCCGACGCGCAGCCAGTGCTCCGCCTGCGCATTGATCGAACGGCTCAGCGCGGTACTGGTCGAGCGCAGCCGTTCGTGCATGTGCTCGGATATCTTGATGATTCCCATATGTCTCTAATTAAACGAAATGTAGCCGTTTCGTATATTACGCTCACCCCGGTCGCCCGGCAAGCGCCCGGCTGCCGGCGAATCGCCGATCCGGGATCCCGTTGACATCGAATTCCAACTTGCTGGAAAATAAATCCATCATGAAAGAATCAACCGACGCCCCTGGCGACGACACCGGCATCAACGAACGCATCGCCCGGCGCGTGCGCGAGCTGCGCACGCTACGAGGCTACACGCTCGATGCGCTCGCCGCGCGTTCCGGCGTCAGCCGTTCGATGATCTCGCTCATCGAGCGCGCGTCGGCGAGCCCGACGGCCGTCGTGCTCGACAAGCTCGCGGCCGGTCTCGGCGTGTCGCTGGCCGGGCTGTTCGGCGGCGATCGCGACGGCGCGCCCGCGCAACCGCTGGTGCGGCGCGCGCAGCAGGCGGAATGGCGCGATCCGGCGTCCGGTTACGTGCGGCGCAACCTGTCGCCACCCGGCTGGCCGTCGCCGATCCAGCTCGTCGAAGTCGATTTCCCGCCCGGCGCGCGCGTCGCGTACGACTCCGGCGGGCGCGAAAGCGCGCTGCATCAACAAATATGGGTCATCCACGGGCGCGTCGACGTCACGTGCGGCGACCAGCTTCACGAACTTCACGAAGGCGACTGTCTGGCCATGCGCGTCGATCAGCCGCTGATTTTCAGCAACCCGTCGTCGCACGTCGCGCGCTATGTCGTCGCGATCTGCGATGTCCCCGCCGCCGCCGGCGCGCGGAGTGTTTCATCCGTTCAAGGCCGACAGGCGCAGGAGCCCGCATGAATTCCCCGAAACCGCGCGAAGACGTGCGCCTGATCGATTGCAGCGAGGCCGAGCATGCCGCGGCCATCCTCGACATCCTGAACGACGCGATCGTGAATTCGACCGCGCTGTACGACTACCGGCCGCGCCCGCCGGAAGCGATGGTCACGTGGTTCGCGACGAAGCGCGCCGGCGGTTTTCCGGTCGTCGGCGCGGTGGATGAATCGGGCACGCTGGTCGGCTTCGCGAGCTGGGGCACGTTCCGCGCGTTCCCCGCGTTCAAGTACACGGTCGAACACAGCGTGTACGTCCACCGCGACCATCGCGGCCGCGGGCTCGGCGAACTGCTGCTGCGCGAGTTGATCCGGCGTGCGCGCGAAGCCGAAGTGCATGTGCTGGTCGGCTGCATCGATGCGACCAACGGCGGCAGCGTCGCGCTGCACACGCGCCTCGGCTTCGTGCACTCGGGCACGATCACCGAAGCGGGCTTCAAGTTCGGCCGCTGGCTCGATGCGGCGTTCTATCAGCTGAGGCTCGACACGCCGGCTCGGCCGGTCGATGGCTGATCGACATCGCCGAATGTTTGGCACGCGCATGATGACGCGGGCGGCCGCAGCCGCGGTCCGGAAAACGGCATCGACACCCCGTCGGATCTCGAATCGGAAATTCGCAAACAGGTTTTAGACGAACCGGCCGACGGCAACAATCCGAATCGCGGGACGATCACGCTGCAGATCCTGAACAGCAACGGCCGGCGTCTGCTCGCGATCTACGACTACGACGGCAAGAGCACGTCGAAGTGCGAGCGGGTGACGCTGACGTATCCGGTGGAGTAGCCGCGCGGATCGAGCGCGGAAAAAAGAAAAGCCCCGCCGAAGCGGGGCTTTTCTTTTCTTGCTGGAGGCGCGAGCCGGAGTCGAACCGGCCTAAACGGCTTTGCAGGCCGCTGCATAACCGCTTTGCTATCGCGCCAAAAGCGGACTGTCCGGATGCCGTTGAGGCAAGCGACAGATTTTTTATTCGAGGACCATCAGTCCATCAAATAAAAAGGGAAGCGTGGCTTCCCCATGACTTGGAGCGGGAGACGAGTCTCGAACTCGCGACCTCAACCTTGGCAAGGTTGCGCTCTACCAACTGAGCTACTCCCGCATTGTCCTGCACCTGCAGCGCTTTGCCTTACAACACGCTGCCAGAAAAATCTGGAGCGGGAGACGAGTCTCGAACTCGCGACCTCAACCTTGGCAAGGTTGCGCTCTACCAACTGAGCTACTCCCGCGTATTGCTGCGCTACTGCTTCCCCGTCACACACTTACTTCGTCGTGCAGCGGAGAAGCGAGATTATGTCGAAGGCACATTCGTGTGTCAAGG
Organism: Burkholderia sp. Bp9090; assembly: GCF_003857985.1. Taxonomy (NCBI): domain Bacteria; kingdom Pseudomonadati; phylum Pseudomonadota; class Betaproteobacteria; order Burkholderiales; family Burkholderiaceae; genus Burkholderia; species Burkholderia sp. Bp9090. Next base: position 80,168 of record NZ_QTPV01000013.1, read on the forward strand.
GCTTTTCCAGCCCTTTTTCCAAAAAACTGCGAACCGACCGTGCAGGGGCCGGTCACGCGCCGCCGCGCTCGCGAATCTGCGGCCATGCGAGCTTCATGTAGTACAGCATCGACCAGATCGTCAGCACCGCGGCGAGGTACATCAGCCACTCGCCCCACACGCGCGTGTCGATCGTCGCGATGCCGAGCGGCAGCGGGCCGTAGTACAGCAGCATCGGAATCGCGACCATCTGGCACGCGGTCTTGAACTTGCCGAGCTGATTCACCGCGACGCTCTTCGACGCACCGATCTGTGCCATCCATTCGCGCAGCGCCGAAATCGCGATCTCGCGGCCGACGATCACGAGCGCGATCGCCGCATCGACCCGCGAAATCTGCACGAGGATCAGCAGCGCGGCCGTCACCATCAGCTTGTCCGCGACCGGATCGAGGAACGCGCCGAACGACGACGTCTGGTTCCACTTGCGGGCGAGAAACCCGTCGAACCAGTCGGTCAGCGCGGCGAGGATGAAGATCGCCGCCGCCGCGAGGTTGCGGTGCGCGCCGCCCATCACCGTGTCCGGCAGATAGAACACGCCGACGACGAGCGGGATCAGCACGATCCGTACCCACGTCAGGAAAATCGGGAAATTGAACGGCATGGCATGCGGGTCAGTAAAGGATTCGCAATTGTGCCGTGTCGACCGGCCTGCCACAAGAACGCGAGATCGCGCTCGGGCGCGGCCGATCGCACGGCCGGATCAGTGAAGCTGCTTGTAGATCTGCTCGGCGAGCGCGTGCGAGATGCCGTCGACGCTCGCCAGCTCCTCGACGCTCGCCGCGACGACACCGCGCAGCCCGCCGAACCGCGCAAGCAGCCGCTGCCGGCGTTTCGCACCGACGCCTTCGAGCTCCTCGAGCCGCGAGGTCTGGCGCGCCTTCGCCCGTTTCGCGCGCATCCCGGTGATCGCGAAGCGGTGCGCCTCGTCGCGGATCTGCGCGACGAGCATCAGCGCGGCGCTCTCCTTGCCGAGTTCGAGCGGCGTGCGGCCGTCCGCGAACACGAGCGTCTCGAGGCCGACCTTGCGCCCCTCGCCCTTCGCGACGCCGACCAGCATCGACGTATCGAGCCCGAGCTCGGTGAACACCTGGCGCGCGATCTCGACCTGCCCCTTGCCGCCGTCGATCAGCACGATGTTCGGCAGCAGGCTCGATGCCTCGGCCTGGCGCGTCGATTCGCCGTCGATGCCGGCCGCATCGTCGGCGGCCGCCGCCTGCGCGGCCTGCTCGACCATCTTCTCGTAGCGGCGCGTCAGCACCTGCCGCATGGCCGCGTAATCGTCGCCCGGCGTGATGCCGGTGATGTTGTAGCGACGGTACTCGCCCGACTGCATCTTGTGATGGTGATAGACGACGCACGACGCCTGCGTCGCCTCGCCCATCGTATGGCTGATGTCGAAACATTCGATCCGCAGCGTCGCGAGATCGTCGCTTTCGAAGCCGAGCGTTTCCGCGAGCGCGCGCGTGCGCGCCTGCTGCGAACCCTGCTCGGACAGCAGCCGCGCGAGCGCGATCTGCGCGTTCTGCTCGGCCATCGACAGCCACGCGCGCCGCTGCCCCTGCGGCTGCCGCACCAGCGAGACCTTGTGACCGGCCTGCTCGGACAGCAGCTCGAGCAGGTCGCGGCTCGCGGGCGCATGGCTCACGACCAGCACGGGCGGCACGCGATTGCCGAGATAGTGCTGCGCGATGAACGCATCGAGCACCTCGGCCTCCACCGACGCGCCCGCGTCACGCGCGGCGGCAGCATCTTCCGCGGGCCGCTCGGGCAACGCCGCAGCGGTGTCGCCGGCAGCCTCCGCTGCCTCGCCCTCGGCCTCGTCGCCGAGCCCGCCTTCGGCCAGCGTCAGCGCACTTTCGACGTGCGCCGGGAAATAGGCCTTGTCGCCGAGATGCCGGCCGCCGCGCACCATCGCCAGGTTCACGCACACGCGTCCGCCCTGCGCGACCACCGCGAGGATGTCGACGTCGCTGTCGCTGCCGACCTCGATCGCCTGCTGGTGCAGCACCGTCGCGAGCGAGCTCATCTGGTTGCGCACGGCGGCTGCCTGCTCGAACTTCAGCTCGGCCGCGAACGCGTGCATCTTCTGCTCGAGTTCCTTCATCACTTCCGATTGCCGGCCGAGCAGGAAGCGCGCGGCGTTCGACACGTCGATCGCGTAGTCGTCCTCGGAAATCGCGCCGACGCACGGCGCCGTGCAGCGCCCGATCTGATGCAGCAGGCACGGCCGCGTGCGATTGTTGAAGACCGAATCCTCGCAGGTGCGCAGCTGGAACACGCGCTGCAGGATCTGGATGCTCTCGCGCACGGCCCACGCGCTCGGGAACGGCCCGAAATACTGGTTCTGCTTGTCGACCGAGCCGCGGTAGTACGCCATGCGCGGAAAGCGGTGCGCGGTGAGCTTCAGGTACGGATACGACTTGTCGTCGCGAAACAGGATGTTGTAGCGCGGCGCGAGCGCCTTGATCAGGTTGTTCTCGAGCAGCAGCGCCTCCGCCTCCGAGCGCGTGACGGTCGTCTCGATGCGCGCGATGCGCGTGACCATCATCGCGATGCGCGGCGACAGCTGCGTCTTCGTGAAATAGCTCGAGACGCGCTTCTTCAGGTCGCGCGCCTTGCCGACGTAAAGCACGGCGCCCGCCGCATCGTAGTAGCGGTAGACGCCCGGCATGTGCGGCAGTTGCACGAGGATCTTCTTCGGTTCGAACGGGGTGTCGGCGGCTTCTGGGGATGTCATGCGCGATTCGGGTGCCTTGTGGCGCGGAACGGGTCCATTAGAATCGCCAGTTTAGAGCATTCATCGGTCCGCTTCGATGCCCCGCACCGCCCCCGCCTCCCCTGCCTCCGCTGCGCCGCTCGCGCCCGACGAACCGATCGCGTGCGACCTCTTCTGCACCGTGATCGACAACTTCGGCGACATCGGCGTGTGCTGGCGCCTCGCCCGCCAGCTCGCGCACGAGCACGGCTGGCAGGTGCGCCTGTTCATCGACGACCTGCGCACGTTCGCGCGGCTGCTGCCGGGGGTCGATCCCGATGCCGGGCGGCAGACGCTCGACGGCATCGTGATCGAGCACTGGCATGCGGAAGTCGGCGACGCACTGGAGATCGCCGACGTCGTGATCGAGGCCTTCGCGTGCGAGCTGCCCGGCGCCTATCTCGCCGCGATGGCGCGCCGCGCGCGCCGCCCGGTGTGGATCAATCTCGAATACCTGAGCGCCGAGGACTGGGTCGCCGATTTCCATTTGCGGCCGTCGCCGCATCCGCGCTATCCGCTGCTGAAGACGTTCTTCTTCCCGGGACTGTCGGCCGGCACGGGCGGCGTGCTGAAGGAACGCGACCTCGACGCGCGCCGCACCGCCTTCGAAGCCGACGCGGCGGCGCGCACCGCCTGGTGGCGGCATGCGACGGGCGACGCGCCACCGGCGCCGGGCACGACCGTCGTCAGCCTGTTCGCGTATGAGAATCCGGGCGTCGACGCACTGCTCGCGCAGTGGCGCGACGGCGCGTCGCCCGTCGTCGCGCTCGTGCCCGCCGGCCGCGTGTCGCCGGCCGTCGCCCGCTTCTTCGGGGTCGAATCGTTCGGCGCCGGCGCGCGCGCAAGCCGCGGCAATCTGACCGCGTACGGGCTCGCGTTCGTCCCGCAGGCCGACTACGACCCGCTCCTGTGGGTGGCCGACGTCAACTTCGTGCGCGGCGAGGACTCGTTCGTCCGCGCGCAGTGGGCGCGCAAGCCGTTCGTATGGCACATCTACCCGCAGGCCGACGATGCGCACCTGCCGAAGCTCGACGCCGCGCTCGCGCACCTGTCGGCCGGCCTCGCCGACGCACCGCGCGCGGCACTCGGGCGCTTCTGGCATGCATGGAACGGCGCCGGCACGCCCGACTGGGCCGATTTGCTGCAACACCGTGCCGCACTGGATGCCAACGCGGCGTGCTGGGCCGACGCGCTGGCGAGCGTCGGCGATCTCGCCGGAAAGCTGGCGGAATACGTAAAATCTCAGTTAAAATAAGCGGTTATCCGACGGCTGACCACGCAAGCGCTCGCGTTTGGGGCTCTTGGCACCTACCGGAACGCACCGCCGCTTGCGCCGTCAGCCGTTGCGCAACGCTCAGGCACCTATTTATTTGATTGGATCAGGACAGTTTTTATGAAGACCGCACAGGAACTCCGCGTAGGCAACGTCGTGCAGATCGGCAGCGAAGCATGGGTCATCGCAAAGGCGGAATACAACAAGTCGGGCCGCAACTCCGCCGTCGTCAAGATGAAGATGAAGAACCTGCTGACGAACGCAGGCCAGGAATCGGTCTACAAGGCTGACGACAAGTTCGACGTCGTCGTGCTCGACCGCAAGGAAGTGACGTACTCGTACTTCGCCGATCCGATGTACGTGTTCATGGACGCCGACTACAACCAGTACGAAGTCGAAGCGGAAATGATGGGCGAAGCGCTGAACTACCTCGAAGACGGCATGGCGTGCGAAGTCGTGTTCTACAACGAGAAGGCGATCTCGGTCGAACTGCCGACGATCCTGGTTCGCGAGATCACCTACACGGAACCGGCCGTCAAGGGCGACACGTCGTCGGGCAAGGTGCTGAAGAACGCCAAGCTCGCAACGGGCTTCGAACTGCAAGTGCCGCTGTTCTGCAATACCGGCGACAAGATCGAAATCGATACGCGTACGAACGAATATCGCAGCCGCGCGTAATCGCCTGCGATTTCCGGATCGAACAAAGCGCCCTTCGGGGCGCTTTTTGTTTGTCTGGCGTCAACAGCAGCGGGCGTCGGCACCATGGACAGCACGAAATCCAGCATTAAAGGTATTCAATTTGTATCATCGGTAACTGTTTTATAGCGTGAAAGAAATAATGCACGTCAGGCGTTCAGCGGGGCATAAAATCAGTTTTTAATCTGACATGCGGCTGCGGCCGGCTCGATGGCCGACAGCCCGCCTCTCTTGACTCGACTCGCGTCCACCATGCCACACGCCCTGATTGTCGAAGACGATCCCAACAGTCTGTCCGGCCTGACCGCGCTGCTCGCCGCAGACGGCTTCTCGGTCGACACGGCCACGTCGCTCGCCGAGGCACGCACGGCGCTCGGCCGCTCGATTCCCGATGTCGTCCTGGTCGACCTGAACCTGCCGGACGGCAGCGGGTTCGACCTGCTCCAGCACCTGCCGCAGCAGCAACCGAACGGCTCGCTGCCGGTGATCGTGCTGACGGGCAACGCGACGGTCGAGAGCGCGATCGAAGGCCTGCGTCACGGCATCTGGGACTACCTGCTGAAGCCGATCAACATTCCGCGCCTGCGCAGCCTGCTGGCCCGGATTCCGCGCCCCTACGAACTGATCGACGAAGTGCGGACGCTGCGCGCGTCGCTGCGCCACCTCGGCCGCTTCGGCGCGCTGGTCGGCCGCAGCGAGGCGATGCAGCACGTGTACGACATGATCGAGCACAACGCGGGCACCGAAACGGCCGTGCTGTTCACCGGCGAAGCCGGCACCGGCAAGAAGCTGGCCGCGCGCACGCTGCACGACCTGAGCCGGCGCCGCAAAGGGCCGTTCGTGTCGTTCGACTGCCGCACGATCGCCCAGGCCGGACGCCACGGCGCGTCGCTCGACAGCGTGCTGTTCGGCCATGAGCGCGGCGCGTTCGACGGTGCCGAGCGGCGCGAGTCGGGCCTGTTCGAACAGGCCGGCGGCGGCACGCTGTTCCTCGACGAGATCACCGCACTGCCGCTCGTGCTGCAGGAGGCGCTGCTGCATGCGCTCGACTCGCAGAACTTCATGCGGATCGGCGGCACGAGCTCGATCGCGAGCGACTTCCGGCTGATCGCGACCACGCGCCGCCCGGCCCGCGAGGCGGTCGCGAACGGCATGCTGCGCGAGGATCTGTGGCTGCGTCTCGATGCGGCATCGATCACGATGCCATCGCTGCGCGAACGCGACGGCGATGTCCTCGCCATCGCGGACGCGCTGATCGACGACCTCAACCGCGAAGCGCGCGGCACCGGCCGCAGCACGACCGACAAGCGCGCGGCGCCGGGCTTCGTGCGCGAATGCGTGTCCTACGAATGGCCCGGCAACGTGCGCGAACTCCAGGAGCGCGTGCGCTTCGCCTATGACGCATCCGGCGATTTCATCGAAACGCTGCGCGCGGGCGAAGCAAGCTTCGCGGCCGGCGCCGCGCTGAACGGCAGCAGCGTGCAGATCAAGGTCGGCACCCCGCTGTCCGACGTCGAGGATCTGCTGATCCGCGCGACGCTCGACGCGGTCGGCGGCACGCGCCATCGCGCAGCGACGCTGCTCGGCATCAGCCCCAAGACGCTGTACAACAAGTTGCAGCGGATGAAGGTCAACTGACCGGGCGGCCGTTGTTCGGGGCGCCGGCCGGAGCTGACGGTTAGTTGCGCAAAGGCGTGTGACCCCATGCTTCGCCGTCAAAGCAAAAAAGCCGCGCAAAAGCGCGGCTTTTTTGCTTTCGGCAACGGAACAGGCGGCTTCGCGCCGCCCTTCCCGCTTACGCCAGTGCGCTGCTCAGCAGCGCCTGCGCCTGCAGATACTCGGGCTGCGCGATCAGCTTGTCCCACTTGAGCGGCTTGCCGCGCGCCCGCATCCGCTTGATGCGCCGCACCGACTCGGCCGACGCCTGCGCCTTCAGGCCGTTCAGCACGACTTCGGCCGCATCCGGCTGGTTGCAGACGAGCACCATGTCGCAACCGGCGGCGAGCGCCGCGTCGGCCGCCTGCGTGAGCGTGCCGCCCTCGCGTGCTGCCTCCATCGACAGGTCGTCGCTGAAGATCGCGCCCGTGAAGCCGAGCTGCCCGCGCAGGATGTCCTGCAGCCACACGCGCGAGAAGCCGGCCGGCCGCTTGTCGACCTGCGTGTAGATCACGTGTGCGGGAATCACCGCGGTCAGCGCCAGGCCGAGCCAGTCGTACGGCGCAACGTCCTGCTTGAGGATCGCGTCGAGCGGCCGGTCGTCGGTCGGCAGCGCGACGTGCGAATCGGCTTCCGCGAAGCCGTGCCCGGGGAAATGCTTGCCGCAGTTCGCCATGCCCGCGAGCGACAGCCCGTGGTTGAGGCTCTTCGCGAGCAGCGTGACGACGCGCGGGTCGCGATGGAACGCACGATCGCCGATCACCTTCGAGTGCCCGTAGTCGAGATCGAGCACCGGCGTGAAGCTCATGTCGATGCCGCATGCGCGCAGCTCGGCCGCCAGGATGTAGCCGACCGCGGTCGCGACCTTCGTCGCGAGCAGCACGTCGCGGTCCCACAGTTCGCCGAGGCGGCGCATCGCCGGCAACACCGTGAAGCCGTCGGTGCGGAACCGCTGCACGCGGCCGCCTTCGTGATCGACGGCGATCAGGATGTCCTCGCGCACCGCGCGGATCGAGTCGGTCAGCGCGGTGAGCTGCGCACGGTTCTGGAAATGCCGCGCGAACAGGATCACGCCGCCGGTGTTCGGATGCGCAAGGCGCCGCGCATCGTCGCGCGACAGGGCCGTGCCGACGACGTCGAGCATGACCGGGCCGGGAGTCGTTTTCATCGAATCGGAAAGTCCGTCAGGGAGTGGTTCGGGAAACAGGTGCGGGTGCAGGCGGCGCTGCGTCGGTCTCGGCGACCACGAACGACACCGCGTAGTCGCGTTCGTCGCTGACCGTCACGCGCGCCGTGATGCCGCGCGCGGCGAGCCAGTCGGCCAGTTCACCCGACGCGACGACGTACGGTTCGCCGCTGCGCTGGTTGAGGGTCTGCAGCGCGCGCCACGTCATCGGCCAGTGCATGCCGAGCCCGATCGCCTTCGAGAACGCTTCCTTCGCGGAAAAGCGCGTCGCGAGAAACGCGATGCCGCGCGCCTCGGAGCGCGCGCGGCGCGCATGGAACACGCGCAGCTCGTCGGGGCCCAGCACCTTCTCGGCAAACCGGCCGCCCGTGCGCTCGAGCACGGCCGCGATGCGGCTCACCTGGACGATGTCGGTACCGATGCCGTAGATCGCCATGTCAGCGCCCGCCGTGACGCACGGACGACGCCGGGTGACGAGCGAAGCGCGCGCGCACGGAATGCATCGTCAGCGCGCGCCGCCGTGCAGCGCGGCCACACGCGCGGCGACCATGATCGCCTTCATCTCGCGCACCGCGTTGTCCCAGCCCGCGAAGATCGCGTGCGCGACGATCGCGTGGCCGATGTTCAGCTCGACGATGCCGTCGATCGCGGCGATCTGCTGCACGTTCGTGTAATGCAGTCCGTGACCGGCGTTGACCTTCAGGCCCAGTTGCGCGCCGGCCTGCACGCCCGCGACGATGCGTTCGTATTCGCGCTGCTGCTCGGCTTCGTCGTGCGCATCGGCGTAGCGGCCGGTATGCAGCTCGACCACCGGCGCGCCGGCTTCGTGCGCGGCGCGGATCTGCGTTTCGTCCGGATCGATGAACAGCGACACGCGCACGCCGGCGTCGGCGAGCTGCCGGCATGCCGCACGCACGGCCTCGAAACGGCCGGCGACGTCGAGACCGCCTTCGGTCGTCAGTTCCTCGCGCTTCTCGGGCACGAGGCACGCGTCGTGCGGACGCACTTCGCATGCGATGTCGAGCATCTCGGCCGTCACCGCGCATTCGAGGTTCATCCGCGTCTTCAGCAGCGGGCGCAACGTGCGCACGTCGGCGTCGACGATGTGGCGGCGGTCCTCGCGCAGGTGCAGCGTGATCGCGTCAGCACCGGCCTCTTCGGCCGCGAGCGCCGCGCGGATCGGATCGGGATAGGCCGTGCCGCGCGCGTTGCGCAGCGTCGCGACGTGGTCGATGTTCACGCCGAGGTCGATGACGGTGGGCGTTGTCAGGAAGAAGCTCATAGGTTTTGCAGGTCGATCAGGATCTGACGCGTGGCAAGCGGCGTACCGCCGAGATAGGTGTTCAGCAGGAAGCGCATCAGCGTCTTGCTTTGCGCGACCGTCTGGGCTCGATGGTAATCGTCCTGCTCCATGTCGAGCAACGTCTGTCCGGTAATCACCGGCCAGTGCGACGGCACGTCGTCGTCCGCATTGCGCACGCCGCGCTCGGGATCGAACACGTAGCGGCGATCGGGCTCGACCGCCCGGCGCGCGACCGTGCGGTTCAGCGCCATCGCATAGCCGGTCTCGCGCAGCAGCACGCGCTCGAACGAGCGCAGCACCTGCACCGCGGGCTCGCCGTGCGCGAGGCGCGTCAAGGTCAGCACGTAATGATTGAAGAGCGGCGGCTGCGGATCCTCGCGCGCGCAGAATTTCACGAGCAGCTCGTTCGCGTAGAAGCCGCACAGCAGCCCGTCGCCGCCGAGCGGCAGCATCCCGCCGACCCACTCGGCGCCCGTCAGCGTGCGTACTTCGGATTTGCCCGACCAGGACAGCAGCAGCGGCTGGAACGTCTGCAGCACGCCGCGCAGCGCGGAGTGCGGGCGCTTCGCGCCCTTCGCGACGAGCGCGAGCCGGCCGTGATCGCGCGTCAGCACGTCGATGATCAGGCTCGTTTCCCGGTACGGATAGCTGTGCAGCACGAACGCCGGCTGCTCGGCGACGCGGAAATCGGACGTGCGAGAGGTCGCGCGCCGCGCCTTGCGACGCGGCGGTTCGGGCGGTGCCGGCAATGGCGCGTCGTTCGCGCCGGCGGTCACCGCATCTTCGGTCGACGTCAGCGCGTCATTCGTACCCATAGGCGCGCAGCCCCGCCTCGTTATCGGCCCAGCCGCTCTTCACCTTCACGAAGGTCTCGAGGTACACGGGGCCGTCGAACAGCTTCTCCATGTCCATCCGCGCCTCGGTGCTGATCTGCTTGAGCTTCTCGCCCTTCTTGCCGATCACCATCGCCTTGTGCGAATCGCGTTCGACGAGGATCGTCGCGAAGATGCGCTTCAGGCGCCCTTCCTCCTCGAACTTGTCGATCAGGACGGTGCTCGTGTACGGCAGTTCGTCGCCGGTCCAGCGGAACACCTTCTCGCGCAGGATTTCGGCCGCGAGAAAGCGCGAGCTGCGGTCGGTCAGCTCGTCCTCGCCGTAGATCGGCTCGCCTTCCGGCAGGTACGGCTTGATCGTGTCCAGCAGGCGCTTGATGTCTTCCGGCTTCTGCGCCGACAGCGGCACGAGCTCGGTGAATTCGCGCAGCTCGCTCACCTTCTGCATGAACGGGAACAGCGTGGCCTTGTCGTTCACGCGGTCGATCTTGTTCGCGATCAGCAGCGTCGGCATGCCGGGCGGGATCAGGTCGAGCACCTTCTGGTCGTCGGGCCCGAAGCGGCCGGCCTCGATCACGAACAGGATCACGTCGACCGACGTGAGCGTCGACGTGACCGCGCGGTTCAGCGAGCGGTTCAGCGCGGTGCTGTGACGGGTCTGGAAGCCCGGCGTGTCGACGAACACGAATTGCGCGTCGTCGAACGTGTTGATGCCGGTGATGCGATGGCGCGTGGTTTGCGCCTTGCGCGACGTGATGCTGATCTTCTGGCCGACGAGTGCGTTCATCAACGTCGACTTGCCGACGTTCGGGCGGCCCACGATCGCGATCATGCCGCAACGGAAACCGGTAGGAGCGGGAGTGTTCATATCGTTTGGGAGACAGGTTCGGAAACGGCCGCGCGACGCGCGGCACGATCGATGGGCAATTCAGTGATCGGCATCGGCCACGCGCGCCTGCGCGGCAGCGAGGCTTGCGCCGCCCTGCGGCGCCTCGGGGCCGGGCGCCGCGGCGTCGCGGGCGCGCGGCGTCGCACGCGAAGCGGCGTCGGAACCGGCAGCAGGCTTGTCGGCGGACGACACGGCCGGATCGGTCGCCTGGCCCGCCGGCTTGTCGGCTGCACGGGGCGCGCCTTCGGCTGGCTTGTCAGTGCGTTCGGCTGGCTTGTCCGCCGCGCGCGCGCCGGGTTCGCTGCGATCCGCCGGCTTGTCTGACGGTTTGTCGGTCGCCTTGTCGGCAGGTTTCTCGGCAGGCTTGTCGGCCGTCGGTTTCGCGGGCCGGTCGGCCTTGTCCGCGGCTGTATCGACATGCGCCGCGCGAATCGCGGCCATCGGCGCCTGCGCCGGCCGATCGCCCGGCTGTGCGCCGGCATCGGCCGCTGCGGACGCGGCGGCGGCCGCCTTCGCGTCGCGCGCCGCCGCACGCTCCTTGCGCTCCGGAGAACGCAGGTCGAGCGCTTCCTGCACACCCTTCACGCCGGGCACGATTTCAGGCTCGATATGCTTCGACCCGCGTGCGTTCTTCGAACGCTTCGGCTTCGCGGCCAGCATCGGCGCGGCTGCCAGCACCTCGTCGAGCGCCTTCTTCGCGGCGGCCTGCTCGGCCGCCCGCCGGCTCGCGCCGGAGCCCGACACCTTCACGTCGAGCTTCGGCACCGTGCATTCGACCTCGAACTGCTGATTGTGCGCTGCACCATGGGTCGCGACGACCGTGTAGGTCGGCAGCGCGATCTTGTGCCCCTGCAGGTATTCCTGCAGCAGCGTCTTCGCGTCCTTGCCGAGCGTGCGCGGATCGATGTGGTCGAGAATCGGGATATAGAGGCGCTTGATGACCCCTTGGGCGGCTTCGAAGCCGCCATCGAGGAATACCGCCCCGATGATGGCTTCGAACGCGTCCGCGAGGATCGACGGGCGACGGAAGCCGCCGCTGCGCAACTCGCCCTCGCCCAGCCGCAACCCTTCGGAAATATTCAGGGCCTGAGCGATTTCATACAGCGACTGCTGCTTGACGAGATTGGCGCGCACGCGCGACAGGTCGCCTTCGTCCAGCTTGCTGAAACGCTGGAACAAAAGGGCGGCCACCGCGCAATTCAGAACGGAATCGCCGAGAAACTCGAGCCGTTCGTTGTGCGTGGCACTGTGACTGCGATGGGTCAAAGCCTGGCGCAACAATTCCGCATTGCGAAATTCGTAGCGCAGCCGGCTTTCCAACTGGGATAGGGGCATGTGCAGGAGTATAACGCGGGCGCCGGTCGGGCCGAAACGGCACGGCCGGACGCGAAAAGGCGTGACGAGGCGGTGTTGCCGCCGGTTCTTAAAGTAGTTCGGCAATACGCGACGCGGCCCGTGCGTCGCGTATTGCGTGTGAATCGAATACGGTCAGTTGAAGGAACCGATGCGCTTCAGGTCGCCGAAGTTCATCCAGATGAAGAACGCACGGCCGACGATGTTGTTGTCCGGCACGAAACCCCAGTAGCGGCTGTCCGCGCTGTTGTCGCGGTTGTCGCCCATCATGAAGTAGTGACCGGGCGGCACCTTGCAGATCACGCCGCGGCTGTTGTACGTGCAGTTGTCGCGATACGGATAGTCGTAGGCGCCCATCACGAACGGCGGCACGGCGGGATTGTTGAGGATCGCGTTCTTCTTCGTGCCGATCGTTTCCTCGAACTGCTTCGCGTAGTTCTGGCGCTCGTCGTCGAAGAAATCCGGCAGCGGCGTTTCGGGCACCGGCTGGCCGTTGATCGTCAGTTGCTTGTCCTGGTAAGCGACCGTGTCGCCCGGCAGGCCGATCACGCGCTTGATGTAGTCGACCGACTCGTCCTTCGGATAACGGAACACGACGACGTCGCCGCGCGACAGCGGGCTGCCCTGCGTGATCTTCGTGTTCGTGATCGGCATGCGCAGGCCGTATTCGAACTTGTTGACGAGGATGAAGTCGCCGACCAGCAGCGTCGGCACCATCGAGCCCGACGGGATCTTGAACGGCTCAACGATGAACGAACGCACGACGAACACGGCCAGGATCACCGGGAAGAAGCTCGCGGTGTACTCGAGCCACCACGGCTGGCGCAGCTTTTCGTCGCGCAGCTTCGAACGCGTCTGCCCCGCGTTTTCGTCCGCGAAACGCTTGTCGATACGCGACTGCTGACGATCGAACTCCTCGATCGCCGCGTCGGCCGCCTTGCGCCGCTGCGGCAGGAACACCAGTTTGTCCAACACCCACGCTACGCCCGTCACGACGACGAGCACAAAAAGAATCAGCGCAAAATTCATAAAAGGATCAGTCCTGTTATTTGTCTTCGACGCGCAAGATCGCGAGGAACGCCTCCTGCGGGATCTCGACCGAACCCACCTGCTTCATGCGTTTCTTACCTTCTTTCTGCTTCTCGAGCAGTTTCTTCTTTCGCGTGATGTCGCCGCCGTAGCACTTCGCGAGCACGTTCTTGCGCAGTGCCTTGATGTTCTCGCGTGCGACGATGTGCGCGCCGATCGCGGCCTGGATCGCCACGTCGTACATCTGGCGCGGAATGATCTCGCGCATCTTCGCGGCAACCTCGCGACCGCGGTATTGCGACTGCGACCGGTGCACGATGATCGACAGCGCGTCGACCTTGTCGCCGTTGATCAGCATGTCGACCTTCACGACGTCCGACGAACGGTATTCCTTGAACTCGTAGTCCATCGACGCATAGCCGCGCGACACCGACTTCAGGCGATCGAAGAAGTCGAGCACGATCTCGGCCATCGGGATTTCGTACGTGAGCTGCACCTGGCGGCCGTGATACTGCATGTTGATCTGCGAGCCGCGCTTCTGCTCGCACAGCGTGATCACGGAACCGACGTAGTCCTGCGGCATGTACAGGTTCACGGTGACGATCGGCTCGCGCACTTCGGCGATGCGGCCGGGCTCCGGCATCTTCGCCGGGTTCTCGACCATGATCGTCGAGCCATCGCTCTGCACGACCTCGTAGACGACCGTCGGTGCGGTCGTGATGAGGTCCATGTCGAACTCGCGCTCGAGTCGCTCCTGCACGATTTCCATGTGCAGCAGCCCGAGGAAGCCGCAGCGGAAACCGAAGCCGAGTGCCTGCGACACTTCCGGCTCGTACTGCAGCGATGCATCGTTGAGCTTCAGCTTCTCGAGCGATTCGCGCAGCGCGTCGTACTGGTTCGCCTCGACCGGATAGAGGCCCGCGAACACCTGCGGCTTCACTTCCTTGAAGCCCGGCAGCGGTTCGGCGGCCGCCTTGGTCGCGTGCGTGACGGTGTCGCCGACCTTCGCGGCCGTCAGTTCCTTGATGCCGGCGATGATGAAACCCACCTGCCCCGCCGACAGCGAGTCGAGATTGCGCGACTTCGGCGTGAACACGCCGACGTGCTCGACCGGATACTGCGCGCCGGTCGCCATCATCTTGATCTTGTCCTTCGGACGCAGCGTGCCGTTGACGATCCGCACGAGCATCACGACGCCGACGTAGTTGTCGAACCACGAGTCGATGATCAGCGCCTGCAGCGGCGCGGCCGGATCGCCCTTCGGCGGCGGCACCTTCGCGATCAGCGCTTCGAGCACGTCCTCGACGCCGAGACCCGTCTTCGCGCTGCAGCGCGTCGCGTCGGTCGCGTCGATGCCGATCACGTCCTCGATCTCCTCGATCGCATTCTCGGGGTTCGCGGCCGGCAGGTCGATCTTGTTCAGCACCGGCACGACCTCGACGCCGAGCTCGATCGCCGTGTAGCAGTTCGCGACCGTCTGCGCCTCGACGCCCTGGCTCGCGTCGACCACGAGCAGCGCCCCTTCGCACGCGGACAGCGAACGGCTGACTTCGTACGAGAAGTCGACGTGCCCCGGCGTATCGATCAGGTTGAGGTTGTAGACCTTCCCGTCGCGAGCGCGATAGGACAGTGCAGCCGTCTGCGCCTTGATCGTGATGCCGCGCTCGCGCTCGATATCCATCGAGTCGAGCACCTGCGCTTCCATTTCACGGTCGGCGAGGCCGCCGCATACCTGGATGATGCGATCCGCGAGCGTCGACTTGCCATGGTCGATGTGCGCGATGATCGAGAAATTGCGAATATGATCCATTCAGTGCCGATCAAGCGAAAAAGGCGCGCTCGACGACTGCGGAGCACGCCTTGTAAGTCGGTGAAAAAACGGCTTATTTTAGCCGAAAAGGCCTTTGCCGGGCGGTAATTTGGGACGCCCGGTCAGGGACGCCCGGCCAGGGACGCCCCGCCGGAGGCCCTGGCCGGCGGGTCCGCCGCCGGAAGCCCCGCGCAACGCGCGGCCGGCCGGCAGCGGAGCCGGGTTCAGCGCCGGGCCGCGAGCGCGCCGCGCACCCTCGCCTCGTCGAACCGGTGGCGGCACACTTCCGTGCCATCCAGCAACAGCACCGGCACGTCCTCGTCGTAACGCGCAACGAGTGCCGGATCCGCATCGATGTCGACGTAGTCGACCGCGACGCCGAATTCGGCCGCCAGCGGCGCCAGCGCATCGCGCAGGTCGTCGCACAGATGGCACCAGCCGCGGCCGTAGAGCGTGAACATCGGCGCGTTACTTCTGAACCGCGCGCGGGCGCACCGGCACGAACTGCGTGTTGTCGCCGCGCCGCACCAGCACCGCGACCGCCTTCTGCGGATCGAGCTGCGCGGTCACGTCGGCGAACTGCTTCGCGCTCGTGATGTCGGTGTCGCCGACGCGCAGCACGATATCGCCGCGCTGCAGCCCCGCTCGGGCCGCCGGGCCGTCGACGCCGTCGATCTGCACGCCGTTCTTCAGCTTCAGCGACTTCAGCTGATCCGCGGAAAGGTCGCTGACCGTCAAGCCGAGCGAATTCGCCTGGCGCGGCTTCTGCGGCGCGCTCTTGCGCTGCTCGGCCTTCGCCGTCGTCTCGGCCGGCGTCTCGGCGATCGTGATCGGCAGATCGCGCGCCTGACCCTTGCGCCATACGCTGACGGTCGCCTTGGTGCCCGGCTTCGTGTCGCCGACCATGCGCGGCAGATCCGACGCCGTATCGACCGGCCGGCCGTTGAACTTCAGGATGATGTCGCCCGGCTGGATACCGGCCTTGTCGGCCGGACCGCCCGGTTCGACGCTGCTGACGAGCGCGCCTTCCGCCTTCGGCAGCCCGATCGAGTCGGCCACGTCCTTCGTCACCTCGCCGATCGCCACCGCGATGCGGCCGCGCGTGACCTTGCCGGTCGCCTTCAGCTGGTCGGCCACGCGCATCGCCTCGTCGATCGGGATCGCGAACGAAATGCCCATGAAACCGCCGGTGCGGCTGTAGATCTGCGAGTTGATGCCGATCACCTCGCCCTGCATGTTGATCAGCGGGCCGCCCGAGTTGCCGGGGTTCACCGCGACGTCGGTCTGGATGAACGGCAGGTAATCGCCCGTGTTGCGGCTCTTCGAACTCACGATGCCGGCCGTCACGGTGTTGTCGAGGCCGAACGGCGAACCGATCGCGACGACCCACTCGCCGACGCGCACCTTGTTCGAATCGCCGATCGCGACGACCGGCAGGTTCGACGCCTGGATCTTGACGACCGCGACGTCCGTGCGGTCGTCGACGCCGATCAGCTTCGCCTTGAATTCGCGCTTGTCGGTCAGCGTCACGTAGATGGTGTCCGCGTCGTCGACGACGTGCGCGTTTGTCATCACGTAGCCGTCTGCCGACACGATGAAGCCCGAACCGACACCGCGGTTCTGTTCGGTGTCGGGCGGATTGTCCGGCGCCGGCGCGTTCTTCGGATTGCCATTGCCGCCGCCACCACCGTTGCCGGGCGCCTGCGGCAGCGGAATGCCGAAGAAGCGCCTGAAGAATTCCGACATGTCGCCATTATCGAAGCCTGGCGGGAGCACGCCGCGCGGGCCGGGCGTCGGCACGTTCGCGGTGGTCCGGATGTTCACGACAGCCGGCCCGACCTTTTCGACCAGATCGGCGAAATCGGGAAGGCTGGCAGCGGGAGGCGTGACCGCGGCCGCGGTATGCGGGGCGAGGGGCAGGCAGGCACACAGCACCGCCGCCGCGAACACTTTGCGCAGCGTGAGTTTCGTCATGTCGGAAGCCGTAGCGTTACTTGGAAGCCTTGTATTCTATGGCAGACGCGAACTGCTGCAACGTGGCCGGCGGCACTTCGCCGAGCACGGTGATCCAGTAGTCGCCGCGACGCTTCACGAGCACGTGGGTCGCGCCGGTGCTGCCCGCGCCTTCCTTGCGCGTATTCTTTTCGGCCGGCTCGATGAAGACGGAGATCGTCGCGAGGCCGTCCGTGAAGACGGCCTGGTCGACCGGAATCGGCGGATCGCCGGCGTCGCGCGCGGCCATCGGCCGGCGCACCTCGCGAATCTTCCGGAAGCCGGCGATGGTCGGCGCGATCTGCCAGCCCTGCGCCTCCATGTCGACCGCCGCGACCGGCGGGCGGACCACCGTCCAGCCGCTCAGGTTGCGCATGCCGGCCGCGATCGCGGATTTGTCACCGGTCGCGCCGCCCGTCTGCAGCTGCGAAAACGCGACCTGCTCGAGCACGTGATCGCTCGCATCGAGCGTCTGTGAACGCAGCAGCAGCCCGGTGCGGGTGTCGGCCCACAGCTTGTAGGTGAAGCGGTACGCATCCTTCGGCACGAGCTCGACCACCTGCGCGTCAATCCCGGCCACACGGTCCTTGCCGAGCAGCTTCGCGTCGTAGACGGACATCACGTGCTCGCCGCCGGCACCAAGCAGCGCGGGGAACGAATCGCGCGTCTGGCGGCGCTCGACCACGCACAGCTTGCGCTCGGGCACGAACGTGTACAGCTCGTCATTATGCCGCAGCACCTTGCGCGGCTTACCGTCGAGCGACTCGATGCGCTCGAACTCGCCGTCGCGGGACGCCACATGCGCGATGCGCGACGACTGGACATACCCGCCGCGCTGGTAGACGAACGTACCCTCGTAGCTCTGCTGCTGCGCCGCCTGCTGGATGCGGTCGAGCCAGTCCGCCGCACCCTTGCGGGTCGCGACGGGATCGTCCGGTTGCTGGGCGCTGGCAGGCAGGGATTGAACGGACAACAGGGCGGCTGCGCAAAGCAGGAGAGCCGGCAGCCGCTTCCATCCGGAGATGGCGTGATTCAACTGCAATGTCCGCATCGGGTTTATTGGCCTGGCGTGGTGGTCACGGCAGCGCGGATCAGCGGCATCGAGCCCGTGACGACGGGCTGCTGCGCGAATTGCTGATGCGCTTCAAGGTATTGGTCGAGACTTGCGTCGCGGATGATGTTGACGTCCTGCAGGCCCGGCTGCGCCGATGCCTGTGCAACCGTCACGCGCTGCAGGTTGCCGCTCTGCGGCGCGCCTGCCGATGCGACCTGGACGGCGCCCGGCACACCCGCCGTCTGCATCTGCGGGACGACGATCCACGTCAGCGTGGCTGCCGCGGCGGCCACCGCGAACGCGGGCACGACACGCCGGCGCAGCGACAGCAGCTTGCGCGCGACCGGCGCGGCGGCCGGCGCGAGCAGGTGCGGCTCGCTTTCGAGCGCGGCGGACATGCGCGCGGTGAACGCGACGCTCAGCGCGGGCGACAGCGCGAGCTCGTCCGAGCGCAGCGCATCGCCGATCAGGTGGTAATGGGCCCACGCAGCGCGATCCGCGCGGTCGAGCTCAGCCAGAAACTGCCCGTGATCCGGGCCGTCGAACAGTTCACCGTCGACCAGAGCGGAAAGGCGCTCGCCGCGCGAGCACGCTTGCGACTGCGTATTGACCGACCCCATGATGCTCCCCATCTTGCACACACCCCGTCGTGATTTCACGACTCTATCCGTAATAGACCCCGACCCGCGTCGTTGCGCCCGCCGCGCTTACCAGCGCTTGCCTTCGGGCGTATCGAGCAGCGGACGCAATTTCGCAGCGATTGCCTCGCGCGCCCGGAAGATCCGCGACCGGACCGTCCCGATCGGACAATCCATCATTTCCGCGATCTCTTCGTAGCTCAAGCCCTCGATCTCGCGCAGCGTAATCGCCTGGCGCAGCTCTTCGGGCAGGACGGCCATTGCAGCGTTGACCGTCTCGGCAATCTGCTTGCTCATCAACATCGACTCAGGCGTGTTGATATCCCTTAGTTGGTCTGCGTCGGAGAAAGTTTCCGCTTCCTCGGCATCGGCCTCGGTGGAGGTCGGTGCCCGCCGGCCCTGCGTCGCAAGGTAGTTCTTCGCCGTATTGACGGCAATCCGGTACAACCACGTGTAGAACGCCGACTCGCCGCGAAATTGCGGCAGCGCACGGTACGCCTTGATGAACGCGTCCTGGGCCACATCCTCGACCTCGGCGGGATCCCGCACGAGGCGCGAGATCAGCCGAATGATCTTGCGGTGGTATTTGGAGACCAGGAGTTCGAACGCTGCCTTGTCGCCTTTCTGTACGCGCTCGACCAGAGCCTGATCGATTTCTTTTTCACTCACCTGACAAATCCGTTAACTAGGGATGCAACGCGGAGCGTTATTGTAGCGTTCCGGCGCCGGCCGCTGGTTACGGCTGGTAACCGCGCCGCCGTCATGCCCGCCCCGCCGTGCCCGCGGTACGCGCCAGCACGGACAGCGCACTGAACGACGCGGCGTCGAGCGCATCGGCCGGAATCAGCAACGGCCGCGCGCGCCGGGCGCCCTGCCCGACCGACAGCACGAGCAGCAGGCTGCTCCAGTGTGCATGGCCCGTCACGCGGCCCCGGGCCAGCAAGCGCCCGGTGCGGCCAAACGCCGCAATCTCCCCGAATGCATCGATCCGCAACTCGGCCGGCAGCCGGCGGGCACAGGCCCGCGCGGCGCACACGGCAAGCAGCGCGGCCGTCGCCGCCGACACGCACGCGCCGGCAGCGGCACCGGCCCGCGGCGCCCAGAACAGGTACGCGCAGGCGGCCGCCGCCGCGACGAACGCGGCCAGCACCACATACGACACGGCCGAGGCCCGCAATGCAAAGCATTGCGGACGCCCGGCCGGAGCATCGAATGGACTCGTCAAGCGATTTCAGCGTCAGACGCGCTTGAACACCAGCGTGCCGTTGGTACCGCCGAAGCCGAAGTTGTTCTTCACGGCCACGTCGATCTTCATGTCACGCGCGGTGTTCGCGCAGTAGTCGAGATCGCACTCGGGGTCCTGGTTGAAGATGTTGATGGTCGGCGGCGACACGTTGTTGTGCAGCGCCAGCACCGTGAACACCGACTCGAGGCCGCCCGCGCCACCCAGCAGGTGACCCGTCATCGACTTCGTCGAGTTCACCACGAGCTTGTACGCGTGCTCGCCGAATGCCGCCTTCACCGCATCGGACTCGTTCTTGTCGCCGAGCTGCGTCGACGTGCCGTGCGCGTTCAGGTACTGGACCTCGTCCGCGTTCACGCCGGCGTCGCGCAGTGCCGCGACCATGCAGCGGCGCGGACCGTCCATGTTCGGCGCGGTCATGTGATACGCATCGCCCGTCATGCCGAAGCCCGAGACCTCCGCATAGATCTTCGCGCCGCGTGCCTTCGCCGCCTCGTATTCCTCGAGCACCATCACGCCTGCGCCCTCGCCCAGCACGAAGCCGTCACGGTCCTTGTCCCACGGACGGGACGCGGTGGCCGGATCGTCGTTGCGGGTCGACAGCGCGCGCGCGGCCGCGAAACCGCCGATGCCCAGCGGCGACACCGTCGATTCGGCGCCGCCCGCGACCATCACGTCGGCGTCGCCGGCCTGAATCAGGCGCGCCGCGAGGCCGATGCTGTGCAGACCGGTCGTGCAGGCCGTCACGGCCGCGAGGTTCGGGCCCTTCAGGCCGAACATGATGCTCAGGTGACCCGAGATCATGTTGATGATCGAACCCGGCACGAAGAACGGCGAAATCCGGCGCGGGCCGCGATCGACGTAGGTCTGGTGCGTGTCTTCGATCATCGGCAGGCCGCCGATACCGGAGCCGACCAGCACGCCGATGCGTTCCGCATTGGCTTCGTTCACTTCGAGGCCGCTGTCCCGGATCGCCTGGACGCCGGCTGCGATGCCGTAATGGATGAACGTATCCATGTTGCGGGCTTCCTTCGCCGGGATGTACTCCTCGGCGCTGAAACCCTTCACTTCGCCCGCGAAATGGCAGGCGAGGTTCGACGCATCGAACTTCGTGACGGTGGCGATACCGGACTTGCCGGCGACGAGATTGGCCCAGCCGTCGGCAACATTATTGCCAACAGGCGAAATCAGCCCCAGGCCTGTAACAACAACACGACGGCGGCTCACGGTAACCTCTTTTCCATTATTGGATGACAAAAACAAAAGCCACAGTGGCCACAGGAACCAGCCCTGCGAGCCCTGTGGCTGTTAGTCCGTCCGGCACGAAGCCGGCAGGATGGCGCGTCAATCGCGAAGATCGCGGCGACGTGGCGGACAAGCGCGAAAGGCGCTTACGCCTTGACGTTTGCGCGAGCGTAGTCGATCGCTTGCTGAACGGTCGTGATCTTCTCTGCTTCTTCGTCCGGGATTTCCATGCCGAACTCGTCTTCCAGAGCCATCACCAGTTCGACCGTGTCGAGCGAATCCGCGCCCAGATCGTTCACGAACGATGCTTCGTTCTTGATCTCGGCTTCCGCGACGCCCAGTTGCTCAGCGACGATCTTCTTGACACGTTGTTCGATGTTATCCATTACCCCTCCGAGGGAAAGTTCAGATTTACAAGTGCGCGCATTTTATCAGGTTTGCTGACGGCAAAACGCGCGTTGGCTTGATGGTCGATCAAGCACCGATCCGCCTGAAAAACGGGATACGGCGCGGATGGTAAACGAAAACCGTTACGACATGTACATGCCGCCGTTCACGTGCAGCGTCGTGCCGGTGATATAACCGGCCTGCGGCGATGCGAGGAACGCGACGGCATGGGCGATGTCTGCCGGGCTGCCGAGGCGGCCGAGCGGAATCTGGGTCTTGAGCGCGGCCTGCTGTTCTTCCGGCAGCGTCTTCGTCATGTCGGTGTCGATGAAGCCCGGCGCGACGCAGTTCACCGTGATGCCACGGCTGCCGATTTCACGTGCAAGCGCACGCGTCATGCCCGCGACGCCGGCCTTCGCGGCCGCGTAGTTGACCTGGCCCGGGTTGCCGGCCGAGCCGACCACCGACGTGATGTTGATGATGCGGCCGCCGCGGGCCTTCATCATCGGGCGCAGCACCGCGCGCGACAGGCGGAACACCGACTTCAGGTTGGTGTCGATCACCGCATCCCAGTCCTCGTCCTTCATCCGCATCGCGAGCTGGTCCTGCGTGATCCCCGCGTTGTTGACGAGCACGTGGAGCGCGCCGAATTCCTTCACGGTCGCGTCGATCAGCGCTTCGGCTGCCGCCGCGTCGTTGACGTTCAGCACCGCGCCGCGGCCCGTCACGCCCGCTTCCGCGAACCCGGCGGTAATCGCGGCGGCGCCCGATTCGCTCGTCGCCGTGCCGATCACCGTCGCGCCCAGGCGCGCGAGTTCGAGCGCGATCGCCCGGCCGATGCCGCGCGATGCGCCGGTCACGATCGCGACCTGTTTATCGAGAGTCTTTTCCATGAATCGAATATCCGTCTCTTGAGGAAAGGCGCCGCGTCAGGCGGTCGCCAGCTTCAGTGCTTCGTCGAGCGAAGCCGGATCGAACACCGATGCGCCGACCAGGTTGCCGTCGATGCGCTTCGTCAGGCCTGCCAGCACCTTGCCCGGACCGCATTCGATCACGTGCGTGACGCCCGTGCCCGCGATGTGCCGCACGCATTCGACCCAGCGCACCGGGCCCGCGGCCTGGCGCACCAGCGCGTCCTTGATCGCGGCCGGATCGCTGACCACCGCGACGTCGATGTTGTTGACGACCGGAATCTGCGGCGCCTTCACGTCGACGTTTGCCAGATAGTCGCGCAACTGGTCCGATGCCGGCTTGAGCAGCGACGAATGGAACGGCGCCGATACCGGCAGCGGCAGCGCGCGTTTCGCGCCCTTCGCCTTCGCGATCTCGCAGGCCTTCTCGACGGCCGCCTTCGCGCCCGCGATCACGACCTGCGCCGGCGCGTTGAAGTTCACGGCTTCGACGACGCCCGCTTCCGCGGCTTCGGCGCACACCGCGCGCACCGTGTCGTCATCGAGACCCAGGATCGCCGCCATGCCGCCCTGGCCGACCGGCACGGCCGTCTGCATCGCCTGCGCGCGGAAGCGCACGAGCGGCACCGCGTCCTTGAACGCGATCGCGCCCGCGGCGACGAGCGCCGTGTATTCGCCGAGGCTGTGGCCCGCGACGATCGACGGTGCCGGACCGCCGGCCTGCTGCCATGCGCGATAGCACGCGTAGGCGGCCGTCAGCATCACGGGCTGCGTGTTGGTGGTCAGATTCAGCTCTTCGGCCGGACCTTCGGCGATCAGCTTGCCGAGATCCTGATTGAGTGCATCGGATGCTTCCTGGAGCGTCTCGCGCACGACGGCGAGATCGGCGAATGCGTTGAGCATGCCGACCGACTGCGAGCCCTGCCCCGGAAAAACGAATGCGAATTTCATATCGTCCCCAATTGAATCGATTCGGACGGCGCGCACGAACGGCGCGCCGGTTCGGGATCCGCGCGCAGCAGTTGCGCGCCGCGGATCAGTAGCGGAAGACGGACGCGCCCCACGTGAAGCCGCCGCCGACGCCTTCGATCAGCACGTGCTGACCGCGCTGGATGCGGCCGTCGCGCACTGCGGCGTCGAGCGCCAGCGGGATCGACGCAGCCGACGTGTTGCCGTGCTGGTCGACCGTCACGACCATGCGCTCCTGCGGCAGGCCGAGCTTGCGGCAGGTGCTGGTCATGATGCGGATGTTGGCCTGGTGCGGAATCAGCCAGTCGACCTGCTCGGGCGCGAGATTCGCCTTGGCGAGCGCCTCGATCGCGACCTTTTCGAGCACGTTGACCGCGAGCTTGAACACGGCTTGCCCATCCATGTACAGGAACGCGCTGCCGTCGATCACACCGCGATTGACGTTGCCCGGCGTGCAGAGGATGTTCGAATAGCTGCCGTCCGCGTGCAGCGCGCTGCCGAGCACGCCCGGCTCTTCCGAGGCGGACAGGATCACCGCGCCCGCGCCGTCGCCGAACAGCACGCAGGTCGTGCGGTCCTTGAAATCGAGAATGCGCGAGAACGTCTCCGCGCCGACGATGAGCGCCGTGCGGTGCTGGCCGCTGCGGATGAAGCTGTCGGCCGTCGCCATCGCATAGGCGAAGCCCGAGCACACGGCCTGCACGTCGAATGCCGCGCCGCCGTTCTTGATGCCGAGCTTGTTCTGCAGCAGGCAAGCCGTGCTGGGGAACACGAAATCGGGGGTCGAAGTCGCGACGATGATCAGGTCGATCGACTGCGGATCGATATCGGCCGCCTCGATCGCACGGCGCGCCGCTTCGAGCGCGAGATCGCTCGTCGTGACGTCCGGTGCGGCGAAATGGCGCGCATGGATGCCCGTGCGCGCAACGATCCACTCATCGCTCGTCTCGATGCCTTCCTTCGCGAGACGGTCGGCGAGCTGCTGGTTCGTGACCCGGTCGGGCGGCAGGTAGCTGCCCGTGCCGAGCACGCGGGAATAGAGAGTCGATTGGGCCATTTATGCTTTAGAGGATTGCGCAGCGGAAGGTTCGGCGTGGTGGCCTGCGGCCGGGCTCGTCGGGCCTGCGCCGCCCGCGTCGTGTTCGCCGTCGCCGAGCGACACCGAATTGTCCGCCATCGCACGCGTGAGGCGCTCCAGCACGCCGTTTTTGACGGCATCATAACCCCGTTTGATCGCCCACTCAAACGCGTAGGCGTCGGCCGAACCGTGGCTTTTGATCACGAGGCTCTTCAGCCCCAGCAGCGCCGCGCCGTTGTACTGGCGGTGATCGACGCGCTTCTTGAAACGCATCAGCACCGGCAGCGCGAGCAGCGCCATCAGCTTCGACATCAGCGACCGGCCGAACTCCTCGCGGATGATGTCGGACAGCATCTGCGCGAGCCCTTCGGACGTCTTCAGCGCGACGTTGCCGACGAAGCCGTCGCAGACGATCACGTCGACCGTGCCTTTGTAGATGTCGTTGCCTTCGACGTTGCCACGGAAATTCAGCGTGCTGGCGCGCAGCAGTTCGCCGGCGCGCTTGATGGTCTCGTTGCCCTTGATGACCTCTTCGCCGATGTTCAGCAGGCCGATCGTCGGACGCTCCTTGCCTTCGAGCGCGGCGACGAGCGCGTGTCCCATCTCCGCGAACTGCAGCAGGTGCTGCGGCTCGCAGTCGACGTTCGCGCCGAGGTCCAGCATCATCGTGTAGCCGGTCGGGTTCGGCAGCGCGAACGCGATCGCGGGCCGCTCGATGCCGGGCAGCGTCTTGAGCACATAACGGGAAACGGCCATCAGCGCGCCGGTGTTGCCGGCGGAAATACAGGCCTGGGCCGCGCCTTCCTTGACGTGGTTGAGCGCGACACGCATCGAAGAATCCTTCTTCTTGCGCAGCGCCACTTCGACAGGGTCGTCCATCGCCACGACTTCGGTGGCGGGCACGATGGTCAGCGCGGGATCGTCGAGGGCTTTCAGCTTTTTCAGCTGAGCGCGGATCGCGCTTTCGATGCCGACGAGCATCAGGTGCGCATCGGGATGCGCGCGGACGAACTTGACTGCCGCGGGAACGGTCACGGACGGGCCGTGGTCGCCTCCCATGCAATCGATTGTGAGCTTTACGGTCATGGAATGCGACGAATTTCAGGCACAAAAAAGCGGCAGTTGAATGCCGCCTTTTTGTTGAGCCAGGAAAGTGTCAAGCGAACCAGTTGTCACGCGAACGGCGATCGTAGCGCGCAACGCGTGACTTGACGCTTAGTCGTTCTTCGTCTTGACGACTTTCTTGCCGCGATAGTAGCCGTTCGGGCTGACGTGGTGACGCAGGTGCACTTCACCCGTGCTCGGCTCGACTGCCAGCGGCGCTGCCGTCAGGAAATCGTGCGAACGATGCATGCCGCGCTTCGACGGCGACTTCTTGTTTTGCTGGACTGCCATGACTAACTCCTAAATAATTTTCCGGATTCTAACACAGCCCGATCCGGCGCTTAACTACCCTGGCCCAAAGCCCTTACGCCTTCCCGCGCCACAACTGCTTAGTGTTTCTTGCTGCCGTCCCCGTCCTTCTTCAGCGCTTCCAGCGCTGCGAACGGATTCGGCCGTTTGCCTTCGTCCTCGTCTTCGGCGGACTCGTCGTCCGCGTCTTCCGAAGGACCGCTCGCACCCGACACGAGGCTTTCGTGAACTGCCGGGCAAACCTCGTGCTTGGGCACGAGCGGCAACGAAAGCAGCAATTCCTCTTCGATCAAGTCGACGAGATCGAACTGGCGTGAGCCCACGATCACATCGGCTTCATCGTCGTCGAGCGGAAATTCTTCAGCTTCTTCTTCGGTCGCAACGACCCGGTACGTCATGTCGACGTCGAACGTCTGGTCGTACGGGGTCATGCAGCGCTGACACGTGAGCCACGCATGGCCATGCACCGCGAGGCGCAGATACGGCTGCTGCCCTTCGGCGCCGTCGTCCTGCAACTCCTTCTGGGTGAACCCTTCAGCCTGCCACGTGAAGACCGTGTCGCGATCGGGCGCGTCCGCCGGCACTTCGTTCAGCATGCGCTGCAGTTGCGACAGGCGCACGGCACCCGCTGCCTGCCGCCCGCTGCGGGCGAATTCGAACAGATCGACCGCGTGCGGATCAAGCGCTGCCGCAGGCTTGCCAGAAGAAGTGTTCATGTTGCGCTCCTGCCTACAGGCTGACTTGCGGGATCCGGCTTGCTGGCGCCACTCATTTGACGCCGCGCACGTACGCGATCCACGCCACGTACGCCTCGCACGATTACGTACTTTACTTCCGAAGACCCGGCAGGCGCCACCACTGCGGAAAGCCTGCCGACGAAAAGCGGGAAAGCATACCTGTTTTACCTTTTGCGGTCAATCACTTATGCTTGCGCCCTTGCAACACCGCGCCACACCCGACGACTCACCGACCCAACCGACCATGCCGGATACCGTTTGCCGCCCGCCGCGGCTGATTCTCGCCTCCAGTTCCCGCTACCGCCGCGCGCTCCTCGAGCGCCTCGGCCTGCCGTTCGACGTCGTGTCGCCCGACCTCGACGAAACCCCGCTCGCGGGCGAAGCGCCGGCCGCGACCGCGCTGCGCCTCGCCGGTGCGAAGGCGCGCGCGGTCGCGGCGACGATCGACGCGCCGGACGGCGTGCTCGTGATCGGGTCGGACCAGGTCGCGACGTTCGACGGCCACCAGATCGGCAAGCCCGGCACGCACGAGCGCGCGCTCGCGCAGCTGCTGTCGATGCAGGGCCGCGACGTCGAATTCCACAGCGCGCTCAGCCTTTACGACAGCCGCACCGGCGAAACGCAGAGCGAGGACGTCGTCACACACGTGCGCTTTCGCTCGCTGCCCGAAGCCGAACTCGATGCGTACCTGCGCGCGGAAACGCCGTACGACGTCGCCGGCAGCGCGAAGTCCGAAGGGCTCGGCATCGCGCTGCTGGATGCCATCGACTCCGACGACCCGACGGCGCTCGTCGGCCTGCCGCTGATCGCGCTCACGCGGATGCTGCGCGCCGTCGGTTATCCGCTGTTCGCCGCACCCCAAGGAGACCGCGCATGACCGCCGGCACGCTCTATCTCGTCCCGAACACGCTCGGCGAGGGCGACGCATCGATGCTCGCCGCCGTGCTGCCCGCCGCCGTGCAGGCGCGCGCCGGCACACTCGGCTATTACATCGGCGAAAACGCGAAAACGACCCGCGCGTTCCTGAAGAAGATCGGCGCGACGCGGCCGATCCAGGAAATCGAGATCAGCGAACTGAACGTCAATACGCCGGCCGGCGCCATCGACCGGCTGCTCGCGCCCATACTTGCCGGCGCGGACGCCGGCCTCGTGTCGGAGGCCGGCTGCCCGGCCGTCGCCGATCCGGGCGCGCTGCTGGTGCGCCGCGCGCACGAGCGCGGCGTGAAGGTCGTGCCGCTCGTCGGGCCGAGTTCGATCCTGCTCGCGTTGATGGCGTCGGGCCTGAACGGCCAGAGTTTCGCGTTCAACGGCTACCTGCCGGTCGATGCGGCCGCACGTGCGAAGCGCTTGCGCGAACTTGAGCAACTGTCACGCAAGGCGCGCCAGACGCAGATCTTCATCGAGACGCCGTACCGGAACCAGGCGATGCTGGATACGCTGGTCGCGACCTGCGCGCCGTCGACGCAAATCTGCGTCGCGGCCGACCTGACCCTCGAGACCGAGACGATCGCCAGCCGCTCCGTGGCGGACTGGAAAAAGACGCCTGCGCCGAATCTGCAGAAGCGCCCGGCCATCTTCCTGCTGCTCGCGAACTGAAGCCGGCGGCCGCGCGACACGGGGCGCCCTGCCCCGTTCGCCGCGGCGCCGGCTGGCCGCCGCTCAGCGCAGGCTGAACGACGTGCCGCCCGCGGTGAGCGCCTTCATCGCGGCACCGCCGACCGCCGCGCCGAACTTGCGCGCGACGCGGTTCGTCAGGCTTTCCTTCACCGTATAGTCGACGAGATCCGGCGCCTTCAGCACGTCGCGCGCGACCGTGTCGGTCGTGCCGTAGCCGTCGGCGAGTCCGAGCTCGACGCTCTTTTCGCCGGTCCAGAACAGCCCCGAGAACATGTCGGGCGTTTCGTGCAGCCGCTTGCCGCGGCCGTCCTTCACGGCCTTGATGAACTGCGCATGGACCTGGTCGAGCAGCGCCTGCGCGTGGGCATCCATCTTCGGCGTCTCGGGCGAGAACGGGTCGTAGAAGCCCTTGTTTTCGCCCGACGTATGCAGGCGGCGATCGACGCCGAGCTTGCCCATCAGGCCCGTGAAGCCGAACCCGTCCATCAGCACGCCGATCGAGCCGACGATGCTCGCCTTGTCGACGAAGATCTTGTCGGCGGCGGACGCAATGTAATAACCGCCCGATGCGCACATGTCGGTCACGACGACGTACAACGGCTTGTCCGGATACTTCTTGCGCAGCCGGCGGATCTCGTCATAGACCATCCCGGCCTGCACCGGGCTGCCGCCCGGGCTGTTGATCCGCAGCACGACGCCGGCCGTGCCGCTGTCGTCGAAAGCAGTATCCAGCGCCGTGTTGATGTCGTCGGCGTTCGCGTTGGTGCCCGCCGCGATCTCGCCGTCGATCGTCACGAGCGCCGTGTGGCGCCCGCTCGCCGAGAATTTCGAGTCGCTCGAGAAATCGATCAGCGCGAACGCGAGCAGCACGAACACGCCGAGGAACGCGAAACGGAAGAAGATCTTCCACCGCCGCGCGGCGCGCTGTTCCTTGACGGCCGCGAGCGCGATCCGCTCGAGCGCCGCGCGCTCCCAGTTCGGTTCGCGGCTGTCGGAACGGGACGAGGAATCAGGAAGGTTCGGTTGGTCGGCCATGC
The DNA here is from genome assembly GCF_003857985.1 of Burkholderia sp. Bp9090. Taxonomy (NCBI): domain Bacteria; kingdom Pseudomonadati; phylum Pseudomonadota; class Betaproteobacteria; order Burkholderiales; family Burkholderiaceae; genus Burkholderia; species Burkholderia sp. Bp9090. Next base: position 109,311 of record NZ_QTPV01000013.1, read on the forward strand.
AGTGGTGTCGTCAGTCGGTCGTGGCGGGAGGGGGCGAAGCGGCGGGACCCAAGTCGGCATCCGGTAGCCAGAATACCGCACGCCCGTCCGGCGTGTCGCGCTCGTCGACCTCGACCGGCCGCAGGCGGCCGCCGCGGCACGGGCCGCCGACGCACTTGCCGGTATCCGGCGCGTAGATCGCGCCGTGCGTCGCGCACATCAGGTACAGGCCCGACGACTCGAAGAACTGCCCTTCGGCCCAGTCGAGCTCCATCGGCACGTGCGCGCAGCGGTTCAGGTAGCCGTATGCACGGCCTTCGTAGCGCACGAAGAACACGACCGCCTGCTCGCCGCGCAGCGTCGCATCGACGCGCACGCCGGCACCGCCGTCGGCCAGCGCGTCCGATGCGCACACGCGCACGGCATCCGGCGCCGCGCTCATGCGTGCTCCCGCAGCCACGCGGCCAGTGCGCCGACGTCCGGCGCGACGAAGCGCGGTGTCAGCGCGGCCAGCGCATCGGCCGTGTGCGCGCCGTACGCGACGCCGATGCCGGCCGCCCCCGCACTCGCGGCCATCTGCAGGTCGTGCGTGGTGTCGCCGATCATCACGGTACGCGCGAGATCCTGCCCCAATTCACGGGTCAGTTCGTGCAGCATTGCCGGATGCGGCTTCGAGAACGTTTCGTCCGCGCAGCGCGTCGCATCGAACAGGCTCGTGAGCTTCGATTGGTCGAGCACGCGGTTCAGCCCGACCCTGCCCTTGCCGGTCGCGACCGCGAGCAGGTAGCCGGTATCGCGCAATTCCGCGAGCAGTTCGCGCACGCCGGCGAACAGCTCGATGCGCTGATCGTCCAGCAGGTAGTGATAGCGGTAGCGTTCGGCCAGCCGCGGATAGTCGGACGGATCGAGGGTCGGAGCAGTAATCTGCAGTGCATCGCGCAGGCCGAGGCCGATGACGTAGCGGGACGCCTCGTCCGACGGCGTGGGCAGGCCGAGATCGCGGCAGGCGGCCTGGATGCTGTGCGCGATGTGCGCAGTCGAATCCATCAGCGTGCCGTCCCAGTCGAAGACGATCAGATCAAATTGCTGTCGGGCCATGCGAGTCAGGCGGTATCGCGCAGAGCGCGGAGTTGATCGAGGAAGCGCCGGCATTCGTCCGGCAGCGGCGCATCGAACTGCAACGCCTCGCCGGTCAGCGGATGCGCGAGCTTGAGCCGGTGCGCATGCAGGAACATCCGCTTGAGCGACGGTTGCGCGTTCGCGCGCGCCAGCGCCTTGTTCAGTGCGAAATCGCCATACTTGGCGTCGCCGGCGATCGGCAGGCCGAGATGCGCGAGGTGCACCCGGATCTGATGGGTCCGACCCGTTTTGAGTTCCGCCTCGACCAGCGCGTAGTCCGGCCAGCGCTCGATCAGGTTGAACACCGTGTGCGACGGCAGGCCATCGTCCTGTACGCGCACGCGCCGCTCCCCTTCCGGGGTCGAATACTTGAACAGCGGAGCCTTCACCACGCGACGGCGGCCCCAGTCGGGCTGCCATTCGCCGTATCCGCACGCGAAGTAGCGCTTGTCCATCCGGTTCTCGCGGATCTGCTCGTGCAGGCCGACGAGCGCCGTGCGCTTCTTCGCGAGCATCAGGATCCCGGAGGTCTCGCGGTCGAGCCGGTGCACGAGTTCGAGGAATTTCGCGCGCGGGCGGGCCTGGCGCATCTGTTCGATCACGCCGAACGCGACGCCGCTGCCGCCGTGCACGGCGACGCCGGCCGGCTTGTTGATGACGAGCAGCGCGTCGTCTTCGTACAGCACCTCGAACTGCGCGGGCGGCACGATCGGCGTGTCGGCGCGCGCGAGGTCGGCCGCCGCCACCCGCACGGGCGGCACGCGGACGAGGTCGCCGAACGCGAGACGGTACTGGGCGTCGACCCGACCCTTGTTCACGCGGACTTCGCCGCTGCGCAGGATCCGGTAAATATGGCTTTTGGGCACGCCTTTACAGACGCGCAACAGGAAGTTGTCGATCCGCTGACCGGCCGAGTTTTCGTCGATCTGGATCATCGATACCTGGCCGCTTGCGACTGAATTCTGGGATATTTTGCCTAACTCATTCATACTGAATATAATTTTGCCCAGCCTGACGTTGAGGGTGGCCTGACAGGCCGGTCCCGACGGAATCGGGCAAGGCGCAAGCGCAAACCGTTATTTTACTTGCGCCGGGGGTCTGCTGCTCGCCCCTAATCAAAGAGATGCAGCAAGTTGCACGCACGGCGCCGGCCGTCGGCAAGGATCGCGCCCACAGGCGGATTCGGTCGACCAGGCGCCGCGGTAACGGAAAGTTGGTTGAAAAGAATTTGATCGGCAGCCCGACGGCGCGAGGTGCGTCCGCAGGCTGCCGGTTGCGAAAATTACGGCGTTGCGCCCGATTTGGCCCCGCGAAGCGTGCGGGGCTTGGCGACGTCAAACCAGGGAAGTACACCCCAGGCGGGAAAGTCGGGCTGGATTCGATACTCCCCGCTGCGGCCCAAGCCGCAGCATCTGCCGCCCGTCGGCGCGCGCGACGCATTGCGCGCGCCCCGTGGCAGTGCCCCGGTCTCAGGCTTAGCGCGCTTTCGCAGCGTGCGGTGTGTGGACGCCGTGCTTTGAAGCCGTGTTCGCAGGTGCCCTATGGCCGCCGGCCCCGTCTTTCGGGCCCAAGCGCCTCTTCAGGCAATTCTCCCCGCCATCCTTCCCGCTCCAGCGTGCTTGTGACAACACAACAAGGTGCGGCCTGCCGTCGTTCCCGCCCTCGCGACTGACAACCGCGAGGCGCCGGCAGCAGAGCCGCCTGGAGTCGTTCATGAAACGCATGCTGTTCAATGCGACGCAGCAGGAGGAGCTGCGCGTCGCCATCGTCGATGGGCAAAAGCTCATCGACATCGACATCGAGACAGCCGGGCGCGAACAGCGCAAAGGCAATATCTACAAAGGTGTCATCACGCGCATCGAGCCGTCGCTCGAAGCGTGCTTCGTCAACTACGGCGAAGACCGCCACGGCTTCCTGCCGTTCAAGGAAGTCGCCCGCCAGTACTTCAAGGAAGGCATCGACATGCGCTCCGCGCGCATCCAGGATGCCCTGCGCGAAGGCCAGGAGTTGATCGTCCAGGTCGAGAAGGAAGAGCGCGGCAACAAGGGCGCCGCCCTCACGACCTTCATCTCGCTCGCCGGCCGCTACCTCGTGCTGATGCCGAACAATCCGCGCGGCGGCGGCGTGTCGCGCCGGATCGAAGGCGACGAGCGTCAGGAACTGCGCGAAACCATGGCGCAGCTGCAGATTCCGGACGGCATGAGCATGATCGCCCGCACCGCGGGCATCGGCCGCAGCGCCGAGGAACTGCAGTGGGACCTGAACTACCTGCTGCAGCTGTGGCGCGCGATCGAAGCGGCGTCGCAAAGCGGCAATGCCGGCCAGCCGATGCTGATCTATCTGGAATCGAGCCTCGTGATCCGCGCGATCCGGGACTATTTCCAGCCCGACATCGGCGAAATCCTGATCGATACGACCGAGATCTACGATCAGGCCCGTGCGTTCATGGACATCGTGATGCCGGACAACGTGTCGAAGGTGAAGCGCTACCACGACGACGTGCCGCTCTTCTCCCGCTTCCAGATCGAGCACCAGATCGAGACCGCGTACTCGCGCACGGTGCCGCTGCCGTCGGGCGGTGCGATCGTGATCGACCACACCGAGGCGCTCGTCGCGATCGACGTGAACTCGGCGCGGGCGACCAAGGGCGCGGACATCGAGGAAACGGCGACCCGCACGAACCTCGAAGCGGCCGACGAAGTGGCCCGCCAGCTGCGCCTGCGCGACCTCGGCGGCCTGATCGTCATCGACTTCATCGACATGGAGTCGGCGAAGAGCCAGCGCGAAGTCGAGCAACGCCTGAAGGACGCGCTCAAGCACGACCGTGCGCGCGTGCAGATGGGCAAGATCTCCCGCTTCGGCCTGATGGAACTGTCGCGCCAGCGCCTGCGTCCGGCCCTGTCGGAAGGCAGCCACGTGACGTGCCCGCGCTGTAACGGCACGGGCCACATCCGCGATACCGAATCGTCCGCGCTGCAGGTCCTGCGGATCATTCAGGAAGAAGCGATGAAGGAAAACACCGCGGCGATCCATTGCCAGGTGCCGGTCGAGGTGACCGCCTTCCTGCTCAACGAAAAGCGTCAGGAAATCAACAAGATCGAGTCGCGCTTCAAGGTCGGCATCGTGCTGATCCCGAACAAGCACCTCGATACGCCGCATTACAAGCTCGAGCGCCTGCGCCATGACGACGCGCGCCTCGACGATCCGCGCGCGTCCTGGAAGATGGCCGAGGAAGCCGCCCGCGAACTGGAGTCGGAAACCGGCTACAGCAAGCGCGCGGCCGACGTGAAGCCGAAGCAGGAAGCGGCGGTCAAGGGCATCACGCCCGAGCGTCCGGCGCCGAGCCCGGCACCGCAGCGCCCGGTCGAGCCGGTTGCGGCACCCGCACCGGTCGCCGCGGCGAGCGGCGGCTTCATCGGCTGGCTGAAGGGTCTGTTCGGCATGTCGCCGGCCCCGGCGCCCGCGCCGGTCGCACCGGCACCGGCAAAGGAACAGGCTGCCCGTCCGGCCCGCGAGCGGACCGAGAAGACCGAGCAGCGCGGCGGCGATCGCAACCGCAATCGTCGTGGCGGCGCCCAGCAGGCTCAGGGTGGTCGCGACCAGGCAGCGGCAGGCCGTGGCCAGTCGCAACGCCAGGAACGCGAAGGCAAGGAAGCGCGCGAGTCGCGTGAACCGCGCGAGGGTCGCGAACCGCGTGAAGGCCGCGAGCCGCGCGAAAGCCGTGAAGGTCGTGAGGGCCGCGAAGGTCGCGAGGGCCGTGGCCCGCGCGAAGGCCGCGAACCGCGCGAGCCGCGTGAAAGCCGTGAGCCGCGCGAACCGCGCGAGAACCGCGAACCGCGCGAGCGCACCGAGCAGCCGGAAGCCGTCGAGGCAGCCGGCCGCGGCGAGCGCCAGGAACGCGGCGAACGTCGCGAGCGCGGTGAGCGCCGCAAGCCGACGCAACACGCGGCTACGCTCGAGACCGTCACCCGTGGCGAGAACCATCCGGAAGCGGAAGCCGACCAGGCCGCAGCCGTCGCCCTGCCGGGCGCCGATGTCGCAGCCGACGCGGAAGCCGGCGCACGTGACGGCGAGGAACGTCGCCGCCGCCGCCGCGGTCGCCGCGGCGGTCGTCGCGAGCGCGAGGACGAAGGCGCAGTCGTCGACCACGCCGAGCAAGGCGCGGACGGCGAAGCCGTGCAAGCTATGACGACGGAAGCCCCGAGCGCGGTCGAGCCGGCCCATACGGCCGCACCGGTCGCCGTGGCAGCGGTCGCCGCAGCGGGCGCCGTGGTAGCCGAGGCCGCAGTCGAACAGCGTGCCGAAGCGGTCGAGCCGGCCGTGGTCGAGCCGCAACCGGCACCGGTTCGCGTCGAAGCGACGCCGGTCGCGCCGATCGAGCCCGCCCCGGTCGCACCGGTCGCCGAATCGGTACCGGTCGCGCCGGCCGCTGCTCCGGAAGCCGGCCCGGCACCGGTCGCGGTGTCGCCGACCGATGCGTTCGAAGTGCCGGCTGCCGTCGAAGCGCCGCAGTCCGCGCCCGTCGAGCAAGCCGCACCGGCACCGGTCGCCGCGGTTGAAGTCGCTCCGGCACCGGTCGCCCCAGCACCGGTCGCGCCGGCAGCCGTCGAACCGGCTCAGGTCGAACCGGCCCCGGTCGAAGCCGTTGCCGCGCCCGCGCCGGCGCCGGTTCAACCGGCCGCTGCGCCCGCTTCGGCGAGCCTCGACGTCGTGCTGGAACAAGCCGGCCTCGTGTGGGTGAACACGGATGCCGACAAGTTCCGCGCTGCCCAGGAAGCCGCGTCGCGCCTGCCGCGTCCGGCCCGCGTGCCGCGCGAGCGCAAGGCGCTGCCGCCGGTCGATACGACCCCGATGCAGCAGGTCGAGACGTCGCACCATTAAGCGGCGCATCGCCCGACCAGGAAAAGCCCGCCTCCGGCGGGCTTTTTCATGTCCGCGCTGCGGGTTTCCGCCCACCGGCCCGGCCGGCCGCTTGCGGCTAAAATAGAAGACTGGCTCGCACTTCTTTCAACATGTCCCGACGCATCATTCCCCTCGCCGACGTCAGCGGGATGCCGGATATCTCCGGCGTCGCGCATACCCCTGACGGCGCCCTGGCCGACACGTTCGCCAGGCCGCTGCGCGACCTGCGCATCTCGGTGACGGATCGCTGCAACTTCCGTTGCGTGTACTGCATGCCGCGGGACGTGTTCGACAAGGACTACCCGTTCCTGCCGCACAGCGCCCTGCTCACGCACGAAGAGATCGAGCGCGTGGCACGGCTGTTCGTCGCACACGGCGTCGAAAAGATCCGGATCACCGGCGGCGAGCCGCTGCTGCGCAAGAACCTCGAGTTCCTGATCGAGCGCCTCGCGCGCCTGACGACCCACGACGGCCGCCCGCTCGACCTGACGCTGACCACCAACGGCTCACTGCTCGCGCGCAAGGCGCGTGCGCTGAAGGATGCCGGCCTCACACGCGTGACGGTCAGCCTCGACGCGCTCGACGACACGCTGTTCAAGCGCATGAACGATGCCGACTTCGCGAGCGCCGACGTGCTCGACGGCATCTTCGCCGCGCAGGCCGCGGGCCTCGCGCCGGTCAAGGTCAACATGGTCGTGAAGCGCGGCACCAACGACCGCGAGATCCTGCCGATGGCCAAGCGCTTCCGCGGCACCGGCGTGATCCTGCGCTTCATCGAATACATGGACGTCGGCACATCGAACGGCTGGAACATGACCGAAGTGCTGCCGTCCGCGGACGTCGTCGCACGGATCGCCGAGCAGTTTCCGCTCGTGCCGCTCGAGCCGCACACGGCGGCGGAAACCGCGCAGCGCTGGGGCTATGCGGACGGCAGCGGCGAAATCGGCGTGATCTCGAGCGTGACGCAGGCATTCTGCGGCGACTGCACGCGCGCGCGGCTGTCGACCGAAGGCAAGCTGTACCTGTGCCTGTTCGCGTCGACCGGCCATGACCTGCGCGCACTGGTGCGCGGCGGCGCGAGCGACGCCGAGATCGCGACCGCGATCGCCCGGATCTGGCAGGCCCGCACCGACCGCTACTCGCAGCTGCGCGGCAGCGCGGCCGCCGACGCCGCGCCCGACGGCGCCGGCAAGCGCGTCGAAATGTCGTACATCGGCGGCTGACGCGCGCCGCCCGCCCCGCTTTCCCGCGATGTCCGCTTCCGCCTCGCCTTCCATCACCGGCCTGCTGCTCGCGGGCGGGCGCGCGACGCGCATGGACGGCGCAGACAAGGGCCTGCAGCTGCTCGACGGTACGCCGCTCGCGCTGCACGTGCTGCGCCGGCTCGCGCCGCAGGTCGACGAGACGCTGATCAGCGCGAATCGCAACGCCGCGCGCTACGCCGAACTCGGTGCGCCGTTCGATGCGCGCATCGTGCCGGACGAAACCCCCGATTTCCCCGGCCCGCTCGCGGGCCTGCTCGCCGGCATGCGCGCGGCGCGCGCACCGCTCGTCGTGTGCTCGCCGTGCGATACGCCCTATTTGCCGGCCGACCTCGTCGCGCGGCTGCACGCGGCACTCGACGCGCAGCAGGCCGACATCGCGATGGCGGTGACCGTCGACGCGCACCACGCGCGTTCGCCGCAGCCGACCTTCGCGCTGCTGCGCGCGTCGCTCGCCGACGATCTCGCGGCCAGGCTCGCGGCCGGCGAGCGCAAGGTGCGTGCGTGGTACGCACGCCACAAGACGGTCGAAGTCGAGTTTCGCGACGAGCGTGCGTTTTACAATGCCAATTCCTGGCAGGAACTTGCCGCGCTTGCCCGCCGCTGACGGCACCGGCATCCGTTCCCGCCCGCCGCATGCGCCTTCGCGCTTCGGCGCCCTCCGCGCGCCACCGGCCACGAACCCGATACGCCTTGCGGCGCAGTCCGACTGATGATCACGCAATCCTCGCCCGCCTCCCGAACCGCACCCGATTCCGCGGCCCCGCTGTCGCTCGCCGATGCGCAGGCGCTCGCGTGCCGGTTCGCGGTGCCGGTCGACGCGTGCGAAACGGTGCCGCTGCATGACGCCCTCGACCGCGTGCTCGCGGCCGACGTGAATGCGCCGTTCGACATTCCCGCATACGACAACTCGGCGATGGACGGCTACGCATTCGACGGCAGCGCAGTCGCGCTGGCAGCGGCCGCCGACATCGCGCTGACGGTCGCCGGCACGGCACTCGCCGGCCATCCGTTCGATGGGGCCGTGGTGCCCGGCACGTGCATCCGCATCATGACCGGCGCGGCGATGCCGGCCGGATGCGACACGGTCATTCCGCAGGAACGCGTGCGCGTCGACGGCGACGTCATCCGCTTCGCCGCACACGAGGTCGCGCGCGGCGCAAACTGCCGCCGGGCCGGCGAGGATCTCGCGCGCGGCGCCTGCGCGCTTGCCGCCGGCCGCATCCTGTGCCCGTCCGATCTCGGCCTGCTCGCATCGTTCGGATTGCGCGAAGTCACGGTGCGCCGCCGCGTGCGCGTCGCCGTGTTCTCGACCGGCGACGAACTGCGCGAACCCGGCGAGCCGATCGGCCGCGGCACGCTGTACGACAGCAATCGCGGGATGCTGGTCGCGATGCTCGAAAGGCTGCACATCGACGCACTCGATCTCGGGATCGTCCGCGACGATCCGGCCGCGCTCGAACGCGCATTGCACGATGCGATCGCCGCACAGGCCGACGCGGTGATCACGTCCGGCGGCGTATCGGTCGGCGAAGCCGATTTCACGCGCGACGTGATGGCGCGGCTCGGCGACGTGACCTTCGCGAGCCTCGCGCTGCGGCCCGGCCGGCCGCTCGCGTGCGGCACGCTCGCGCACACGGGCGACGGCCGCGTGCTGTTCTTCGGATTGCCCGGCAATCCGGTCGCCTCCGCCGTGACGTTTTACGCGATCGTGCGCCCCGCGCTGCTGACGCTGGCCGGCGCGCATGCGCCGCCGCCGGCGATGTACACGGCACGCAGCACGCAGGCGCTGAAAAAGCGTCCGGGCCGTACCGAATACCTGCGTGCGATCGCGACGCGCGCCGCCGACGGCCAGTGGCACGTCGCGCCGGCCGGTTCGCAGAGTTCCGCATCGCTGAGCGGCCTCGCGGCCGCCAACTGTTTCATCGTCCTGGGCCACGATTCCGCGGCAGTCGACGCGGGCGCCCCGGTCGACATTCTGCCGCTCGACGGCCTGATCTGAATTCCAATCGGTATATTTCTACGGGGGCAATCCGCACATGAAGAAACAAATCTCGTCGATCGCCGCGGGGCAGACCGCGAAGGCGCTGATCCTCGTCTACCTGACGTTCAGCGTGCCGATCGTGCTGCTCGGCATCCTGGTCGCGTACATCCGTTACGGGATGGTCGAACTGAGCACGATCCTGAGCGCGCTGCTGCTGAACGCGATCCTCGGTTTCGTGCTGCTGTGGATCGCCTGCCACGCGTACAACTGGGTCGCGTCGCGCTTCGGCGGCATCGAGATCGTGCTGTCCGATCCGCCGGAGGAAGCGTGAGCGGCGCACCGCTGATCCGCGCGGCCGAAGCGCGCGACGTCGGCGCGATCCTCGCGCTGATGCGCGAGCTGGCCGAGTTCGAAAAGCTCACGCACCTGTTCGTCGCGAGCGACGCCGACCTGGCCGACGCGCTGTTCGGCGAACGCCCCGCCGCCGAAGCGCTAGTGGCCGAGCGCGACGGCGCGATCGTCGCGTATGCGCTGTTCTTCCACAACTATTCGACGTTCCTCGGCCGGCGCGGGCTGTATCTCGAGGATCTGTACGTGCAGCCGTCGCAGCGCGGCACGGGCCTCGGCACCGCGATGCTGCAGCACCTCGCGGCACTCGCCGTCGAGCGCCGCTGCGCTCGCTTCGAATGGTCGGTGCTCGACTGGAACCAGCCGGCGATCGACTTCTACGAGAAGATGGGCGCGACCGTGCTGCCGGAGTGGCGCATCGTGCGCGTCACCGGCGACGCACTGGACGCGCTCGCCGCACGCTGAACGCGCGCCGGCTACGCCGGTCGCCGTGTCAAAGGAAAACGGGCGCCGCGGCGCCCGTTTTTCGTTCCAGCCGGTTTCGGCTGGGTGCATCATGCGGGATGCGTCATGCGTCGTCCGCATCGGCGCCGTCGGCGGCTTCCGCGCCGAGCAGCCCGGCCGCCGTCTCGCCCGGCAACGCCTCGACCTGTTTCAGCTTGCGGTTCATCACACGGGTGCGCTGCTCGGCGGCCTCGATCGAACGCGTGACCGTCTCGAGCTGCGCCTTCGTGCGTGCGAGCACGTCGCCAAACTTGCCGAATTCGGTCTTCACCGCACCGAGCACCTGCCATACCTCGCTCGAGCGCTGCTCGATCGCGAGCGTGCGGAAGCCCATCTGCAGGCTGTTCAGCAACGCGGTCAGTGTGGTCGGCCCGGCCACCGTCACGCGATAGTCGCGCTGCAGCAGGTCGGTCAGCCCCGGGCGGCGCAGGATCTCCGCATAAAGCCCCTCGGTCGGAAGGAACAGCAGCGCGAAATCGGTCGTATGCGGGGGCGCGACGTACTTCTCGGCGATCGTGCGCGCCTCCATCCGCACGCGCGCCTCGAGCGCACGGGCCGCCTCCTCGACCGCCACCGAATCGGCACGCTCCTGCGCATCGATCAGGCGCTCGTAGTCCTCACGCGGAAACTTCGCGTCGATCGGCAGCCACACCGGCGGCGCGTCGCGCGTGCCCGCGTCGCGTCCCGGCAGCCGGATCGCGAACTCGACGCGTTCGCTGCTCTTCGGCACCGTCGCGACGTTCTTCGCATACTGGTCGGGCGTAAGCATCTGCTCGAGCAACGCCTCGAGCTGCACCTCGCCCCAGGTGCCGCGCGTCTTCACGTTGGTCAGCACCTTCTTCAGGTCGCCGACGCCGGCCGCGAGCGTCTGCATCTCGCCGAGCCCGCGGTGCACCTGCTCGAGCCGGTCCGACACGAGCTTGAACGATTCGCCGAGCCGCTGCTCCAGCGTCGCATGCAGCTTCTCGTCGACGGTGCGGCGCATCTCCTCGAGCTTCGCCGCGTTGTTCGTCTCGATTTCCTTCAATCGCTGTTCGAGCGTCGCGCGCACTTCGCCGATCCGGCGATCGTTGGCCTCGGTCAGCTGTGTGAGCTGCCGGTTCAGCGTGTCGCCGAACAGACGCAGCGCGACCGTCTGCTCTTCGCGCGCCTGCTGCGCCTGGCGCTGCACGCTCTCGCGCATCGCGTCGAACTGCTGCGCGTTGCCCGCGACCAGCTTGCCGAGCTGTTGCGCGAAACCGTCGATCTGGTTGTTCTGCACGGTCGCGATGCTCGTCAGCTGCGTCGCGAGCGTCTGCTGAAGCTGCGAGAAACTGCCGGCCAGCTCGGTGCGCGAACCACGCGCGTTCTCGACGATCTCGCCGCGCAGCTCGCGTTCGAGCCGCTCGACCGCAAGCGCCTGCGCGTGCGCGGCGTCCTCGATCTGGTCGCCGAGCACGGCCGCGTCGTCGTGGCGGCCGCCGCCGCGCACGATCGCGACGATCGCCACCGCCAGCGCGACGGCCAGCACGACGACCGCCGCCAGCAACAACATCGTCGTCATGCGCGCGGCTTCCCGATCACGTCAGGGTTGATCGGATTCGGCGGCTGCCCCGCGCGCGGCCCTTCGCCCAGCGCGGCGATCAGGTTGTCGGCCGCGAGGTTCGCCATCGCGCGGCGCGTCTTTTCGGTCGCGCTCGCGATATGCGGCGTCAGCACGACGTTCGGCACCTCGAGCAGCGCCGGGTGCACGCTCGGCTCGCCTTCGAACACGTCGAGGCCGGCCGCGGCGATCGTCCCGTCGCGCAGCGCGACGGCCAGCGCCGCGTCATCGACGATGCCGCCGCGCGCGATGTTGGTCAGCGTCGCGGTGGGCTTCATCTTCGCGAGCTCGGCCGCGCCGATCGTGTGATGGTTCTCCTTCGTGTACGGCAGCACCAGCACGACGTGATCGGCGCGCGTGAGCAGCGCATCCTTCGACACGTATTCGGCGTTCAGCTCGGCCTCGATCTCGGGCGCGACCCGCGACCGGTTGTGATAGATCACCTGCATCCCGAAGCCGCGCGCGCGGCGCGCGAGCGCCTGGCCGATGCGCCCCATGCCGATGACGCCCAGCGTCGAGCCGTAAATGTCGCCTCCGAGGAAACCGTCGTACGCCCACTTCTGCCAGTGCCCGGCGCGCAGCCAGTGCTCGGATTCGGCGATCCGGCGCGCGGCGGCCATCATCAGCGCCCAGCCGAAATCCGCGGTCGACTCGTTCAGCACGTCGGGCGTGTTGGTGCCGAGCACGTTCGCCGCGTTGAACGCGGCCATGTCGAAGTTGTTGTAGCCGACCGCCATGTTCGACACGACGCGCAGGCGCGGCGCCGCCGCGAGCGCCGCCGCGCCGACCGGGTCGCCCGCCGTCAGCGCGCCGTCCTTGTCCGCGAGACGCGCGGCGAGCGTATCGGGGGCGAGCGCGTCGCCGTTGTTCCAGTCGACTTCGAAATACTGCTCGAGCCGTTCGATCACGTCCGGAAAGATCGGACGTGCGACCAGGATCTTCTGCATCGCCATCTCCGCATGCCGCGGCCGGAACGCGGCGCATCGTGCGCCGCCCGAACCGTCCGCGCTTGGTTGAAAATCGTCAGCCTACGCCGTGAAGAAGATCCACGACGTCAGCAGGAATACAGGTACCAGTATGGCGAACGCCCAGCCGAGATACGCGAAGAAGCTCGGCATCTTCACGCCGCGCGATTCCGCGATCGCCTTCACCATGAAGTTCGGCGCGTTGCCGATGTAGCTGTTCGCGCCCATGAACACCGCTCCCGCGGAGATCGCGGCGAGCGTCGTCGCGCCCGCCGTCATCAGCGCTTGCGCGTCGCCGCCCGCGAGGTTGAAGAACACGAGGTAGGTCGGCGCGTTGTCGAGGAACGACGACAACAGGCCGGTGGCCCAGAAGTACATCGCATCGATCGGCTTGCCGTCCGACCCCGTCACGAGATGGACGATCTGCGCGAACGCACCGTCCGCCCCCGCGCGCAGGATCACGATCACCGGCGCGATCGTCACGAAGATCCCCGCGAACAGCTTCGCGACCTCCTCGATCGGCGCCCAGTTGAACGCGTTGCCTTCGCGCGCGGAGCGCGGCGTCAGCGCGAGCGACGCGAGTGCCACGACAACCAGCGCGACGTCGCGCACGAGATTCTGCAGCGCGACGTGCGTGCCCCACACGTCGAACGTGATGCCCGGTTTCCAGATGCCGCTCATCAGCACGAGGCCGATCACGGCCGCGAGCAGCACGAAGTTGACCTTGCCGTCGATCGACAGCGCGCCATCGTCAGGTGTCGGGTCGAGCACGACCGGCCGCTCCTCGCCGCCCTTCCGGTAGAAGTACGTATCGAGCACGAAGAACAGCGTCAGCAGCACCGCGCAGATGAACAGCATCGGCAGCGCGAGATGCGTGGTCGTCCAGAAGAAGCTCACGCCGTTCAGGAAGCCGAGGAACAGCGGCGGATCGCCGAGCGGCGACAGCGAGCCGCCCGCGTTCGCGACGAGGAAGATGAAGAAGATCACGACGTGCACGACGTGCTTGCGATTGTCGTTCGCGCGCAGCAGCGGCCGGATCAGCAGCATCGCGGCGCCCGTCGTGCCCATCACGCTCGCGAGCAGCGTGCCGAGCGCGAGGATCGCGGTGTTCAGCTTCGGCGTGCCGTGCAGGTTGCCGTTGACGCAAATGCCGCCGGCGACCGTATACAGCGCGGTCAGCAGCACGATGAACGGGATGTACTCCTCGAGCAGCGCGTGCACCAGCGTTCCGAACGCCGTGCCCGCGCCGAACGCGACCGCGAACGGGACCAGAAACGCGATCGCCCATGCCGCGGCGATCTTGCCGAAGTGGTGATGCCAGAACACCGGCGCGACGAGCGGGAACACCGCGATGGACAGCAGGATCCCGGCGAACGGGATGCCCCAGAGTGCGGACAGCGTGGCACCGTCGAGCGTGGCGGCCGATGCGAGCGCGGGAACGGCGCCAAGCGCGGCTCCCGACGCCATGCCCGCCCAGGCGGCATGTCGTTTCATGCAGAACTTCCTTGTGCGAGTGAGTCGAGTGAGGATCGAGCGGACGCGATCGTCATGCACCGCGCACGACGATCGCGTGAACGCGGTACGGGCCGTGTGCGCCCAGCACGATGGTCTGCTCGATATCGCCGGTGCGCGACGGGCCCGATACGAAATTGACCGCGCGCGGCAATTCGCCGCGCTCCGCGCGAATCAGCGCGAATGCGTCTTCATGGCCCGCGACGATCCGCGACGCCGGCACGATCGCGATGTGGGTTTCCGGCAGCAGCCCGGCCGATGCATAGGTGTCGGGGCCGGACAGCAGCACCAGCGAGCCCGTTTCGGCGGTGGCGCAAAAGCAGCCGGTGAGGCCGACGAGATCGCCGTCGCGCGGCTTGCGGCATTCGACCGACAGGCCGGCGCCGGCCCAGTCGAGCTCGGCCAGCGTACGCCATGCGACGGCCTGCATCGGCAAGCCGTGAGCGGAAAGATAGCGGGCAGCGGCGGCGGGCGCGTCGGCCAGCGTCGCGACTTCGTCGACCGTCGTCGACAGGCGCGCCGCTTCATCAACGAATGCGGCGACGAGGTCGGCCGGCATCGGCGGCCGCGGCCCCTCGGGATGGCGGGCGAGATAGTCGGCGACGCCGTCGCGCTCCGCTGCATCGGGTTCGGGCGCGCGTCCTTGCGCCGCGCGAATGCGTGCGAGGATCTGGCGACGGGCAGCGGAAGTGTCCATGAACGGTCCTCGTGACGTTGGCGTGCGATACCGTCGGATTATACCGGCCGCCCCCGCGGCGACGCACCTCGCCGGACGGCCGACGCTTGCTACGATGCGGCGTCGTCGGCCGGCTGCGCGATGCCGAACACCTGGCGCAGGTACGCGAGATACGCCTTGTCGTCGCACATGCTCTTGCCCGGCGTATCCGACAGCTTCGCGACCGGCTGTCCATTGCAGCGGACCATCTTGATCACGATCTGCAGCGGCACGTAACCGAGATCGTTCGTGAGGTTGGTGCCGACGCCGAACGCGAGCTTGCAGCGGCCGCGGAACCGTTCGTACAGCTGCATGACCTTCGGAATGTCGAGCGCGTCGGAGAACACGAGCACCTTGGTGCGCGGATCGCAGCGGTTCGCCTCGTAGTGGCGCAGCATGCGCTCGCCCCACTCGAACGGATCGCCCGAATCGTGGCGCGCGCCGTCGAACAGCTTGCAGAAGTACATGTCGAAGTCGTTCAGGAACGCGTCCATCCCGTAGACGTCCGACAGCGCGATCCCCAGGTCGCCGCGATACTCCTTCGCCCACATCTCGAAACCGTAGGTCTGCGAATCGCGCAGCCGCGGGCCGAGCGCCTGGCAGGCCTGCAGGTATTCGTGCGCCATCGTGCCGAGCGGCGTCAGGCCGTGCTTCATCGCGTAGAACACGTTGCTCGTGCCCGCGAACTGCGGTCCGAGCCCGTCGCGCAGCGTCAGCGCGACCTCTTCGTGCCAGACCTTCGAGAAGCGCCGGCGCGTGCCGTAGTCGGCGATCTTGCAGTCGGCGAACTCGGGCTTCGCGCCGAGCAGCTTGATCTTCTCGCCCAGCCGCTCGCGGCCTTCGCGATAGTCGGGCTCGCGCTGCGTGTTGCGGAAATAGACCTCGTTGACGATCGCGAGCACCGGGATCTCGAACAGGATCGTGTGCAGCCACGGCCCTTCGATCACGATGTCGATCTCGCCGTTGCCCTTCGGCGAAGGCGTGATCGAGATGTACTTCTCGTTCAGGTGGAACAGCGCGAGGAAGTCGACGAAGTCGCTCTTGATGAAGCGCATGCGCCGCAGGTAGTCGAGTTCGTCGTCGGTGAAGCGCAGCGCACACAGGCCGCGCACCTCGTCGCGGATCTCGTCGATGTACGGCACGAGATCGACGCCGGGCGTGCGACACCGGAACCGGTACTCGACGTTTGCGGCAGGAAAGTGATGCAGGACGACCTGCATCATCGTGAACTTGTAGAGATCCGTGTCGAGCAGCGAAGTGATGATCATGTTTACGGCACCGCCAATATCGTGACAGGGCCCCGGCGCACCGCGCGCCGCCCGGTCTGTCGGCCATGTTACCCGAATGCGGGCCCGACCATCGTGAAACCGCCCTGCCCGACGCGCCGGGCGCGCGGCCGCACGCGCCGCGCCCGCCGCCAGCCCCATAAACTAATCACGAAACGATATAAGCCGGAAAGCCGACCACGCCATGCGGGTTTTGCGCTTCAGTTACAATGCCGCTTTTGGCGCACACGCCACCCCATATATACCGCCAAGCAGGAGCGTTTTAATGACTCACGTTGTGACCGAAGGCTGCATCAAGTGCAAATACACGGATTGCGTGGATGTGTGCCCGGTGGATTGCTTCCGTGAAGGTCCCAACTTTCTCGCCATCGATCCGGACGAGTGCATCGACTGCGCCGTGTGCGTCGCCGAGTGCCCGACCAATGCGATCTATGCCGAAGAAGACGTTCCGGGCGACCAGCAGCAGTTCACCGCGCTGAACGCCGAGCTGGCGAAGGACTGGCCGTCGATCACGAAGACCAAGCCGGCACCGGCCGACGCGGACGAGTGGAAGGACGTGCAGGACAAGCTGCACCTGCTCGAGCGTTGATCGCGCAGCGGCGCTGCAAAAATTTTTGGTGCGCCGCCGCTCAAAAGTGTTGACAGGTTAGCGAACACTCCATACAATCTCGTTTCTCTGCTGTTGTTGTTTGTTCCCCGATAGCTCAGTCGGTAGAGCGCCGGACTGTTAATCCGTAGGTCCCTGGTTCGAGCCCAGGTCGGGGAGCCAGACAGCGAAAGGCCCGTCATTCGACGGGCCTTTTGTTTTTCCGGCGCCCGCCGGTCACCGCCGCGCATGCTAGAGTTTCTGTCCCGCATTCGCATCCGGTTCCGTCGATGAAGCACCGCCTCCTTTCCGCCGCGTCGCTCGCCCTTCTGCTCTCCGCCTTTGCCACCGCGCCGCTCGCGCACGCGGAGGAAGTCGGCAGCGTCAACACCCATTTCCGCGTGACGGGCTCCGACCGCGTGGTCGTCGAAGCGTACGACGATCCGCTCGTGACGGGCGTCACCTGCTACGTGTCGCGGGCGCGCACCGGCGGGATCAAGGGCACGCTCGGCGTCGCCGAGGATCCGAGCGAAGCGTCGATCGCGTGCCGGCAAGTCGGCCCGCTCAGCTTCAAGGAGCCGCTCAAGCAGCAGACCGACGTGTTCAGCGAACGGATGTCGTTCATCTTCAAGACGCTGCACGTCGTGCGCGTGGTGGACAAGAAGCGCAACACGCTCGTCTACCTGACCTACAGCGACCGCATCGTCAGCGGCAGCCCGAAGAACGCCGTGACCGCCGTGCCGATGCCGGCCGGCACGACGATTCCGGTCAAGTAAGCCCGCACCGGCCGGGCGCGCGAGCGCTACACTGTCGATTCGACCGCCCTCGCGCCCGACCATGTCCGCCCCCCGCCTTCTTCCGGACTCCGCACGTTACTGGCGCACGCCGCTGCTGCCGGACGCGGATCTGCTCACCGCCACCTATCGCGACCACACGTTCGCGCCGCACTGGCACGACGCGTACACGATCCCCGTGATCCTCGAGGGGGCGGAGCGCTACACCTGTCGCGGCAGCGGCCATGTCGCCGAAACGGGCACCGTGCCCGTGATCAATCCCGGCGAAGTGCACACCGGCTCGCGCGCGACCGACGAAGGCTGGTGCTATCGCGTGAGCTACGTGCCGGTCGACTACATTCGCTCGCTCGCGAGCGCGATCGCGGGGCGGCCGCAGGATGCGCCATGGTTCCCGTCCGACGTGATCCGCGACACCGATCTCGCGGCACGGCTCGCGCTGGCCCACCGGATGATGGAGGCCGGCAGCGAACGCATGCCGCCGTTCCACCCCCACGAGCAGCCGGCCGCCAATGATCCGGCCGCCGCGGCACCGCGCGTCTACGATCCGCTCGCCGCCGAAACGGCGATGCTCGATGCGCTGTCGACACTGATCGCGCGCCATGCCGACGCGCGGCTGCAACCGGCGGCGCTCGCGGCGGACGAACCGCGCGTCGACGCGATGCGCGAACGGCTGGCCGCCGATCTCACGGGCACGGTCACGCTCGACGACGTCGCGCAGGCCGCCGGCCTGTCGCCGTTTCACGCGGCGCGCCTGTTCACGCGCACGACCGGGATGCCGCCACATGCGTGGCGCAACCAGTTGCGGCTGCAGCGCGCGCTTGCGCCGTTGCGCGCCGGCGTGCCGATCGCTGATGTCGCCGCGGCCAGCGGCTTCGTCGACCAGAGTCACTTCACGCGGCATTTCAAACGAATGTTCGGCGTGCCGCCCGGACGCTGGCAGGCGCGCTGACGCCCTTCCCTGCATTCGACGACGGACGGCAACCCGCACGCACGCAGCGCCATCGGCACCCGCGCGGGCGCAAGAACATACAAGCCGCCGCTGCATCACCCCGCTATCCTCCATTCCATGGAGACGAGCCCCTTGAACCCCACACCCACACCTACGCCCCCGCCTCGCCGCCCGCTCAACGAGTGGCTCGACGGCGCACGCGACACGATCCCAATGATGATCGGCGCGGCACCGTTCGGCGTGATCTTCGGCACGCTCGTCGGCGGCGGCCCGCTCGCCGCATGGCACGGCGCGCTGATGTCGCTCGCGGTGTTCGCGGGCTCCGCGCAATTCATCGCGCTCGGCCTGATCGCGGGCAGCGCGAGCTTCGTCGTCGTGCTCGCGACGACGCTGATCGTGAACCTGCGTCACCTGCTGTACAGCGCGACGCTCGCGCCGTACGTCGCGCACCTGCCGCTGCGCTGGCGCGCGACGCTCGGCGCGCTGATGACCGACGAGGTGTTCGCGGTCGCCTACGCGCACTACCGCCACTTCCCGCCCGGCGCGATCGGCCCGCACTACTTCTTCGGCTCGGGCCTCGCGATGTACCTGAACTGGCAGGTCTGGACGCTCGCGGGCATCGGCTTCGGCGCGGCCTTCCCGGGCCTCCAGTCGCTCGGCCTCGATTTCGCGATGGCGGCCACCTTCATCGCGATCGTCGTCCCGCAGCTCGGCACGCTGCGCTATCTGGCGGCCGCCGCGACCGCCGGCACGCTCGCGTACTTCTGGCAGGGCTGGCCGTACAAGCTCGGGCTGCTGGGCGCGGTCGCCGCCGGCGTCGTGGTCGGCGTCGCGCTCACGCTGCTGCACGAGCGTTCGCGCACCGCTTCACGCACGGAGGCCGCATCGTGAGCTACGCGCTGCTGATCCTCGGGATGGCCGTGATCACCTATGCGATCCGGACGACGCTGTTCCTGTTCGGCGAGCGGCTGACCTTCCCGCCGCTCGTGCGGACCGCGCTCGGCTTCGTGCCCGTCACCGTGCTGACTGCGATCATCGTACCGATGACCGTCTCGCCGCACGGCGGCACGGCCGAGCTGACCTGGCGCAATCCGCAGCTGGTCGGCGCGCTCGCCGCCGTGCTCGTGTCGGCGACGACACGCCGGCCGCTCGTGACGATCGCGGTCGGGCTCGCGGTGTTCTTCTTCTGGCAAGGGGTCGTGATGCCGCACTGGCTGCCGGCCTGAGCGGACCTCGCCGGCCGCGCTCAAGTTTCCGTCCGGCGCGCCGATATAGGAAGTGAAGACCCGCCATCGGCCTCGGCGCGAACCGGTCCGCCGACGCCGCGCCCGCACCGGTGCGCGATGTCGGCCGCCGGCCCGCGCGGGCCGCCATCGAGACGATTCATGGGCCAGATCACCCTTTCCCTCAAGGACGACACGCTTGCGTCCCTGCGCAAGGACTACGACGCGTTCGTGCGCGTGTCGCTGAAACTCGACCCGCAGTTCGCGACGCCGTCGTTCGAGGATTTCCTGCGCGCCAAGCTGCTCGACAACATGGTGCCGCTGACCGAGCACGCCGTGCAGCGGATGCTCGAGGGCGGCCAGTACGCGTGGGCGAAGCGCACGCTCGACAAGGAATTCCCGGACGTCGTCGCGATCCTGATGCGGCAGGCCGGCGAATTCGGCTTCGGCTTCGCGTCGCGCTCCGAATGGACGCCCGACGAGCTTGCGAAGGCGTGCCGCGACTGGGCCAAGGCGATCGTCGCCGAAGCGCAGGGCGATGCGTCGCTGGTCGATCCGCTCGCGGCGCAGATCAAGAGCGCGGTCCACGACATCCAGGCGCTCGAGGAATCGATGCAGACGCCCGCGTGGCGGCTCGCGGAATCGCTGCGCCAGCGCATCTACGAGGCGAAGCTCGCGTGCGAGATGAGCGTCGGCAGCGCCGCGCGCGACAAGCTCGGCGAACTGCGCGGCCTGCTGCGGCTCGGGCTCGCGCACGGCTCGTTCCAGAAACAGGAAGCGCAGCAGATCATGGAATATCTGCGGCTGCTGAAGCCCGAGATCTTCGTCGACGAGCCATACGACGTATTCACGCGGCTCGCCGCGTGGCTGCGCAGCGTATTTACCCCGTCCGCGGCACGACCGGCACACGGACCGGGGCCGGAGCAGCGCCGGCCGTGACGGCCCGCGTCCACGCATGAAGAACGGCCCGGTTCGCGCGAAGCGAACCGGGCCGCCGGTCGATCGCCGTCACGACGCGCCGTCCGGGGCGAGCGTCGTGCGACGTCGGGGTGCCGCTTACTGCGCGGCGCCCGAGGCCGATGCACCGCCCTGCACGCCGGCCGACGCACTGCCTTCGACCGCTTCGTCGCCCACCTTCGACTTCGCCGAGCCGGCGTGATGCTTGGCCGACTTCGCCGCATGCTTCGCGTGCTTCTTGGTCGAGTGGACCGACGACGACGCCGTATCCTTCGCGCCGTCGGCTGCCGCGCCAACCGCATCGGTTGCGCCGCCGACCGCGTTGCCCGACGCATTCGCGCCGGCACCACCCTGCATACCCGCGTCTGCGCCTGCCCCCGCTGCCGGCGCCTGCGTCTGCACGCCGGCGCCGGCGGTGCCCTGCGCCGCGACGCCGGTCTGCGCGAATGCGGCCGAAGTGGCGAACGCCGTCAGCGCGGCACCAATCAGCATCGTACGAATCTTGGACATGACAATCCTCCTCAAGAAGTTGTGGGCGCGGAGCGCATCGATACGCTCCGTCGCGTCCCCTGCCGCGACACGCAGCAGGTACGATGAAAGACCCGCGGGCGGCACGGCCGGTTCTCGAATCTCTCAGACTGTTACCCACCGTTTCATTTGCTGACGAATCGCTCACAGTCCTTAACGGCTACGGGGCGCAAACATGCGCGCGCGGCCGCACTCGCGCGCGGGCCCGCGGTGCCGTATGATGCGGGGCGATTCCTCCCGCGCGTCGCGCGCCTCCTTCGTCATGCCTAACCTGGATTTCACGCTGACCGGCGAATACGTCGAGCTGCACAACCTTCTCAAGATCACCGGCCTCGCCGACAGCGGCGGCACCGCGAAGATGTTCGTCGCGTCCGGCGCGGTGAAAGTCGACGGCGTGGTCGAACTGCGCAAGACCTGCAAGATCCGCGCGGGCCAGGTCGTGCTGTTCGGCGATACGCGGATCGCGGTTCACGACGCATAGCGGTTCCCCCTCACCGTGACATGGCCATCGGCGCGCGCGTTCGACACCGTTCGAATAAAGCCGTAAGCTAGCCGTCTCTCAAAATAAATACAGACAGCGCGGGCCCGCACCCGCGCGAGCGCCCATTCCATGTCGCATTCCGGTCTTACGCGGACGGCCGCCGCGCCGCCGTCGCTGTCCAGTCATGCCGCCGATACCGCGCGCCTCGCCGCGCCGCTCGCGATCGCACAACTCTCGCAAATGGCGATGAGCGTCACCGACACGGTGCTGCTCGGCTCGCTCGGCCCCGATTCGCTCGCGGCGGGCGGCCTCGGCGCGAACTTCTTCTTCGTCATCGTGACCGTGCTGCAGGGTGTGCTGTCGTCGGTCAGCGTGAGCGTCGCGCATGCGCGCGGCGCGCAGGCGGAACACCGCGTGCCGCACATCTACTGGACCGGCTTCGTGCTGTCCGTGCTGCTCGCGATTCCGGCGATCGTCGCGCTGTCGCTGTCCGAGCCGATCCTGCTGATGTTCCACGAGCCGCCCACGCTCGCGCGTCACGTCGGCGAGTACACCGGCATCCTGCGGTTCGCGGCGCTCGGCAGCCTGATCGGCGTCGGGCTGATGCGCGCCTTCCTGCCCGCGATCGGCGCCGCACGGCGGCTGCTGTGGGTGTCGATCGGCGGCGTCGGCGTGAACGGCGTGCTGAACTACGGGCTGATCCACGGCGCCTTCGGCTTGCCGCGGCTCGGCTTCCTCGGCTCGGCGGTCGCGACGACCATCACCATCTGGCTCACCGCGCTCGCGCTGATCTGGCTGCTGCACGGCCGCCAGCGGTTCCGCCATTTCGTGACCGCCGCCCGCCCGAAACTGCCGATGATGGGCGAGCTGATCGGCATCGGCTGGCCGGTGGCGATCACGTACGGGGTCGAATCGACGCTGTTTCTCGCCACGGGCCTGACCATCGGCGTGCTCGGCGCGACGTCGCTTGCCGCACACCAGATCGCACTGAACGTCGCGTCGGTGGCGTTCATGGTGCCGCTCGCGATCGGCCAGGCCGCCAACGTGCGGGTCGGCTACTGGGTCGGCGCCGGCCAGCCGGTCGCCGCGCGGCATGCGGGCTTCGTCGCGCTCGGCCTCGGCGTCGCATTCATGTCGCTGTCGGGGCTCGTGCTGATCGTCGTGCCGCATGCGATCGTCGGCCTGTACCTCCAGCTCGACGATCCGGCCAACGCGGCGACCGTGTCGCTGGCCGCGTCGCTCCTCGGCATTGCCGCGGTGTTCCAGATCGTCGACGGCATGCAGACCGTCGGCTCGGGCGCGCTGCGCGGACTGCGCGATACGCGCATCCCGATGCTCGCGGCGACCCTCGGCTACTGGGGCATCGGCTTCCCGACCGGTTACTGGCTGGCGTTCCATGCAGGCCTTGGCGCACGCGGCCTCTGGTGGGGGCTCGCGGCCGGCCTGGCGAGCGTCGCCGCGCTGATGGCCTGGCGCTTCCATCTGAAGAGCGCATCGCTCGTCGCATCGACGCGCTGAGCGCGACGACACGACGCAAAATCGCGGCCGGCGCTATGCTTGTCGGTTGAAGACCCAACACGTCGCGCCAGCGGCGCGACTGCCTCACGATACGCCAGACGCCGCGCGACGCGCGGCCTTTCCCCTTCCCAAGAGGAGTGCATCATGAACGAAGCAGTTCGGATGGAACGCGACACGTTCGGCGAGATCGCCGTGCCGGCCAACCGGCTCTGGGGCGCGCAGACGGAACGCTCGCTGCAGAATTTCCGGATCTCGACCGAGAAGCAGTCGCCCGAGCTGATCCACGCGCTCGCGATCGTCAAGCGCGCCGCGGCCGCCGTGAACCAGTCGCTCGGCGTGCTGGCCGACGACAAGGCGCGCGCGATCATCGACGCGGCCGACGAGATCATCGCGGGCAAGCATCCGCGCGAATTCCCGCTCGCCGTATGGCAGACGGGCTCCGGCACGCAGACCAACATGAACCTCAACGAGGTGATCGCGAACCGGGCGAGCGAACTGCTCGGCGGCGAGCGCGGCGAAGCACGCAAGGTCCACCCGAACGACGACGTGAACCGCGGCCAGTCGTCGAACGACGTGTTCCCGACCGCGATGCACGTCGCGGCCGCGTACGCGATCGTCAACCATCTGCTGCCCGCGCTGCGCACGCTGCGCGCGACGCTCGACGCGAAGTCGAAGGCCTTCGCCGATATCGTGAAGATCGGCCGCACGCACCTGCAGGACGCGACGCCGCTCACGCTCGGGCAGGAATTTTCCGGTTACGTCGCGCAGCTCGACCAGGGCATTCGGCACGTCGAATCGGCGCTGCCGCACCTGTACGAACTCGCGCTCGGCGGCACTGCCGTCGGCACCGGGCTGAACGCGCATCCGGAGTTCGCGGTGCGCGTCGCCGACGAGATCGGCCGGCTGACGACGCTGCCGTTCGTGACCGCGCCGAGCAAGTTCGAGGTGATGGCGGCCGCCGACGCGCTGGTGTTCGCGCACGGCGCGCTGAAGACGGTCGCGGCCGGCCTGATGAAGATCGCCAACGACGTCCGCTGGCTCGCGAGCGGGCCGCGCTGCGGGCTCGGCGAACTGTCGATTCCGGAAAACGAGCCGGGCAGCTCGATCATGCCGGGCAAGGTGAACCCGACGCAGTCGGAAGCCGTGACGATGCTGTGCTGCCAGGTGTTCGGCAACGACGTCGCGGTAAACGTCGGCGGCGCGAGCGGCAACTTCGAGCTGAACGTGTTCCGGCCGATGATCGCGCACAACGTGCTGCAGTCGGTGCGGCTGCTCGCCGACGGCGCGCAGAGCTTCAACGACCACTGCGCGGCGGGCATCGAGCCGAACCGCGCGCGCATCGATCTGCTGCTGAACGAATCGCTGATGCTCGTGACGGCGCTCAACCCGCATATCGGCTACGACAAGGCCGCGCAGATCGCGAAGAAGGCGCACAAGGAAGGCACGACGCTGAAGGCCGCCGCGCTTGCGCTCGGCTACCTGACCGAGGCGGAATTCGACGCGTGGGTGCGCCCCGAGGAAATGATCGGATCGCGGTAATCGCGGGGGCGACGCGATGATGCGACGGGCGCGGCGCGAACGCCGCACCCGTTGTCGTCAGACGGTGCCCTTCGCCACTTCCTCGGGCTTCATCTCGACGATCTTGTCGAGCGCGGCGCGCACGTCGGCCGCATACTTCGCGAGCACCTTCTGCTCGTCGGTCTCGGGCACGAATGGCGGCACCGGCACCGGGTTGCCGTTCTCGTCGACCGCGACGAACACGACGAGGCAGTCGGTCGTCTGGCGCAGCACGCCGCCCTTCGGATCGCCGGCGTGCACGGACACATGGATGTGCATGCTGGTGCGGCCCGTCGCGACGACGCGCGCCTTCAGCTCGACCAGGTTGCCGACGAGGATCGGACGCTGGAAGCGGATGTTGCCGACGCTGACCGTCACGCAATAGCGGCTCGACCAGACCGCCGCGCACGCATACGCGACCTCGTCGATCCACTTCATCAGCGCGCCGCCATGCACCTTGCCGCCGAAGTTCACGGACGACGGCTCGGCGAGGAAGCGGAATACGGTTTCGGTGCGGTCGAGGGCAGCCGGTACGGGGGATGGTTGGGACATCGTGGTAGCTCCAGGCGGCGGGGTACGGCAATCGGCGCATTATACGTTGCACTGCGGCAACACGTCGCAGCGCCCGCCGCACGGCCGGCCGCGCCCGTGCGCCGAACCGGCATCGGCACCGGCAAGCGACGTCCGTCAGCGGCGCACCGTGATGCCCTGATCGATCGTCCCGTACATCTCGAGGCTGCCGCCCCGCTCGCCGGCGGCGCCTGCACCGCCCTGCGCACAGGCCGCGCAAAGGAACGCGGCGGCCAACAGGCAGAAAATCGTCTTCATCGTTGCATCGTGTCGCATCCGGCGGCCCACTGCCGCCGCGTCCGGCCATTCTACGCGTGCGCGGCCGGCGACCGCGGGTCGCGCACCGCCCCGCCGCATCCGACATTTCACCCGAACACGAAACATCGAATGTGCGCAGCACCTACACTGCAGTCATTCCGCCTGACGAGACACGACGATGACCGATCAAGACGACCACCACTTTCCGGGCCTGAGCCGAATCGGAGCCCTGATCGCCGATCCGGGGCGCGCCGCGATGCTGTGGGTGCTGATGGACGGCAGCGCGCGGCCGGCCGGCGAACTGACGATGATCGCAGGGCTGTCGCCGTCCGCGGCGAGCGCGCACCTCGCGCGCCTGACCGAAGGCGGCCTGCTCGCGCTCGACGTGCGCGGCCGGCACCGCTACTACCGGCTCGCGTCGGCCGACATCGCGGCGTCGCTCGAGGCGCTCGCGAACGTGGCCCGCGCGGCCGCGCCGAACCGTCCGGTGCCGCCGCCGTCGCGCGCGGTGCCGGCCGAACTGCGCTACGCGCGCACCTGCTACGACCACATGGCCGGCGAACTCGCGGTCCGCATCTTCGACGGGCTCACCGCACGCGGCTGGCTGCAGGCGGACGGCGACGCGATCGAAGCCACCGAACTCGGCACGCAGGCGCTCGCGCGCTGGGGCATCGACGTCGCGCAGCAGCGCACGCGCCGCCGCCGCTTCGCATGCGGCTGCCTCGACTGGAGCGAGCGCCGCCCCCATCTCGGCGGCGCGCTCGGCGCGGCACTGCTCGACAGCTTCTGCGCCCACGGCTGGATCGAGCGCACCGCACGGCCGCGCGTGCTGCGCGTCACCGTGCCCGGACAGCAGGTTTTCGACGACTGGCTTACGTCCGCTTGACGCGTACATTGCGACGGGACGACAACGGCGCGCGATGGACAGGTTTTGTTACATCGCGTGCCATCCGACTTACAAAACACCGAGCACTGAAACAGGCCGAGCGGATATCGTGAATTCAACGGCACGAATCGACGCGCCGCGATAACGACGAAGACGCTCATCATGGCTTCCCTGTTCACGCTCAAGCGAACCGCCCGCTGCACGCTGCTCGCGTTCGCCGCGCTGGCGACCGTGCCCACCGCATTCGCGCAAACGACCGAGGCCGCCGCCCGGCAGTCGGGCGGCGATCCGCCGAGCCGCGTCGCCCGGCTCAACTACAAGTCGGGTGCCGTGACGACGGAGCCCGCCGGCACCGATACGTGGTCGTACGCCGCCGTGAACCGGCCGCTGACCACCGGCGACCAGTTGTGGAACGATGCCGGCGCGCGCTCGGAACTGCACATCGGCTCGACCGCGGTGCGACTCGGCGAATCGACGAGCCTGTCGGTGCTCAACCTCGACGACACCACGACGCAGCTGAAGGTCGGGCTCGGCACCGTATCGACGCACGTGCGCGATCTGCCGTCCGGCGGGTCGTACGAAATCGACACGCCCAATCTCGCGCTCGGCATCTCGGGCCCGGGCGACTATCGCGTCGACGTCGCGCCGAACGGCGCGAGCACGACGGTCACCGTGCGCAGCGGCAGCGCGACCGTCTACGGCAGCAACGGGCAGTATCCGCTGTCGCCCGGACAGCAGGTCGTGTTCACCGGCACCGACCTGCAGGTCGCGCAGCAATCGGCCGCGCCGGCCCCCGATGCGCTCGACCAGTGGGCCGCCGGCCGCGATGCGGCCGAGCAGCGCTCGGTGTCGGCCCGCTACGTATCGCGCGACGTGCCCGGCTATCAGGATCTCGACGCGAACGGCACGTGGCGCGAAACCCCGAATTACGGCGAGGTCTGGGTGCCGAACGACACGCCCGCCGACTGGGCGCCGTATCACGACGGTCACTGGATCTGGCAGGCGCCGTGGGGCTGGACCTGGGTCGACGATGCGCCGTGGGGCTTCGCGCCGTATCACTACGGCCGCTGGGCCTATGTCGACGACAGCTGGGCGTGGGTGCCCGGCCCGATGGTCGTCAGCCAGCCGCCCGTCTACGCGCCGGCGCTCGTCGCCTTCGTGGGCGGCGGCGGCGGTCCCGACTGGAGCGTCGCGCTGACGGTCGGCGGCGTCGCGGCGGCCGGCTGCGCATGGTTCGCACTCGGTCCGGGCGAACCCTGGCATCCCGGCTGGGGCGGCTGGAGCCCGCATTACTACGATCGCGTGAACCGGAACATCGTGGTCAACAACGTGACGGTCAACAAGACCGTGAACGTGACGAACATCACCAACATCACGAACATCAACAAGACGTACGTGAATTTCCGCGCGCCGCATGCGATCACGGCCGTGCCGGCGTCCGCGTTCGTGCACGGCCAGCCGGTCGCGCACTTCGCGCAACGCGTCGATCCGCAGCAGTGGCGCAACGCGCACGTGATGCCGGGCACGCCCGGCATTGCGCCGGTACGGCAGAGCTTGACCGGCGGACTGCGCACGGCCAGCTACCGTCCGCCGGCGGCGCTCGGACAGCACACGTTCGTCGCGACGCGCAATCCGGCCGTGCCGGCCGCCTATCGTGACCAGGCGGCCGCGCATCTCGCCCGGCAGGGCCAGCACGTGCCGGGTGCAGGCGCACCGGTCGCGAGGACGAGCGTGCCGGCCGACTACCAGGCGCGCCCGGTCCGCGTTCCGGGCAACCCGAAAGCCGGTGCGTGGGCGATGCGCAACGTGCAGCTCGTGAATCCGCACGGTCCCGTCGTGCAACCGGCGCACGCACCACGCGACGGCCAGCCGGCACCGGCCCAGGTCGCGCGGCCTGGTGCGCCGATGCCGGTCGTGGCGAACGGCGCACGACCGACGAACGGCGAAGCCCCCAATGCGCCGCGCTTCGCCAACGGTGCGATGCCGCAGGCGCCGGGCCATCCGGCTCCGCATCAGGCGTTGAGTCCCGGAAATGGCGTCCCGCATCCGCCGGCGGCCGCCAACGAGCCGGCCGGGCGCGACAACACGCATGCGGCCGCGGCGCCCGCGCCCGCGTGGATGCAGCCGCACACGCCGATGGAGCGTCAGCGCCCGACGCCGCCGACGGCACTCCACGCAGCCGGACAGAACGCGCTGCCGCCCGTGCGCAGCGCGGCGCCGGTCCCGCATCCGGAAGCCACGCCCGGTACGCAGCCCGGCCGTCGGCAGGAAACGCCGCGCGCGTTGCCGCAACCGCGACTCGACATGACCGCGCAGATTCCGCAGCAGCGTCCGCGCCCCGATTTCGCGGCACCGGCCCAGCATGCGCAGCCGCGGCCCGAGCGGACCGCTCCGGCACCGCAACCGCGCCCCGAATTCGCGCAACCGGCACCGCGCCGCGAAGTCGCGCCGGCGCACGTGAACGAGTACCGTCCGCCCGCGCCCGCCGTGCATGACATGCCGCGACCGCAGCCGCAGGCCCCGCGCATGGAGCCGCGGCCGTCGATGCCCGCGCCGCACATGGAACCGCGGCCGTCCATGCCCGCGCCGCGCATGGAACCGCGGCCGCAACCGGCGCCGCACGTCGAGGCGCCGCACCCGGGCAATCCGCCGCCCGGCGGCCACGACGAGCGGCGCCACCAGTAACCCGACCGCTGAAACGGCAAGGCCCGACATGAAAAACCCCAAGGGTCGGATCTATGTCCAACCCTTGGGGTTCAGTTCAACCGGCGAGTGCCGGTCGGGCCTTCTTCATTCTGCCTGGCGCGGGTCGCGGGTCGCGTCACCCGCCGCCGTCGCAGGCCGGGCTCAGACCGCCATCGGCGCGGTCAGCGGCTCATGGTGACGGTAGCCGACGAGCGAGAAATCCGACGGCTCGATCTGCTCGAGCCATTCGGGCGCATAAACACCGGTCTTCGCGTAGTCCGGCACGCGCTCGGCAATTTCGAGCCGCGGGCTGTCGTACGGCTCGCGCGTGAGCTGCTGCTGCAGCATGTCGAGCTGGTTCTCGTAGATGTGCGCGTCACCGATGAAGTACGTGAACCAGCGCGGCGTGTAGCCCGTCAGCCGGCCGACGAGCGACAGCAGCGCGGCCCCTTCCGTCAGATTGAACGGCGTGCCGAGCCCGACATCGTTGCTGCGGATGTACAGGCACAGCGAAATCTCGCGCTTCGTGACGTTCGGCAGGAACTGGTACAGCAGATGGCAGGCGGGCAGCGCGATCTGGTCGAGTACGGCCGGATTCCATGCGTGAAACAGGATGCGGCGGTCGGCCGGGTTCTCCATGATCGTGTCGAGACACTGGCGCAGCTGGTCGATTGCCTTGTACAGCAGCACCTTCGGCACCCCGTCCTCGTCGAAACGCGTGACGATCCGGAAACCGCGGCGCGTCGCGTCGGCGATCTGCGCCTCGGCGCCCGCGTCGAGCACCTTGTAGCCGGGCCACTGGCGCCATTGCACGCCGTACACGTCACCCAGATCGTCGACGCCCTGGCGGTACGGGTTCGCGAGCCACTGTGCGTTGTCGTTCGCGTTCGCGTCCCACACCTTGCAGCCGAGCGCGCGGAAATCGGCCGCGCTGCGCGATGCGCGCAGGAAACCGACCAGTTCGCCGATCGCGGACTTGAACGCGAGCTTCTTGGTCGTGACCGCCGGGAAACCTTGCTGCAGGTCGAACCGCAGCATCGCACCGGGCATGCTGATGGTGCGGATGCCCGTGCGGTTCTCCTGCCAGGTGCCGGTGTCGAGGATGGTGCGAACGAGGTCGAGGTACTGTTTCATGCGGGTTCCTTCGGCCGCGAGGGCGACCGTTACCCGCCAATTCTAGCAAGCGTGATGCTGAACCTCCGGCAACGGTGCCGAAAACCCGCCCAGCGGGTCGCCGCGATCGCGCATGCCATGCGCGCACATCAGCCTGTACAGCGTGACGCGCGACACGCCCAGTTCGCGCGCCGCGTCGGCAAACCGGCCGCGGTGACGCAGCAGCGCCTGCTCGATCACCTGCCGTTCGGCCGCTTCGCGCGCCTCGGTGAGCGAGACGGGCGCCAGTACCGCGAATTCGTTGAGTTCGAGATCGGCCGCGGTAATCATCCGGCCCTCCGACATCACGATCGCGCGGCGCACGCGATTGATCAGCTCGCGCACGTTGCCCGGCCACGAATAGCCGTACAGCGCGGCGATCGCGTCCGGCGAGAAGCCGCGCAGGCGGCGATGCGCATCCCCCTTGAAACGCTCGAGCATGTGGCGCGCCAGCAGTTCGATATCCTTGCCGCGTGCGCGCAGCGGCGGCTCCTCGATCTTCAAGACGCACAGCCGATGAAACAGGTCCTCGCGGAACCGCCCTTCGCGCAGCGCCGCTTCCATGTCCACGTGCGTCGCACAGATCACGCGCACGTCGACCGGCACCGATACATGCGCGCCGAGCCGTTCGATCTTGCCTTCCTGCAGGAACCGCAGCAGGCTCGCCTGGCTCTCGAGCGGCAGGTCGCCGATCTCGTCGAGAAACAACGTGCCGCCGTTCGCGGCCTCGACCCTGCCGATCTTGCGCTGGTTCGCGCCCGTAAACGCGCCGCGCTCATAGCCGAACAGTTCGGCCTGGAGCAGCGTCGACGGAATCGCACCGCAATTGATCGCGACGAACGGCGCTTGCGCGCGCGCCGAGCGCTCGTGGATTGCCACGGCCGTCAGTTCCTTGCCGGTACCCGATTCGCCGGAGATGAACACCGGCGCATCGGTCGTCGCCACGCGCCGGATCGTCCTGAACAGCCCGAGTATCGCGTCGCAGGTGCCGACCATCTCGCCTTCGGCGCGTCCGGCACCGACGGGTGCGGCTACCGGCTCGGTCAGCGCGATCATGCCGTGCGCGTGGCCGATGGTCTCGACGATGCGCGCCGCCTCGTACGGCATCGTCACGTAGTCGAAGCAATAGTCACGAATGAGATGCCGCAGCGTCGCGTCCTGCAATTGGCCGCGCCGGGTCGCCGCGATCCAGCCGATGTGCTGGATGCTCAGACACGCTTCGAGTTCGCGCAGATCCGCGGGTCGAAAACCCGGCGAGAAATCGAGCAGGCCGGCCGTTGCCACGCCGTGCTGCACGACACGCCGCACGTCGCGTGCGCTTTCCGCAAGATCGACGCGCCACCCGCATTCGTCGAAATGCCCGCGCAACGCGTCGTTCGGCTCGCGCGAGAAGTAGATCACATGCCGCTGCTCGGCTCCCATATGCTCACCCCGTTCATCAACCGTCTAACGATTGCCGTACACGCCAAGTCGCGTGCAAAAGGATCGAACCGGGTCAGCCGAAGCGGCTCGATTCGCCATGCCGATGCGCGGCGACGACAGGCCTCGCATGATGGCGCTCATCTCGCGTCCAGTTATTTTTTTGATCAAGACAGCTTAGTTATAGGCGCCGAATACGACAAACCGATTGCAGCGCGGATGAGCGAACGGTCGAATCGCTCAGTGGTCGACGTTGATCAATCATCTGCACATAGAAACGCGCAGCGACGCGTACCTGCATCGACACACGCGCAAATTTTCATCCTTGAAGCGTATCGATTGAATCCGCAGTATTCCCGAGCCCCCTCGTTTCACGCCTGAAACATTTCCCGGCGTTTTCGATCGCAAGTCACGACGCTTCCCCGCAAATCGCAGACGCGGCAATGCGCTTCGCCCGATGGCATGCATTTCGCTGAACGCGTAACGGATCGGGAGAAGGCGGCCATGCGAACAGTTTTTTTGCAGTCTTGTGTGCAGATGACGATTGCATTCGCACTCGCCTGCCACTTCATGCCGGCACGCTCGGAAGAAAGCACGAGGCCCGAACGCGCGATGCCGCTTGCCGATAACGCGCCGCGCATGCAACAGGACCACCGCTTCCGCATCATGCCCGTCGCCGCGCCGCGAGCGCGTTCGTCAGACAAGTCGTCGGTGACGCTGTGGGACGAGCTCGTCCCGCCGGCCCGGCTGCCGATACCGATTCCTGTGGCGCTCCCCGGCAACGCGCAGCATGCGATGGAAGGAACCGCAGGGAACCGCATGCATCAATAATCCGCACATGACTCCATCATGCTGCTTAATCGATGAGGATTGAAGAATAAAATGAACGGCGCAGGTCGTTTCCTGCAGCGTCGACTTCGCGACGCGAACCGTTTTTTGTGTCCGTCCCCCGGCGGGCACTCTTTTTATTCAGGACATCACGAAGCAAAGGCCGGAAACCGCACATATGCCCGCGCATCTTCACCGGCGCGGTCTCGCGCCGCCATTCCGGTAGAATCGGCGCCATTCCGGTTCTCCTCTTCCCCCGATCTTCATGACGACGTTGACCCTGATCGTCGCGCGCGCCCGCAACGGCATCATCGGCCGCGACAACCAGTTGCCCTGGAAACTTCCCGAGGACCTCGCGTTCTTCAAGCGCACGACGATGGGCGCGCCGATCGTGATGGGCCGCAAGACCCACGAGTCGATCGGCCGCCCCTTGCCGGGCCGCCGCAATATCGTCGTCACGCGCGACGCAGCGCGCCGCTTCGACGGCTGCGACACGGTCACGTCGCTCGCCGACGCGCTCGCGCTCGCCGCGCGCGACGGCGCGCCCGAAGCATTCCTGATCGGCGGCGCACAACTCTATGCGGAAGGCCTCGCGCTCGCCGACAAGCTGGTCGTCACCGAGATCGATGCCGACTTCGACGGCGATGCGTCGTTCCCGGCGCCCGATCCCGCGCACTGGCGCGAAGTCTCGCGCGACCCGCACCAGGCCGCCACGCCCAACACGTTCGGCTATGCGTTCGTCGTGTACGAGCGCAAGCGCGGCTGACACTCGGCACGCGGCACGCGACAAAAAAGCCCGACCGGCTCATGAACACCGGTCGGGCTTTTCGTTTCCTGGCGGCCGATGCCGCGCCGCTTACTGCCCGGCGATCGTCATCTGCTCGATCAGCACCGAGCCCGTTTCCTTCGTACCGCGCACGATCGAATCCGCGCCGATCGCGACGATATGCCGGAACATCTCCTGCAGCGTGCTCGCGACGGTGATTTCCTCGACCGGATACTGGATCACGCCGTTCTCGACCCAGAAGCCGGCCGCGCCGCGTGAATAGTCGCCGGTCACGTAGTTCACGCCCTGTCCCATCAGCTCGGTCAGCAGCAGGCCCGTGCCGAGCTTCTTCAGCATCGCGTCGAAATCGTCGCCCGGCTGCGTGTTCGAGCTGCGCAGCGCGAGGTTGTGCGAGCCGCCCGCGTTGCCGGTGGTCTGCGTGCCGAGCTTGCGTGCCGAATAGGTCGACAGGAAGTAGCCTTCGACGACACCGTCGTTGACGACGCTGCGCGCACGCGTGCGCACGCCTTCCTCGTCGAACGGCGCGCT
This sequence comes from Burkholderia sp. Bp9090, assembly GCF_003857985.1. Taxonomy (NCBI): domain Bacteria; kingdom Pseudomonadati; phylum Pseudomonadota; class Betaproteobacteria; order Burkholderiales; family Burkholderiaceae; genus Burkholderia; species Burkholderia sp. Bp9090. The sequence continues at coordinate 143,175 of NZ_QTPV01000013.1, forward strand.
GCCCATCGCGCGCGGCACGTGCGGATCCTCGACGACCTGCACGTGCGGTGCGAACACCGGCTTGCCGAGGCTGTCGACGAGGAACGACGTCTTGCGGTACAGCGCGCCGCCGCTGACGGCCTGCACGAATGCGCCGAGCAGGCCGGCCGCGAGCGGTGCCTCGAACAGCACGGGCACCTTGCGGGTGTCGAGACGGCGCGCGCCCATCCGCGCCAGCGCACGCTCGGCCGCATAGCGCCCGACGGCTTCCGGCGCCGCGAGATCGACCGCGCTGCGCTTCGACGAATACCAGTCGTCGCGCTGCATGTGGCGGCCGGTGCCCGCGATCGGCGCGCACGCGATGTAGTGGCGCGAGTACGGGTAGCCGGCGAGGAAACCGCGCGACGTCGCGAGCACGAACTGCGAATGCTGCGCCGACACGCTCGCGCCTTCCGAGTTGCGGATCTGCGGGCTGACCGCGAACGCGGCGTCTTCCGCGCGGCGGGCGAGCTCGACGGCCTCGTCGGCCGTCAGCGCCCACGGGTGATAGAGGTCGAGGTCGCGCGGGTCGGTTTCGAGCAGTTCGGCCTCGGCGAGGCCGGCCGCGTCGTCCTCGGCCGTGAAGCGCGCGATGTTGTACGCGGCGGCGACGGTATCCTTGATCGCGGCCGGCGAGAAATCCGACGTGCTCGCGTTGCCGCGCTTCTTGCCGATGAACACCGTCACGCCGACCATCTTGTCGCGGTTGTGTTCGATCGTCTCGACCTCGCCGCGGCGCACCGACACCGACAGGCCGTCGCCTTCGGAGATTTCGGTCGCGGCGTCCGTCGCGCCGAGCGCCTTCGCATGGCGAAGGATGTCCGAGGCAATTTCTTTGAGCTGGTCCTGCGTGTGCGGGAAATAGCGCGCTTGTACGTCGAGATTGGCTGCCATCGTCGTGTTATCCGGTGGCGGGCGATCCGCCCGCATGGTCAAAATGTTGCGTATCCCGCGATCATAGCAAGGTCCGGGGCCATATACCGACAAGCTTGGGGCGTCCGCGCCGCGATACAATGCCGCCCATGACACGCAAAACCCGAATCCAGCCGATCGAGCACGCCGACGACGACGCCGGCAATGGCTACGATCGCCCCAGCAAATCCCAGTTGAAACGCGAGATGCACGCGCTGCAGGAGCTCGGCCAGGCCCTGGTCGACCTGCCGAAGGACGCGCTCAAGCGCATGCCGATGCCCGAGGACCTCGCGGACGCCGTGCGCGAGGCACGCCGGATCACCGACCACGAAGGCAAGCGCCGCCAGCTCCAGTACGTCGGCCGCGTGATGCGCTCGCTGACCGACGACGAAACGGCCGCGCTGCGCACCGCGCTCGACGCCCAGCGAGGCGTGAACAAGGCCGCGACCGCCCGCCTGCACTGGATCGAGCGTACGCGCGACCAGCTGCTCGCGAACGACGACGCGCTGACCGAGTTCCTCCGCCAGCACCCCGAAGCCGACATCCAGGAAGGCCGCACGCTGATCCGCAACGCGCGCAAGGAAGCGCAGCAAGGCAAGCCGCCGCGCTATTTCCGCGAGCTGTTCCAGTGGATCAAGACCGCCAGCGGCACCGACGAGGCGGAGGCAGACGAAGCGCCGGACGACGCCGGAGACGACCATGACGACGAAGCGTAACCACCCGGACGAACTCGTGGTCGGCCTCGTGTCGATCAGCGACCGCGCCAGCACGGGCATCTACGAGGACAAGGGCATCCCGGCACTCCAGGAATGGCTCGCCGGCGCGCTGCGCTCGCCATGGCGCGCCGAAACCCGGCTGATCCAGGACGACGCGCCGACGATCTCCGCCACGCTGGCCGAACTCGTCGACGTCGCCGGCTGCGATCTGGTGCTGACGACGGGCGGCACCGGCCCGGCGCGGCGCGACGTGACGCCGGAAGCCACGCTGGCCGTGGCGACGAAGGAAATGCCGGGATTCGGCGAACAGATGCGGCAGATCAGCCTGAATTTCGTGCCGACCGCGATCCTGTCGCGGCAGGTCGCGGTGATTCGCGAGACGGCCGACCACGCGGCGCTGATCATCAACCTGCCCGGCCAGCCGAAGTCGATCCGGGAAACGCTCGAAGGGCTGCGCGACGCCGACGGCAAGTCGACCGTGCCCGGCATTTTCGCGGCGGTGCCCTACTGCATCGACCTGATCGGCGGCCCGTACATCGAGACCGACGCCACGGTGGTCGCGGCGTTCCGGCCGAAGAGCGCGCAGCGCGCGCCACGCTGAGCGCGTGCCGGCCCGCTCAGGCGGCCGGCGCGGACTCGCCTGCCGGCGCCGACGCGGCCGGAATCAGGAAATGCTCGCGGTAGTACTTCAGTTCGTCGATCGACTCGTGGATGTCCGCGAGCGCCGTGTGCATCGCACGCTTCTGGAAGCCCTTGTAGATCGCCGGCTGCCAGCGGCGGCACAGCTCCTTGAGCGTGCTGACGTCCAGGTTGCGGTAGTGGAAGAATCGTTCGAATTCCGGCATCCAGCGCGCCATGAAGCGGCGATCCTGGCAGATCGAGTTGCCGCACATCGGCGACTTGCCGGGCGACACGTACTGCGAGAGGAACGCCTGCAACTGCGCGGCGGCGTCCGCCTCGGTCACGGTCGACGCGCGCACGCGGTCGATCAGCCCCGAACGGCCGTGCGTCGACTTGTTCCAGTCGTCCATCTTCGCGAGCGTTTCGTCGCTCTGGTGGATCGCGAACACGGGGCCTTCCACCGCGATGTCGAGCGTCGAGTTGGTCACGACGACCGCGATTTCGATGATGCGGTCGTTATCCGGGTCGAGGCCGGTCATCTCCATGTCGAGCCAGACGAGGTTCAACTCGTTGCGCACGAGCGCGGACTGGCTGGCGGAAGCGGCGGTATCGGTCATGAGTCATCCTGGAAAATGGCGGACGGCGCATGGCGCCGCCCGGGCGGCCGGCATCGCGTGAGCGGGCCCGGTCCGCAAGAACATATAATTCTCGCATAGAACCCTTTGGCGCCTTCGATGTCACCCTTTTCGTTCACCCTGCTGTTCGCGATCGCCGTGCTCGCGATGGTCGTCACCAAGCTGTGGCTCGCGTCGCGGCAGATCCGCTTCGTCGCCGCACATCGCAACAGCGTGCCCGCGCAGTTCAGCGCCACCATTCCATTGACCGCCCATCAGCGTGCGGCCGACTACACGGTCGAGCGCACCCGGCTGGCGATGTTCGAGATCGTCGTCAGCGCGGCCGTGCTGGTCGGCCTCACGCTGCTGGGTGGCGTCGGCGCCCTCGACACGCTGCTGACGGGCTGGTTCGGCCGCGGCTACGGGCAGCAGGTCGCGCTCGTCGCCGCCGTGCTCGCGATCACGAGCGTAATCGACGTGCCGTTCGAGTATTACCGCCAGTTCGGGATCGAGCAGCGGTTCGGCTTCAACCGGATGACCAAGCGCCTGTTCTTCACCGACATGCTGAAGAACACGCTGCTCGGCGCCGTGCTCGGCCTGCCGCTGCTGTTCGTCGTGCTGTGGCTGATGAACCAGGCCGGCAGCCTGTGGTGGCTGTGGACCTGGATCGTCTGGGTCGCGTTCCAGATGCTCGTGCTGCTGATCTATCCGACCTTCATCGCACCGATCTTCAACAAGTTCGAACCGCTGAAGGACGAAGCGCTGCGCACGCGCATCGAGTTGCTGATGAAACGGTGCGGCTTCGCGGCGAAGGGCCTGTTCGTGATGGACGGTAGCCGCCGTTCCGCGCACGGCAACGCGTACTTCACGGGCTTCGGCGCATCGAAGCGGATTGTCTTCTTCGACACGCTGCTCGCGCGGCTGACGGGCCAGGAAATCGAGGCCGTGCTCGCGCACGAGCTCGGCCACTTCAAGCGCCGCCACGTGATGAAGCGGATGCTCGTGTCGTTCGTGCTGAGCCTCGTGCTGCTCGCGCTGCTCGGCTGGCTCGCGCAGCGCACCTGGTTCTATACGGGGCTCGGCGTCACGCCGTCGCTCGACACGAGCAACGCGGGCGCCGCGCTCGTGCTGTTCTTCCTCGCGATCCCCGTGTTCCTGTTCTTTGCAACTCCGTTCAGCAGCCTGACGTCGCGCAAGCACGAATTCGAGGCCGACGCGTTCGCGGCCAGCCAGACCGACGCGCACGATCTCGTCAGCGCGCTCGTGAAGCTTTATGAGGACAACGCGTCGACGCTCACGCCGGACCCCGTCTACACGGCCTTCTACTACTCGCATCCGCCCGCGTCGCAGCGGATCGACCGCCTGATGCAGCACGCATGAGCCGGCCGACCTCCCGCAAGCCGGCCCCGCGCGCGTCGGGCGCGCCGCGTGTCGAAGGCCGCGTGATCGCGGCGCACGGCCGCCACTACATCGTCGCGCCCGACGACGGCGGCCCGATGCTGCAGTGCTTCCCGCGCGGCAAGAAAAGCGAGATCGCGGTCGGCGACCGCGTCGTATACGAGCAGGCGTCGGCCGACCAGGGCGTGATCGTCGAGATCGGCGAGCGGCGCAACCTGCTGTACCGCTCCGACCAGTTCAAGTCGAAGCTGTTCGCGGCCAACCTCGACCAGCTGCTGATCGTGCTCGCGACCGAGCCCTATTTCAGCGAGGACCTGCTCGGTCGCGCACTGATCGCGGCCGAAGCGAACGAACTGAAGCCGCTCGTCGTGCTGAACAAGATCGACGTCGAGGCCGCGCTGCCGGTCGCCCGCGAGCGCCTCGCGCCCTACCGCGCGCTCGGCTACGACGTGCTCGAGCTGTCGGTGAAGGGCGCGCCCGACGATGCGCGTGCGCAGCTGATGCCGCATCTGGCCGGCCATTCGACCATCCTGCTCGGCCAGTCCGGGATGGGCAAGTCGACGCTCGTGAACCTGCTCGTGCCCGATGCCGAGGCCGCGACCCGCGAAATCTCGGCCGCGCTCAACAGCGGCCGCCACACGACGACGTTCACGCGCCTCTACCCGCTCGACGGCGGCGGCGCGCTGATCGATTCGCCGGGTTTCCAGGAATTCGGCCTCTACCACCTGACGGAAGGCCGCCTCGAGCGCGCGTTCCCGGAATTCCGCCCGCTGCTCGCGGACTGCCGTTTCTATAATTGCCATCATCTGCACGAGCCGGGCTGCGCGATTCTCGAGGCCGTCGCCGACGGCCGAATTGCACCGTCGAGGCATGCGCTTTACGCGCAGCTCGTGCACGAGGCAAGCCAGATCGTCCGCTGACCGCGCGGCGGGCAGAAGGCGGCCGGTGCCCCGCCCGGCCTTCACCGACAGGAGCCGCGATGCGTTTCAAGGCCCCCGATCTCGCCACCGCGCAGCATTGGGCGAACGTGCTGCAGGTGGCCGGCATCGGCTGCGAGTTGCACAACTGCTACGCGACCGGTGCGCTCGGCGGCCTGCCCGCCGACGCGTGCACGCCCGAGCTGTGGCTCGACGACGAGCGCGACGATGCGCTCGCGCGGCGGCTTCTCGATGCCGCGTCACACGGCCCGTCGGCCGGCGCCGCGCCGTGGCGCTGCCGTCAGTGCGGCGAGGCGCTCGAGGCCCAGTTCACCGCCTGCTGGCAATGTGGCGCCATACGCGATCCGCTCGACGACTGAGCGACTGGCCCGACGCACAGCAAAAAGGCCGGCATGAAGCCGGCCTTTTCGTTTCATCGCGCACTGCGCTGCCGCGTCACGATACCCAGACGGCCAGCGTCAGCATCAACAGCAGGATCATCCACAGGATCACGGCGCGCCACACCAGGCCGACTGCGGACTGCAGCGTGCGCGGCGTGCAATCGTCACCGACCGTCAACGGACCGCTGTCGCCGACCGCCAGCGCGTCGAGGCTCGATGGTTCCGCGAGCGGCCCCGCGAGGCGCGCGCCGAGCGCGCCGCTACCGGCCGCGAGCAGCACGCCGTCGTTCGGGTCGGGCCACTGACGCGTGTGATTGCGCCACGCGTAGATTGCATCCTCGAAGTTGCCGACGATCGCGAAACCGAGCGCGGTCAGCCGCGACGGAATCCAGTCGATCACGAAGAACGCGCGCTGCGCGAACGTCGAGAACGCGGCCGTGCGATCGTCGCCCGGCGTCGACCAGCTGCGCGCGAGATATTCGGAGATGCGGTACAGCACGGCGCCGGCCGGACCGATCGGCAGCACGTACCAGAAGAACACGCCGAACACGTGACGATGCGACGCAACGACCGCATGAATCAGCGTATGACGGACGATTTCGCCGACCGGCATGTCGACCGTGTCGAGGCCCGTCCACTCGTGCAGGATTTCACGCGCGCGCGGCACGTCGTCGTTGTTGAGCGCGAGATGGATATCGGTGAAGTAGTGGCTGAACTGGCGAAAACCGAGCGTGAAATACACGACGGCGACGTTCCAGATGAACGCCAGCACGAAGCTCACCTTGTACAGCAGGAAGTAGATCAGCGCGACGATCAACACCCACGGCAGCACGACCGCGAGCCATGCGAGCACGCCATGCTTTTGCTTGCCGGCGTCGAGGCCATGCGCGACGGTTTCCGCGTGAAACTGGAACAGCGCGAACACCGGATTGCTCGGCGACAACGCGCGGACCTGTTCGATGATGAGAGCGAGGAGAACCGAAAAGAAAGTCATGCGTGCGCCGTCTTCGGAGTTATGTCATTTTTTGCATAACGATAGCACAGCGTAAGCGACGCATGGCTGACGATGCGATCGCCCGGCGGCCGGCCGCGCGCGCCACACAGCGCGGGAGGTCAGCCGGCTGCCAAAAAGCGGTAGAGATTGCGCAACATGCCGGCAGTTGCGCCCCAGATGAAGTAATGCCCGGCTGATTCGCCACTGGGATAGGGCATCGCAAAAAAACGACGCTCGCCGCCTTCCCAGCGGAACACGCGCACCTGGTGGTTCGCGGGGCTCATCAGGAACGCGAGCGGCACCTCGAAAATCTCGGCGACTTCGAACGTGTCGGCCTGCACGGTGAACGGCGGATGCACGAGCGCCACGACGGGCGTCACGCAGAAACCGGTCCCCGTCAGGTAGTCGGGCAGCGCACCGAGAATCTCCACCGGCTCGGCGGCCAGTCCGATTTCTTCCTTCGCCTCGCGCAACGCGGTTGCCGTCGCATCGCGATCGAACGGCTCGCGACGGCCGCCGGGGAAGCTGATCTGCCCGGCATGGTCGTTCAGGTGATCGGCGCGCTGGGTCAGCAGCACGGTGAGGCCGCTCTCGCGAACGACGAGCGGGATGAGGACGGCGGCGCTGCGCGGGTCGACGCCCTCCTGCAGCCGCGCCTCGCCGGGCTCGACGCTCCATTCGAGCGTGCGCGCAAAACGCTCGCGCAGCCCGGGCGGCGTCATCAGGCGGGACTCGATCGACGGCAGGCCCGCGCCGGTGCCTTCAACCGGCAGCACTTCGGGATCAATAATGGGGCGGCGATTCAATGGGGCTCTCGTGTTCGTGACATAACGAGCATATTGTCGCGCCAGAATGAAAAAAGCACCCGGGTGGGTGCTTTTTCCTTACAGCTCTTACTCTTGGGAAGCTGCTGCGGCGCGATCCTTCGACACCAGCTTTTCCTTGATACGAGCCGACTTGCCCGAACGCTCGCGCAGGTAGTACAGCTTCGCACGACGCACATCACCGCGACGCTTCACGACGATGCTCGCCAGCAGCGGCGAGTACGTCTGGAACGTACGCTCGACGCCTTCGCCCGACGAGATCTTGCGGACGATGAAGTTCGAGTTCAGGCCGCGGTTGCGAATCGCGATCACGACGCCTTCGTAAGCCTGAACGCGCTTGCGGTTACCTTCAACCACGTTCACGTTCACGATCACCGTGTCGCCCGGGGCGAAATCGGGGATCGTCTTGCCGGCGAGCGCGCGCTCGATCTCTTCCTGCTCAAGTTTTGCGATCAGATTCATTACTGACTCCTTATGCCATCTTGTCGGCGTTTGCACCCGCCCGTTTCCAGGCCTGGCCCCGATAGAGGATGGATTCACATCAGGCACCGCACACACATGCACGGCACCGCCATTTCCCGTCCGCGACGCCGCCTCAGGAGGCGTTCTTCGCTTCGCGTGCGAGGTTCGCAAGCCACGCCTCGTCGGCACGACTCAGCAACTTCTCGCGGCGCGCCCGGACGATCAGGTCCGGCCGCTTCCGCAACGTATTCTTCAATGCTTCCTGCCGCCGCCACTTCTCGATCTCGGCATGATGCCCGCCGAGCAGCACGTCCGGCACACGCATTCCCTCGTATTCCTCGGGGCGCGTGTAATGCGGGCAATCGAGCAGCCCGTCGGCGAAGCTGTCCTGCACGGCCGACTGCGCATCGTTCAGCACGCCGGGCAACAGGCGCACGACGGCATCCATCATCGCCATCGCCGGCAGTTCGCCGCCGGACAGAACGAAATCGCCGAGGCTGATTTCCTCGTCGACACAACGGTCGAGCAGACGCTGATCGATCGCCTCGTAGCGACCGCACAGCACGATGACACCGGGCTCCTGCGCCATCCGCACCGCACGTTCGTGCGTGAACGGCGCACCTTGCGGCGACATCATCACCACCCGCGTGCTCGCGACGCCCTGCTCCGCCTGCGCGGCTTTCGCAGCACCGATCGCGGCCTCGAGCGGCCTGGCCAGCATCACCATGCCCGGACCGCCGCCGTACGGACGATCGTCGACCGTGCGGTAGTTGTCCGTCGTGAAATCACGCGGATTCCAGGTGCGCAGCCCGAAGCGCTCCTGCTTCACGGCCCGGCTGGTGATTCCCCAGTCGGTCAGCGCGCGGAACATTTCGGGAAAGAGCGTGACGACGTCGAACTGCACCGCGCTCTCCGTAACCTGGTTCATTAGTAATCGGCTTCCCAGTCGACGACGATGCGACGTGCCGCCTGATCCACCGTCTTGACGTAGACGCCGACGAACGGAATCAGCCGCTCGTCGGTGGTCGGCCGACCATCCTTGCCGACTGCCGGATACTCGACGCGCATGATCGAATGCACGCCGTTGTCGATCATCCCGCTCACCGTCCCGAGCGCCACCGATTGCTCGTTGACGACCTCGAGGCCGATCAGGTCGACCCAATAGAATTCGTCCGCGGCCAATGCCGGGAAATCTTCCCGGCGCACGAACACGCGAAAGCCGCGCAAAGCCAGTGCGGCATCGCGGTCGCTGACACCCGCGGTATGCGCGACGACCGTGTCGCCGTGCGTCTTCGACTGCAGGATGCGAGCGGACAACCGCTCCCCACCCCGTTCCAGCCACCAGCGGCGCGCCGTGAGCAGCGCATCGCCGCCGCGACCGGCGTCGGCATGCGTCGCCACCTTGACCCAGCCTTTCAGGCCGTAGGCGTCGACTACTGCCCCGACCTCGACAGCATCGTCGGGCCAGGCTTGCACCGCTTCAAGACTGCCCTGCTCGGCAGCCGTACCGGCGCTCGCGACAGTGTCGCGCTCGACCGGCTTGCGGACGAATGCGCCAAACGACGCTCGCCCGCGCCTTGCGTTACCGGAATCGTGACCGGACATCAATGCTCCTTGCAGCCGGCACGACCGGCACACCGCGCCATGTTAGGCAGCCGGTTGCGCCTTTTGCGCTTCCTTCACGAGACGCTGGACGGTCGGCGACAGCTGCGCGCCAACGCCTTGCCAGTACGTCAGGCGGTCCTGAGCGATACGCAGCGATTCGCCCTTCGTAGCGACCGGGTTGTAGAAGCCGACGCGCTCGATGAAGCGGCCGTCACGACGGTTGCGCGAATCGGTAGCAACGATGTTGTAGAACGGGCGCTTCTTCGAGCCGCCGCGAGCCAGACGGATGATAACCATATGAAATCCTTCGGGAAAACCGGGTTCGAAACTACTGAAACGTGCGATTATAGCCGGAAACCAAAGCCACAACAAACACTTACGCGCAAAAATTCCGCAGACGCCCTGTTCGCCGGGCATACAATCGTCGCGTCCACGACGCTTCCCGCCGCCATGCCGCTATTTCGCGTCACCCCGGCGCGCCGCGCGCAGCACCGCCTCGCAGGCTTGCTGACCGGCCTCGTCACCTGTTTCGCATCCGCCGCGGCTTGCGCCGCGCCACCGGTGGACGAACTCGTCGTGCCGCCCGGCTTCCATGTCGACGTGCTGACCAATGCCGTGCCGACCGCGCGTGAAATGGCGTGGTCGCCGCGCGGCATCCTGTATGTCGGCTCGCAGGAAGGCCGCGTGCATGCCTTCGTGATGCAGGAGGGCCGGATCACTGCCCGCCATGTAATCGCGTCGGGGCTCGACACGCCCGTCGGCGTCGCATATCGCGACGGCGCCCTCTATATCTCCGCCGTGTCGCGCATCCTGCGCCTCGACCACATCGACGACCGGCTCGCCAGGCCGCCCGCGCCGGCGGTCGTGACGGACGCGCTGCCGACCGATCATCATCACGGCTGGAAATTCATCGCGTTCGGCCCCGACGGCAAGCTCTACGTGCCGGTCGGCGCACCGTGCAACGTCTGCCTCGCCGATCGCAGCCGATATGCGATCATCGCACGCATGCACGCCGACGGCAGCAACCGCGAAGTATTTGCCCGCGGCGTGCGCAATACCGTCGGCTTCGCGTGGCACCCCGATTCGGGCGAGCTATGGTTCACCGACAACGGGCGCGACATGATGGGCGACGACGTGCCCGACGACAAGCTGAACCGTGCGCCGCGCGCGGGCCTCGATTTCGGCTTCCCGTACTGCCATGGCGGCGGCACGCCCGACCCCGAATTCGGGAGCCCCGACGTGTGCCGGCGCTACGCGCCGCCCGCGCTGAAACTCGGCGCGCACGTCGCGGCGCTCGGCATGCGCTTCTATACGGGGCCGATGTTTCCGGCGTCGTATCGCAACAACATCTTCATTGCCGAGCACGGTTCGTGGAATCGCAGCACGAAGGTCGGCTACCGCGTGATGCGCGCTGTCGTGTCGGCCGACGGCAGTCATACGCGCCAGACGCCGTTCATCACGGGCTGGCTGCGCGCGGACGGCAGCGTGTGGGGACGCCCGGCCGACGTACTGCCGCTACCGGACGGCTCGCTGCTCGTCAGCGACGACTACGCGGGCGTCATCTACCGTGTCACCTATGCGGCACCTTGACGCAGCCGAGGGGTGACCGGCCCCGACCGGGCATCGTAGAATGCGTGCCGGGCCCGAGCGCCCTGCGCCGGCCTGCCGGCCGCCCATGCCACCGATAATCCGCCGCCACCCATGTCCAGCAGCACCGCATCGCCCCGCCGCTTCCGCTCCAAGACGCTCACCGCCGCCCTCGCGTTCCTGTTCGGTTCGCTCGGCGCGCACCGCTTCTACCTGTACGGCTTGCGCGACGTGTACGGCTGGGCGCACCTGCTCGCGACGATCGTCGGGATCCCGGGTTTCCTGCTGCTCGCCGCGACCCAGCGCAGTGCCGGCCTCGGCTGGTGGCTCGCCGTGCCGGGTGCGATCTCGCTGCTGGCCGCGTTCCTCGCCGCGCTCGTCTACGGCCTGCGCCCCGACGAGAAATGGGACGCGCAATTCAATGCCGACACGGGCAAGCACAGCCGGTCAGGCTGGACGGTGATCTTCATCGTGATCTTCTCGCTGCTGATTGGCGCGTTCCTGCTGATGACCGCGCTCGCGCTGTCGTTCCAGACGTATTTCGAGTCGCAAGTCGAAGCGGCGAAGCAAATCTCGCAATAAGCTGCCGACGCGGGTCGGTCAGAACAGACTCAACTGCACGTCGTCGCGCGAGTTCGCGCCAGTTGCGCCCGCCAACGCGCGCTGCGCGGCCGCCCCGGCCGCCGGCGCACCGCGAAACTGCGACAGATCCAGAATGCCGTTCCTGCGCTCGTTCAACCCGAGCCGCTTCACGGCCTGACGGAAACGCTGCCGCAACAGGTCGGCCCAGATCCCCTCGCCCTTCATCCGTTTCGAGAAATCCGAGTCGTAGTCCTTCCCGCCGCGCATGTCGCGCACGCGATTCATCACGCGCTCCGCTCGATCGGGGAAATGCGCGGCAAGCCAGTTCTTGAACAGTGGCGCGACCTCCCACGGCAGCCGCAGGATGATGTAGCTCGCGTGCGTCGCGCCGGCTTCCGCACAGGCTTCCAGCACACGCTCCATGTCCGGCTCGGTGACGAACGGGATCATCGGTGCAATGCTCACACCCACCGGCACGCCCGCGTCGCGCAGTGCGCGGATCGTACGCAGCCGGCGCGCCGGAGTCGCCGCACGCGGCTCGAGCGTGCGCGCGAGATCGGCGTCGAGCGTCGTGATCGTGACTGCGGCCATCACCTGCCCGCGCTCGGCCATCGGGGCCAGCAGATCCAGATCGCGCTCGATCAGCGACGATTTCGTGATCGCGGCGAACGGCAGCCCGTAATCGTGCATCACCTGGATCACGCTGCGCGTGATGCGCAGATCGCGCTCGACGGGCTGGTATGCATCGGTGTTGACGCCGAGCGCGATCGGCTCCGGCACGTAGCGCTTGCGCGAAATCTCGCGCTCGAGCAGTTCGGCCGCGTTGACCTTCGCGTAGATGCGACTCTCGAAATCGAGCCCCGGCGACAGGCCGAGATAGCTATGGGTCGGCCGTGCGAAGCAGTAGATGCAGCCATGCTCGCAGCCGCGATACGGATTGAGCGACACGCTGAACGGAATGTCCGGCGACTGGTTGTGCGTCAGGATGCTCTTTGCGCGCTCCTCGAACACCTGGGTGCGCAGCGGAGCAGGCAGATCGGCGTCGTCCGATTCGTGCGTCCAGCCGTCGTCGACCGCTTCGCGCAGCGCCGTTTCGTACCGCCCCTGGAGATTGTCGACCGCACCGCGCCCCTTGCGGGGCGCCGGCGGCGCTATCGGAAATTCGTTGTCGGATCGACCGTCCATGTGCTCACCCATTCGCCTGCACCCAATACTGTATATTTATACAGTATTGGGTGCAGCATGCCAAGGGCGAGATAGCGGAGCCGGCAGCGGGCCCCCGCCGCGCTCATTCGCCGACCGAAATCGTCAGCGTCTCCTTGATTTCCTCCATCACGACATAGCTCTTCGACTGCACCGCGCCGGGAAGTTGCAGCAGGATGTCGCCGAGCAGCTTGCGATAGTCGGCCATTTCGCCGATCCGCGCCTTGATCAGGTAATCGAAGTCGCCGGACACGAGATGACATTCGAGCACCTCGTCGATCTTCATCACTTCGCGGCGGAACTGCTCGAACATGTTGCCGCCCTTGTGACCGAGCGTGATCTCGACGAACACCAGCAGCGCGGCATCCAGCTGGTGAGGATCGACGCGTGCGTGGTAGCCGGTGATCACGCCGTCGCGCTCCATGCGCCGCACGCGCTCGATGCACGGCGTGACGGTCAGTCCGACCTGTTCCGCGAGGTCCTTCATCGCCATCCGGCCGTCGTCCTGGAGCAGTTTCAGGATGCGCCGGTCGAGCTTGTCGAGCGAGCGTACTGGCTGGCGTTGCGTTCTCATTTGTTTATGCTGAAAACCTGAAAAATACGATAACAAAACCTACACATTCGACAATACCATAGCGCAAAAAACTAGATCAGCTAGAGGTTACACGGAGACGCAGGTGCGCCCGGCCTCGACCTGATCCCTTCCATCTGGAGCAGCTATGCGAGTCGTCATTCTGGGCAGCGGTGTGGTGGGCGTGGCAAGCGCGTATTACCTCGCGCGCGCCGGTCATGAAGTCACGGTGATCGACCGGGAAGCCGGCCCGGCGCTCGAGACGAGCTTCGCAAACGCAGGTCAGATCTCGCCCGGCTATGCGGCGCCGTGGGCCGCGCCCGGCGTGCCGCTGAAGGCCGTCAAGTGGATGTTCGAGAAGCACGCGCCGCTCGCGATCCGCCTCGACGGCACGCGCTTCCAGCTCCAGTGGATGTGGCAGATGCTGCGCAACTGCACGGCCGAGCGCTATGCGGTCAACAAGGGCCGCATGGTCCGCCTTGCCGAATACAGCCGCGATTGCCTGCAGGCGCTGCGCGCCGACACGGGCATCGAGTACGAAGGGCGCACGGGCGGCACGCTGCAACTGTTCCGCACGCAACAGCAACTCGATGGCGCGGCGAAGGACATCGCGGTGCTGCAGGAAGCGAACGTGCCGTTCGAACTGCTGTCGCCGGCCGAACTGAAAAATGCCGAACCGGCGCTCGCCGCCGTGTCGCACAAGCTGACCGGCGGCCTGCGCCTGCCCGGCGACGAAACGGGCGACTGCCAGCTGTTCACGACGCGCCTCGCGGCGCTCGCGGAATCGCTCGGCGTGAAGTTCCGCTACAACACGCCGATCGACGCGCTCGCGATCGCGGGCGGCAAGATCGCCGGCGTGCAGTGCGGCAGCGAGACGGTGCGTGCGGATGCGTACGTCGTCGCGCTCGGCTCGTACTCGACCCGCTTCGTCTCGAACCTGATGAAGATTCCGGTCTATCCGCTGAAGGGCTATTCGATCACCGCGCCGATCGTCGATGAGGCGGCCGCACCCGTGTCGACGGTGCTCGACGAAACCTACAAGATCGCGATCACGCGTTTCGACCAGCGCATCCGTGTCGGCGGCATGGCGGAGATCGTCGGTTTCGACAAGAACCTGCGCGCAGCGCGCCGCGAAACGCTGGAAATGTGCGTGAACGACCTGTTCCCGGGCGGCGGCGACACGTCGAAGGCAACCTTCTGGACGGGCCTGCGCCCGATGACGCCGGACGGCACGCCGATCGTCGGCCGCACGCCGGTCTCGAACCTGTTCCTGAACACCGGCCACGGCACGCTCGGCTGGACGATGTCGTGCGGATCGGGCCAGTTGCTCGCCGACCTGATCTCGGGCAAGAAGCCGGCGATCCAGGCCGACGACCTGTCGGTGCATCGCTACCTGAAGGACGTGGCCGGCCAGACGCGCCCGGCATACGCATAAGTCGGGACGGCCCGCGGCGACGCAGGCCGGTCGGTATCAGTGGAGAAGGCGCCCGTCAGGGCGCCTTTTTCGTTTCAGCGCATGCGATACCGGCTCGGAAAGGGGCTTGCGTCAACGCGCACGCGCGTTGCCCCTTCGCTCCGGCGATCGATGCTTCGATCCAATCTGCTCGCACAAAAACTGTTCCGTACGGCATGGTGCGATGGCGATGCGCTGCATCGAAGACAGATGCGTCCCCGCCCCTTCTGCCATTGCACAAAAAAAGGGGCGCTCATCGCGCCCCTTGTCGTACGACTTGCTGCCGAAGCATCAAGTCACGCAGCGTCAGCCCAGCTCGTTCACGAGCTCCGGCACGAGCGCGAACAGATCGCCGACGAGGCCGTAGTCGGCCACGCTGAAGATCGGTGCTTCCGGATCCTTGTTGATCGCGACGATCACCTTCGAATCCTTCATGCCGGCCAGATGCTGGATCGCACCCGAGAT